>CAZENJ010000116.1:0-6087 GCA_964513485.1 uncultured Thermotogae bacterium | reverse complement strand
AGTCCAAATTTGTCAAGTAAAAGCAGAAATCACTGTACATTGTTTGTTTTAGTGTGAATAGTGGTGGTGGCTTATAGTGGGTCTTGAGGGGCTGGCAATTGAGGTAAGTAGCCGTAAATTACGACGATATCACGAAGTTAAAAGGTTTTTGCAAGTTGAACGAACAAAAACTTACACCAGCCCCGTGCTGGAACTTTTTCAGGTGGTTGAGATAAATAATTGGCCTTCGAGTCAGTACTGGTTATCGAGACTGGTCCCAAGAGAATTAGGTTGGTTACTCCAGCCCATTATCCAGCTCGAAAAGCGCGTCATAATTCACACTATCGTGAATATACAGATCAGCAGTAATAGAAGTCGAAGGGTGCATAAGAAAGTTACTGACTGCCTTTAATGAAAAACTCTGATCGAGCATCCAGGTTGCCCGAATGTCAAGAGCGAAAGAACAAGATGGCATGATTTAGCATTTATGTCAGGAAAACTTAATGCTGAAAGGTTGGTGGCATAATAAAAGTCGAACACCTATGAACTTGTCTGTTTGGCAGATAAGGATCAACTGATAACCGGTCCGATATCTTTTACCAAGGAGATGTTTACTCGATGCTGGAAGCCCAAGATTACGAGCACCAGGTGTAAATTATTAATGCAAACTACCCAGCAATTATTGCTGAAAATTACCCAGCCTGATCGTGAGCGGAAGTACACATTTCTAAAATCGGGATTTCCTGACACGGTTACTGAAACATTGTAGAACCATCAGATGGTTAGATTTCTTGACGGAAAGTGGAGCGATAAATACTGGCAACAGGACTCTGCACTTTTTAATGTCATTTTTCTGCAAAAATTACTTGCCAAAGACACCCCAGAAATGGTGCCTATAATATAACAAAACCATATGGAAAAATTTTCTATATCTAAGTCTTCTTCAGCGGTTGTAAATGTTGAGCAGCATTTATAATAGCTTTTAAATTTTCATCAGGTGTGGTAGTGGGAATACAGCATTCAGGGGCTAAAGCTGCATAACCAGCCCTGGCCGTATAAAGACTCTCGCATTTGGCATGTTCGGGTTTGCTTGCCCATAGGGTATCAGGATTGTTTATGTTGCCTATTAACTTCATGGAATTAACCTTTTTGGTAGCTTCAAAAGCATCTACTTTTGATTCAATATGATATGCGGGCCAGCCTGCTTCCTGAAAGTATTCAAGCCTATCATAAGTATCCCCACAGCAATGCAATATTAAGGGTGTGTCAAATTGCTCAAATTCAGTGATTAATTCTTTGTGTACAGGCATTAAAAAATCCTTATAAGTCTCAGGGCCGACTAAATCTCCCGTAACATGATCCGGAATGCAGAGAGCATCTGCGCCAGCTTCTATCTGTAACTTGCCGAATTCTAGAGTGAAAGATTTAAGAATGTCTAATGATGCCTTCAATTTTTCAGGGTTTTTTACAGACATCCTTAATGCATTATCGGTTCTGTAACCATGATATGAGAGGGTCCAGGGGCCCATTACTTTACCTATAATATAGACATCTGGCTCTTCATCATTAATTCTGGAAATAACTTTTAACAAAGATTTAGCAGGTTCTTTATCCCCGATTTCGCTAGGGATTTCAATATCTTCAGGTTTATTCCAAGCTACCTCCTTAGCGTCAGGCATTTTCGAGTCTTTATCCCCCCAATCAACAGGAATACCCAGTGTGGCCCCACCTATCCATACAGAAAAATGAGGCATTACAGCATCGTAACCAAGAATATTATGTGCTGCCATAGTCAGGTCAAACATTTTATTGGGTTTATAATGTGCTTCCGGGAAACTAGCTCCAACTTTGTTCATTTGTTCGACAGTCGCTACCGAGGTCGGGCTTCCTACGGGTATCCTATCTACTGGCTCACCACTCAATGCCGCTCTAAACCTTTCTTTACCTGTCATTCTCTCCTTTACAATTCTTTTTTTTAGCAATTTATAACGCATAGTTACCTCCCAAAATTATACCTTCCGCTAAGAGAAAATGGTCCTCCTGATGCTTTTAAGAGGGCCTTACGAAATGGATCTTCTTTCTCATTATTTCGCATCGATTAACTTCAACAATATGTTCTCAAACTATCTTTACCAAGTGACTTTAGTCTCAATTCAAGAATAGGTAATATCTGGTCTGTTCGAGAAAACTACAATTTGCATATCCTGCCATCTTCCTTAAATGTTAAATCCGTTAGCGATCCCTGTCTCGTTAGCTCATCTTTTTCCTTAGCTTCTTCCCATAACACCTGAGATACTTCAATCTCCTCTAATAATTCAGTATTCTTAATACGAACTAGTCTAGCCCGTTGTGGATCTGTAAAACCAATCGTATTGAGGGCAACTGCTATAGCTTCCTTATCCGAATTAAATGAAGGGGGGATACGAATTTTCTCTGGAGTCTGGGCGGTAATACAATTTAAATAACTAGGCATCTCTTCAATTTTTTCAATAACCTTATTTACCGTGAAATCCGCTAACCCTATGCCTGTAGCATTTCCGTGCGATGCTTCCGTTATATCTAGAACCACAATCCGTTTTATATTGGGAGTATTTGGCTCTTCCTGACCATAAACCATTCTTCTACCAATTACGTTAGTATCCAACCCCGATCCACTTATGTTTTTGCCTATTTCTTCAACAATGAGAACATCAATATTCTCAAAAGGAAGTTTCCCAGTGTGTTTTTTTGCTTCTAAAAGTAAGTTTTTCTCTTTCTGCAATATGTTATTGGGATAAAGTGCTTTTATTTTAAAAGTTTCATAGTAATGATTTTCAACTGTAGCTACCCCACCCAGAATTGGTAATTCCTTAATGATAAAGCTTCCAACATCTTTAATAGTCTTTTCATAACCATAATCAAGGGACATTTTATGAACAGTTCTTGCGCCTTTTGGATTACCGAGCCCGATAGCGCATATTTTTACTAGCCCACTTTCAATGCTTCCGTCAAATTCAGTATGGGGTTTAATCCGATTAAACAAGATTATTTTATCCGCTTCCTCAACAGCAACTTTGTTAACGAATACTGGCAAACTATTTTCTGTTTGACCAATTTCACAGACTTCAGAGTTTGCTTTGATAGGTACTCCTAGCTCTTTGATTCCCAATGATTCCAACAATTCTAATTGTCCTTTAGATGTACCTCCTCCATGCGAACCCATACTTGGGATTACGAAAGGTACACCTTGCGCCTCCCGAATTTTTTCTGCTATCGATTTAACAAAAATCGACAAATTTGCGATTCCTCTACTACCAACCGTAATACCCACTTTTTCTCCACTATCTATGCGTTCGTCTAGGTCTAGACTACTTAATTCATCAAGTAACTTTCCCCTAATATCAGAAATATGCGGAGCGTCAATCTCCTGTTGAACCTTACCCATTTGAGGAAAATTTGAAATATTTGACAAGTACGATATCATTCGAACTCCTTATTGTTAAGCATTCATAACAATATTTCTTTTGCGGGCAGCTAAAATTAGCTAAAAAGTGCAATTAATTGATTTGATATTTTGAAATTCCTTGTATGCCTCTCTCCACACCTCTGGCTTTTCAGGCGCATAAGCCTCTAGTTCAATTGAGTTCCTGACGCAATTTCGTCCTTCTTTTAAAGAACTTAACTCTTCTAGTTCAATCGCCTGGATCATAGCGTTTCCAATTGCGGTAGCTTCAGCCGGTCGGGTAATAACCTTTTTATTCAGGGCATTCGCGCTAAATTGAGATAGTAATTCATTTCTCACACCTCCTCCAACTATATGAACTGTATCTGGACTCTCTCCTGATAAGGTTTCCAGTTTTTTCATTACGTAATTATAGTCAAGTGCCAGACTTTCGAGAACTATCCTAATAAGTTGCCCCTTCGTTTCGGGAACTTTCTGACCGGTAAGTCGACAGAAATCTCTTAGTTTATTTGGCATGTTTCCGGTGGACTGAAGTTTTTCATGGTAAGTGTCTATGAAAGAAAGGAAGGGTTCAGCTTCTCTGGCCATATCCGTCAGTTCTTCATAGGAATAATCCTCGCCTTCCTTCTCCCATTCGCGCTTACATTCCTGAATTATCCAGAGTCCCGTCAGGTTACGGAGGAAACGGTAGGTACCATCTACGCCACCTTCGTTGGTGAAATTCGCGTCGAGAACGTCATCATTTATCACCGGTTCCACGATCTCCTTACCCATGAGGGACCAGGTTCCAGAACTGATGAAGGCCCAGTCGTCACCCCGGGCCGGTATGGCCGCGACGGCAGAGGCAGTATCGTGAGTCGCAGGAGCAATAACGGGGACTCGCTTTAGCCCTACATCCTCCGCAACTTCTTCAGTTAATCGCCCGATTTTCGTTCCCGGTTCTACGACGTCCTGCATCATTTCGCTTGGAAACTCGAATTCCTCGTAAAGCTTTTTAGCCCACTCCTTTTCTACGGGATTGTAAAGCTGAGATGTGGTTGCCAGGGTAAATTCTGAGACCATCTTCCCGGTTAAAAAATAATTGAAGATATCTGCCATCATTAATAAACTGTCCGCCGACCGGAGGCTTTCGGGATTTTCCCTCTTTTGGGCTAGTAGTTGATAGAGTGTGTTAAATCTCATGAACTGTATTCCGGTTTCTTTGAAGATTTCCTCCCTAGACATCACCTCGAAGGCCTCCTCCATCTCGCCTTCCGTCCTTGAATCCCTATAGTGGACAGGGTTCCTTAACAGACGACCGTTACTACCAAATAGCCCGAAATCTACACCCCAGGTATCTATACCTATCGATAAGGGCCCCTCGTTGTATTTATCGTCGTACTGGCGGAGACTTTCCTTTATTTCTTTAAAAGTCCTTAGAACATCCCAGTAAATCCTTCCATGAACGGATACAGGGCCATTAGGGAAGCGATAGAGTTCATCTATTTCTACCTCGCTTCCTGTAAATCGGGCAACGATCGCTCTGCCACTATTAGCGCCAAGATCTATCGAGATAATGTTTGAATTTGACATTCTATAATTACACTCCGTTTTCTTGTTCGTCCGATATTCTCAAGGCAAAATCCACCGAGCAAGTCCCGTTAACAGGAATCGAAGTTCCTTTCTGCTAGCTCTTCTATATTATTGCCCCCTAACATCGTCACCATGGCAATTATTTTGGAAGCATTATGAAGTTTTTCGGTATACTTCCAGGTGGTTCCCGATTGCAAAAGGCGTCGTTTCCTTTAGCATCATTATCTGATAGTCCTTAAACGGTTGGATGCAACATAAAACCCAAACATTTTTCCAGGAATTTAGCACCCGGTAAATGAGCTTTCATTTGCACTATTTCCTCCAGCTTGGCCCCATACCGGAAACGATTTTTTCGATCCCTCGTGGATTGGAAAGTCAATTTTCTTGATGACCCTCGATTTGACTTCTTCGTTTTCATCATCCTCGTCTCTTTCTTCAAACCGAATTGAAAGTTCCTCTTCAGTTAGGTCCCACTCGCCGAGGTCGAAGTACTTGATGTACTCGGGATCCAGTTTTACTTCCTCGTTCACGATATTCACAAATCCGTCGTCACCTTCCTCTTCTTCTCGGACCTGTCTGAGGAAATAGGCCTTTGGCTGGAACGTTCCGACGGATGTGTTCTTCTTCTCAGGAGGCTGATAGCGAAGATATTTCCGAGTATTTTCGCTGAAGACTGTTAATCTTTCATCTATCTCTTCTATGTTCTCGAACTGATGCCGGTTCCAGAACTTACGGGAAAACAGGGAGTTGCTTCCTTCGATGGAGGCCTGGGTTGCCGGTTTACGGGAAACGGAAAATACGGGGTATACTTTTTTCTCCAGCAGGTAAGCCATCACATCGGAGATGGTTCGTTTATGAAAACCGCTTCCGATGGTAACTGGATCGTTATCCACCTTTAGTAGGTCGGGTACCTCGAAACGGTCGAAGAACTTTTGTGTGTAAGTTTTGAACTCGTCCTTAGTTTGGGCTTTTACCCGTTCGTAATGTCTCAAGCGGGGCTCGTTTTTGAAGGAGTAGCCGATGAAGTGAAGCTGTTTGGATCTACCCGTAATGTATTTGTCGCCGACGAAGTCGGCTTCCAGCAGACGGCCGCC
>CAZENJ010000115.1:0-6343 GCA_964513485.1 uncultured Thermotogae bacterium | reverse complement strand
ATTGCGTAAATAAATAGGAGCATACTTGAAAATTCTAAATTCTTCCCGGGTTAGGTTCATCACCTCCACATTGCCCCTGATTCCACCTTCATTTACACCATCTGGAGCCCTTAAATAATAAAGTATTTTAAGCAAATTTGTCAATTGAACAAATAGGTAAATTTTTTTAAAAAGTATCCTTAAGCAAAAAACGATTCTTTCTACCAAATTAGTTTACCCTAAATTCGCCCGAACGTCAAAGTCAGCAGTATCCCTGACAACAAAGTTACTTCAATAGAATCAAGGACAAATGTCACCACTATCGCGACAAGGATAAGATTATTTACCCTCAACTGGTCGAGAGCCGTCCGGGCAAAGAGAAAAAATATTTCAGCAAATAGATGCTTTAGTTTCTAGCTGCTTCAAATAACCTTCCCTCGTTCCGAGATATCTCAGTTCTGACTAAATTTCTTGAGTGAGGATAAGTTTGCATGCGCGATCCACTTCCAGCCGGAATCAGTATTTACAAAAACACTAAGCCTGGGAACCGGTTCGTCCTCAACTTCTTCGCCCTTTATAGTCTCTTCTGCTTTTACAGTATAGGTAACTATCAGGATATCTTCCCGGCGCGTCGTTTTGAAATTCCCGAGCCTGTATTCTTCCAGCTCAATTCCCTTCAGGGTCTCTACCTCGCCCTTCCGATCACTTGCTCCAAAATCGTGGACCGCCTGAAATTCCTCTGCCATCATTTTTTCCAGCGCGGCAATATCGGAGTTCTTGATCTTTCGGAATACCTCACGGACCAGCTTTTCTCCGGTATCGTCTCCTGAACCCTTTTCGGAGGGCTCTTCGTCTTCATCTACCACCGTGACATCAACTCGGAGCGACCACTCGCCGCTTCCCGATTCCCACGAACGGCCGTACTCGAGCGCAATAGTCGATTTCCCTTCGTTCAAACCCTGAAACACCCAGCGCTCTTTTCCCGGAGCACCGAGGGCGCTGCTCCCCGAGGGCAAAGTTACGTGGCTGGTCTGCCACAGGACGGTATGGTCGCTAATCTGGGCAGAGTCGGACCACTGATAGCCGGTAGAAGGGTTGGAACAGAGAGTTACTTCCAGCCTGCCGTGTTCTGCCAGCCTAACGGACTTGTTTACGTGTTTCTCCGTCCGAAATTCATCACAGGAGATCTCTATCTTTACCGGCTCCAGGCGCCCCAGGTTCTCCCCGGCTCCTGCCTGAAGGCTAAAGCCGGAAAAAACCAGCCCGACTGCAACCACCAGCAAAATAGAAAGCGCAAACCTTTTCAATCTCATCACACTCCTTTGTTTTCCTTTCCGGATAAGTGTTACTATGATTTTTTCGTGAAATCTAATACATATTATCGTTTGCTCGCACAATTTGCAAAATCGAAAATGCAAGCGCGTCCCCAGAAAACATGTCCCATCACCTCGACGGGGTCTCCCGGCCGGCGCTCCAGATCAGTTTTGCGCTACAGCTATAATTGCGAACACGAAAGGTGCAACGATGTTAATCGGGAACGGCGAGCAAGAGGACGACGGGATGAGCGCAAGTGTCCTCCCCGAATCAGGGTGGGGCAAGTTACCCTTCAACCGAGCGGGCTATGAAGAACAATGTCCTCACGCAACTTCTCGGCAGAGGGCTCTCGCTCAGGGCGACTAAAAAGTCGGGAATTTCAGCTACGATCGGGTCCCGGAGCTAAGCTCCCTCCCGGAGAACCACCGGTAAACGAACTCGATCAGGAAGGCGCCACCGATCATTCCGATCAGGACGAAAATATCTCTCAGCTGGCTTTCCCCGTGCCAGACCAGCGTGGCAAATGCCAGAAAACAGACGACGGCCCCGGCAGCCGAAATCCAGCGCTTGCTATCCGTTTTCTCGTGCAGCCGAGCGTTGGCAGCGTTTACGAAGGCGAAAATCAATAAAAAGCCCGCACTGCCCATGACAGAAATGCTGGAGATGTCGAGCAGGTTCGCAACCAGCAGGCCCAGACCGGCCGTTATAAATAAACCTTCCAGCGGCTGGTTCCAGATTTTCTTTTCGAGCGTCCCCGGCAGCTCCCCCTCTTTTGCTATGATATAGCTCACCCTGGAGGTCGAGTAAAGCGTCGCGTTGATCGCCGAGCTCGTCGACAGCAGCGCGGCAATTGCAATGATAGTAAAACCGACCTGCCCCATTACCGGCTCAGCCGCGGCGGCAAGAGCGTAGTCCTTGGCGCTGACGATCTTTGCCACGGGCAGGTTACCGACAGTAACGAAGGCAATAGCGATGTAAAGAATTACCGTAAAGCCGACGGCAGAGAAAAAGGCCCGGGGGAGGTTCTTTTCCGGATTCTTCGTATCTTCGGCGGCATTTGCCATCAGCTCGAAGCCCTCGTAACCAAGGAATATGATCATGCCCCCGGCCAGAAGTGTGGGCAAGCTCGTCCACTGGGCCGGAGCCAGACGGGTCATATCGACGTTAATCGAGCAGACGCCGATAAAGGCGAGCAATATGGCCAGTTTTATTCCGACTATGAATTCCTCCGCTTCTCCCACCAGCTTTGACCCGAGACTGTTCAGCACCGTAAAGAGAATCATTACCAGGGAAATGAAAACGTGGCGCAAAACGGGTCTGGCACCGACCGGGAAGAAACTGGCCGCGTAGCCCCCGAAAGCATAGGAGTAAAGTGATAGCATAACGACGTAGCTAATCCAGAGCAGAACGTTTAGCCCGCCCGTAAAAATACCGGTGCCAAACCCTTTAACCAGGAATTCGACCGTTCCTCCCTCGCTGGGAAAGCTGACCGAGAGTCTGGCGTAAGAATAGGAAGTAATGAGCGCCACCAGCCCGGCTATCGCAAAAGCAATTGGTGTGCCGCCGTGACCGAGCTTTACTGCGAGTCCAAGAACCGCAAAAATTCCTCCTCCGACCATGCCGCCGATACCGATAGCAGTAATGGAAAGAAAACCAAGAGAGCCTTCGCTTCCGTCAGAAGAATTGGACATAAATACCTCCGGGAAACCGTTTTTGACTTTGGATTCAGTTCAAAGCCAGTCGAAAATATTCATCGTTCCGGCCTTTCGGTTCACCAAACGAGTTTCTTTCTCTTTGGTCTCGTCACTCCCGAAAAGTCCTTTCCGTTATCCTTTAACCTGTTGGACTTACCGGTTATCTCGCCCCGAAAATCTTCCGGGCTCAGGACTTTCATTCCCGTCTCGTTGCTCACTATAGAATTTTCCTCGGCGATCAACCAGGAGTAATCCCGCAGGGAAAAACCGTTCGTGTTATCTTTGACCGTACTATCCCTGATAGCTGCCCAGCCGGAGGAGAAAAGGGCGACCCCATCCCGGCCGTTCCCCACGATATCGCATCCTTCCAGCCCGATTCGAGACGAACCCGCTAACTTGACCCCGCTACTGCCGTTATCCTTGATCTCGTTTCCTTCACCGTATCCGTCTGCCGAACCGAAGAGAGCAACACCGTGACCGCCGTTACCCTTAACGAGACTGTTCTCCAGCATCGCCCGGGAACTACCGGCCAAGAGAATTCCCGAAACCTTATTTCCGGTGAGTTCGAGATCTTTTAGTACGGCCCGGGTCGAGTCCACGAGCCTGAGGCCGCTGCCGCCGCTGTCGGCTACCCCGCCTTGAACCAGGGTCATGCCGGCCGTATTCCAGAGCCCGACTCCGTCCTCACCGCTTCCGTCTATGTCAAGATTTTTTAATTCGAGACCCGCGTTTCCCGCGGCGACTATCCCGCTGCCCTCGCTTCCTTCTATCGTAACTCCGGTCAAAGTCAAGTTTCCCCCTTTGACCAGGGAGAGGACGGGAGCAACAGTTTCTCCCGGTAAATAGAGCTTCCCGTTCTTTCCGCGGCTGGCGATCGATGTTTCCTCCGAAATAACCGCACCACCTTTGATCTTCCCCTGCAAAATTATGGTGCCGCCCGGTTCCAGGGCGTCTATTGCGCTCTGCAGGTCAGGATAAGCCTCGTCCGGAAGGGTAATTTGTTCCGCTTTCGCTCCGGCCTCTTTGCTTCGCAATTTCCCGCTCAGGTTTCCGACCAGGTCGACGGTATTCTCGGTTACGTTATTATCGCTGAACTTCAGCTCCCTGTCGGAGTGGTTCGTGATTCCGACTGCATTCTTTCTTACTTCGGTTCCCTGCAACGTTAACAGCGCGGAATCCTGAATAACCAGGCCCCGACCGGAATTGTTCTTTATAGCGCTACCCCCGATAGTTCCCCGGGAGGAATTAAAAAACCGGATCCCGTCCCGCTGGTTTTCGGCAATTTTCGTCCGTTTGATCGTGATTTGAGAGTCTCCAAACACGGTAATTCCATGCCCGCCGGAGCGGATGACGGAATCGATAACTACCGCCCGGGCATCACGGGAAAGATTTACTCCAGCCCGGTTATTCACTATTTCGCCACCCTCCAGACTGAGCCGGGAGGAACCGGAAAGCCAGGCCCCGGCCCGTTCATTGCCCTGAATTTTCGTGTCCCCGACGGTAACCTTCGCCGATCCAATCGCCCGCATCCCGTCACGCCCGTTCCGGCTGAGGACCGAACCGTTCAGGCTAAGCTTCGCATTACCGACGACGGATAACCCCGAGGGACAGATTCCGTCGGCCCGGTCGGCACAGAGTTCGCCACTCGCGCCCTGGAGAGTTATTCCACGAACGGTTACGGAAACGTCGACGGGCCCGACCAGAAGAACTGGATGTCCCCTTTCCGAGCCACTAACTCGAACCGAGTCGGCCCCGGTGCCTTTCAGGGTTAGGTCCTTTTTAATTTTCAGACCCCCTTCGTAGTTGCCCGGCTCGATCATAATTACGTCCCCGGAATCGGCCCGCCCGACGGCGTCACGCAGTGACTTGAATTCATCACCTTCCCCCGAAACCACCAGGGTGTCGGCGCAAGCCAGCGGGGAAAAAATCAGCGCCAAGATAACGACGAAAAAAGAAAAGTGAAAGGCTCGTCCTACGACCGAACGCTCCATGTTTACCTCCCGATTCCGAGTTATTGATAAGTTGAAAATTCCCGAAAACTTACTTTCTTTGCCGGCTCTCCGGGCAAAAAAGTTCGGGGTTGAGAACTTCTGGAAAGCAAATCCAGCAGTAATGAGTTTATACCAACCTCATCCGTAACAATAAACCCTTCCCGGGTTTCGGGAAGGGTTTTCGTCTAACTAAGTCAGCAGCCAGTTTTAAGTGGTGCTTGAGGCGGACTGAACTTCCAGAGTCCGACCAGTTATGGATACCGACCCCAGCGGATCCTCTATCGTCAGCTGAACGGTATAATTACCGGGATCACTGTAGGTATGGGTGGTTGTTTCACCGCTTCCAGTGCCCTCGCCCGCGCCAAAATTCCAGCTGTAGCTGTCGATATCGCCGGTGGAACTCGATGCATCGAACTCTACCGGGTCGTCTTCCGTTGCCGGATCGGGGCTAATCGTGAACGACGCGTTGAGCTCTGGCTCGGTCACCTCGACGGTCGCGGTGGTGGAATCCGAAGCACCGTCGTCGTCGGTCACGGTAAGGGTTACCGTGTAGGTGTCCGGGGCATCGTAAGTATAGGAGGTATTCATGCTCGTGCTGGTTGCGTCCTCCGCCTTGTTGGTCTTGAAATTCCACTCGTAATGCTCGATGGTCCCGTCGGAATCTTCGGAATTATCCCCGTAAAAATTGATCTCAGTGCCCACGGCCACGCCGTTGCTAATTTCAGGGGTCGTCGCTATCTTGGCTTCCGGCGCCTGGTTCAGGAAGCCGCAACCGGTCAAAGCGAATACAAGCGAGACCACTAAAACCGACAAAAGTCCTATCGAAATGACATTTCGTTTAAAACTGTTCATGTACCTCGCCTCCTGGTGAAGTCAAACAAAAAATCTTTACCCTGACGAAAACTAGAGACTTTAATTGAAAAAATTAGATTTCCGTACTTCAATGACCCGCTCCACAGCTAATCCGATCTATTTATACAAACTTCTCCGATTGAAATTAAGGTCAACTGATACCTGAATAAGTTACATATATCCCCTCAGGTCAATTGTCCGGAGATCCAAACATTCACCGGGGACTCGCGAGGCCATAATTGATTACGACTGACATGAACCCTATTATGATGGAAAGAAAGCCGGGGCAGTGTTTAAAATCTGTACTAATTTCAAAACCAAAATTGTGCGGTTTTACCGCGAGGGCTTGAAAGGAAAGGGTTAACTGAATGATTTATTTGATAAGCGGGAATTTGTCCAGCACCCAGTTTAATATTGATGGTCAATTTGAGAGAGATACCTTCAAGAAACATTTTGGCCGTAAAATGATTAGGTCTTCGAAGTATATATTAAACTGGGTGCTGGTTGAAAGTT
>CAZENJ010000114.1:0-6398 GCA_964513485.1 uncultured Thermotogae bacterium | reverse complement strand
CGGCGGAGAAGCTCGGCAAAGGTTCCGAGGAGTTTACGATCCACGTGAAGGGCATGGTCCCGGCCGGATTCGAAGTTCGGGGCATCAAGGGAATGGCACTTGCCTTCGCCGTGGCACCGAGGGGGGCGGACCACCTGACCTCCTGCATGTACGCGCTGGAAATGAGCGGCAGTTTCTGGGATTTCGACGGTTACGACCGAACGAAGCTGGACGGAAAGGCCGTCGCGCTGAAGGCAATGGAGGACCTGATGACGATATACGACATGGCCGGAGTTTGTAAATTCACCAGGGGGATCATGTACGAGGAGGGAATCAGAGAACTCGTCAATGCCGTAACCGGATTCGAAATGACGAATTCCGAATTGCTCACGGCCGGTGAAAGGACGTACAATCTCTCAAAGGCCTTCAACGTCAGAGAGGGTTTTTCCAGGGAAGACGACAGCCTTCCGACACGAGTAATCGAGGAGGAGATACCGGACGGTCCTTCGCAGGGCGAATCGATCTCCCGCGACGAATTCGAGCGCGAACTCGACCGTTACTACACGGTCCGGGGCTGGGACCGTGAAGGAGTACCGTTAAAGAATACCCTTAAAGAACTGGACATGCCGGAAACTTCAAAAGAGGTCGGGGCAAGCAGGGAATAGATAATTTCCTCGGACAGGATGGCAACGGGTGCCGAACAGGACAGAGGGTTATTCAAGGAGCAAATAGGTTAAATTGGCAAAAATATTCTGGATCCCGCTGACGCTCTCGGGCCTGTCCCTGCTATCATGGCTTGGTCTTTTACTGGGACGGGATAAATTCTGGCTCATGCGGGAGAAAATTGGTCCGGAGGTAGATAAAGAAGGGCCGGACACCTGGCCGGCAATTCACGCAATTATCCCGGCAAGAAACGAAAGCGGCGTCCTGCCTCGCACGCTTCCCTCGGTTCTGGAGCAGGATTACCCGGGCGAGCTTCGCGTGACCCTGGTCGACGATCACAGCGATGACGGAACGGGCGAGATCGCCCGGGAAATAGCCGGAGAGACGGATTCCGAAGCCGAACTGGAAATTACGGTACCACCGGACAAGCCGGAAGGCTGGTCGGGCAAAGTATGGGCGATGAACCACGGCTTTCGAAAGGCCAGGGAAAGCGATCCCGAATTGATCTGGTTGACGGACGCCGACATCCTTCACTCTCCCGGAACTCTCCGAAGATTAGCGCTGAAGCTGACAGACGAAGATCTTTCGCTCGCCTCGATAATGGCCGACCTCCGGACGGAGAGCTTCTGGGAAAAACTGTTGATACCAAATTTCGTTTACTATTTCAGCCTGCTTTATCCATTCCCGAAAGTAAACGACCCCGGCACGGAGGCGGCCGGCGCTGCGGGCGGTTGCGTTCTTTTACGAAGATCCTCCCTGAAAAAAGCGGGAGGGTTTTCGTCCATCTCCGACGCCGTCATAGACGACTGCGCTCTGGCACGGGAAGTAAATGCGAATACCGATAAGGGGATCTGGCTCGGCCTGTCTCACATGGCGAAAAGCCTCCGAAGTTACGGGAACCTGGGGGAAATATGGAAGACGATCTCCCGTTCCGCCTTCAGTCAGTTGAACTATTCGGCGGCGCTCCTTGCCGGTACCGTAATCGGGATGTTTTTGCTGTTCGTCGTCCCTCCGGCTTCCGTCGGCTTCGGATTATTCTACCTCGCGGAACGGGGCGCGACGACCAGCGCAGCGTTACCGGCCACGATAACGGCGTCCGGAGGATTGACCTGGTTGATAGCCGGAGCAAGTTTCATTCCGATCTTAAACTGGTACGACCTCTCGCCGGGACTGGGCTTACTCGCTCCCCTCGGTGGTTTTCTTTACACGCTGATGACGGTGGACTCCGGGTTGAGCTGGTGGACCGGCAGGGGCAATAGCTGGAAGGGTCGAGTCGTGGAACGCGCCGAGAAAGGGAGGTGACGACCGAATCTATGACTGAAGGCAAAGTCCTCGGGCTGGACTGGGGTGGAGCCCGAATAGGGATAGCGATCAGCGATAGCCGCCGCACGGTCGCCCTCGGCCGGGAGACTTATCGGAGAAGCGAACTCGAGGAGGACGTAGACTACATCAGAAAGCTGGTCCTGGAGGAGGGAGTCAGCCTGATAGTTCTGGGGATGCCCTACCACCTGGACGGCAAGGAGGGGGAATCCGCCGCGAAAGCAAGGGAGTTCCAGCAGGCCCTGGAGGCGAAACTGGAGATTCCCGTGGAGACGATCGACGAAAGACTCACCAGTTCGGAAGCGGAAAGAGTAATGCTGGAATCGGACGCCTCACGCGATGAAAGAAAAAATCAGCGGGACAAGCTCGCGGCAACTCTCATCCTCCAGCGTTTTCTGGATCGGGAAGATGGTTAACTCGCTCCGTCCATCCTAACCCAACGGGAAAAGTTTTCCGGGAGCTAATACCCGCCATCTGCGAGGAACGGCGTCCCCCCGCCCGGCGCAAAAAAGGGATGAACGTAACCAGGAAAACTTATCCTTCCAGCGGGTTGATGATTTCCTCTTTGGGCGCGTGAGAGAACCTTTCGCAACCGTCCTCCGTTACCCGAACCATATCCTCGATTCTGATTCCGCCCCAGCCCGGGAGATAGATTCCCGGTTCGACCGTAACGACCATCCCAGGCTCCAGCGTATCTTCGCTCGTCTCGCTCAGCCTGGGACCCTCATGAACCTCGAGTCCGACACCGTGCCCGAGTCCGTGGTCAAAATTATCCCCGTAACCGCCCTCCTCGATCACCTCGGCCGCTTTCTCGTGGACTGCCCTGCCGCTCATTCCGGGTCCCAGCTCGCGCAATCCCGTCCGCTGTGCTTCCAGCACGAGCTGATAAATTTCCTTTACCTTTTCGGTCGGTTCACCGAAATAGACGGTTCGGGTTAAATCGGAACAGTATCCCCCGTATTTCGCCCCCATATCGACCAGCAGGAGCTCTCCGGATTTTATGACCTCTTTGCCGGGGTGGGCGTGTGGTTGTGCGCTCCTGGGGCCCGCAGCGACGATCGGATCGAAGGAAACGCAATCGGCTCCGTTTTTCCGCATGAAGAACTCCAGTTCCAGAGCCACGTCCTTTTCGGAAATTCCCGGCTCGACGAAGTCAAGCAAATGGGAAAAGGCCCGATCCGCTATATCCGCGGCCTTCTGGTGTAACTCCAGTTCCTCCGAGGATTTCTGTCGCCTGATCTCCCTTAGAGTTCCGTCCAGCTGGACAATACCTGTTCCTTCCAGAAGTCCCTTTAACTTCTTGAACCGGCCCAGGCTGACGTCGTTTTCGTCTATCGCCACGGCCCCCAGCTCGAGCTCGTTGATAAGTTCCGCGGTGGTCTCGACCGGCCTGGAATCGATCTTTTTTAGCTCGGGCTCCTTCAGTTCTTCTCCGGCCGCGTCGAAATACCGTGAATCCGTGAGGAACACCACGCGATCCTCCATAATCAGCGTACATCCGAGCGACGAATCGAAGTCGATCAGGTACCTCTGGTTGATCCTATCGGAAGATTCGATATTCAGGATCAAATAAGCGTCTATCTCCTCTTCGCCGTCGGCTAAAGCGTTTCTGAGCTTTTGAATTCTTTCATTCATGTTAATGCGATTTCTCGCCAACCTCCGTTTTTCCGGTGATAAGACTTCCGGTTCGAGTTTTCGACTCTTTCTTCACCAAACCGAAACAAAAGTTCCGGCCCGGCTCAGATAGGAATATTTTCGGAGAAAATCACGATAATGCAACCAACACGAACCGGTGATCCCAGCGGGATTTCGGGCCAAGACACCAAGTCGGCCCGATTTTATCCATACGTTTCCGGGCCACCCCGGCCTGCAGAGGCGGAACTGTTTCAGACCCGGCTCGAGAGAAATAGGTTTTGCCGGAACCGGCTTCGGATTCTGGTTTGCAAAATTCTTTCCTATCGTTAATATTGTACGGTTTTGGTAAATTATCGGACTCAAAAAGAAAAAATGGAGGGTATATGTCCAGCAAAGAAACGGTACTCGTAACTGGTGGGGCCGGTTATATCGGCAGTCATACGGTAAAACAGTTACTAAAGCGGAATTACGAAGTCGTAGTATACGACAATCTGGTTTCCGGCCATCGGGACTTCGTTCTGACAGAGAACTTCGTCAGGGGCGATATAGGAAACAGGGAGTTGCTCGAGAAGACTCTGGAGGAATACGAACCGGATGCAGTTATGCACTTCGCCGCACATTGCCGGGTGGAAGAATCAGTGCGCAACCCGGCCAAATACTACGATAACAACGTCGCAAAGGGGTTGACGCTTTTAAATGCCGTGAACGATTACGGCGTGGATAAATTCATTTTTTCTTCCAGCGCCGCGATCTACGGGGAGCCGGAAAGCGTACCGATAAAGGAGGACGCCCCTAAAAACCCGAAGAATCCCTACGGCCAGACCAAACTCACTTACGAACGGATCCTGAAGGATTATACACACGCTTACCCGGTTTCGGCCTGCTCGCTCCGTTACTTCAACGCTGCCGGTACCGATCCGGAAGGCGACCTGGGCGAGATTCACGACCCCGAAACGCACCTCATCCCGGTCGTACTTGAAGCCGCGGCCGGCAAACGGGAGTACATAGAAATTTACGGTACGGATTACGCTACGCCCGACGGAACGCCGATAAGGGACTTTATTCACGTAAACGACCTGGCATCGGCACATATAGCAGCGCTCGAAGTTCTCGAGGACGGCTCGGAAACCCATCTTGCCTGCAACCTGGGAACCGGAGAGGGTCATTCCGTGAAGGAAGTGATCGAAACCTGCAAGGAAGTTACGGGGATAGACATTCCCGTCAGGGTCGGAAAGCGGAGAGAGGGGGACCCGCCGGAGCTCGTCGCCGATCCGGGCAAAGGGCTTGAACGCCTCGACTGGGAGCCGGAGATCGCCGACCTTGCTTCCATCGTCCGGACCAGCTGGAACTGGGTAAAACAGCGCTACAACATTGATTAAATAACTAAAAAATGTCAGAACAGCCGGAAGGAGTCTATCTGTTACGGGTCCGGGTGGAGCCCGAAGAAACGATCGATATCGGAAGCCTTGCCAGGAGAAAGGTAAAAGGTGAATACCTTTACGTCGGTTCCGCCCATGGGACCGGCGGGTTCAAACGAGTAAGCCGACACCTGGAGGTAGCTGCGGGCAGGCGGGACGGGGGACACTGGCATATAGATCACCTGGTAGAAGCGGGCGAAGTGGTGGAAACCTGGCTTATTCCGAGCGAGGAAGATCTGGAATGTGAACTGGCCGGTATACTGGGTAAGCTCTTCGAGCAACCGATAGAATCATTCGGTTCCTCCGACTGTAACTGTTATTCCCACCTCTTTAAATTCGAGCCCTCGCGGAAATCCGAACTGATTCGGGAGCTGAACGAAATGAAACCGGAGTCCAAACCAATCCGCTTTGACTGGAAATGACTTTTCCGCTATCTTTAGATACGACTCAGCCTGAGGAGGAGTTTTACCATGGAAACAGTTATTGGTCTTGAGATTCATGCTCAATTATTGACCGAAACTAAGCTATTTTGTGGCTGTTCCGCCGACTACTTTGGCCAGGACCCCAACACCAACACCTGTCCCGTCTGTCTCGGCATGCCGGGCACACTGCCTGTACTGAACGAACGGGCTGTGGAATACGGTGTCCGGGCGGCACTGGCTTTGAACTGTGAGATTCCCGAAAGATCGAAGTTCGACCGGAAAAACTATTTTTACCCCGATCTACCCAAAGGGTATCAGATATCTCAATTCGACGAGCCGCTGGCGGTGGACGGACACCTCGAGGTCGACGGTGACAGAGTGGGGATTCGTCGGGTCCACCTGGAAGAGGATGCGGGAAAACTGCTCCATCAATCCGGCGGCAGCAGTTCGGTCGACCTGAACCGGGTCGGGGTACCGCTAATAGAGATAGTTACCGAACCGGATCTTAAATCGCCCGAGGCGGCCCGGGACTTCATGGAGCAGTTGCGCCAGATACTGCGCTACGTCGAAGTTTGCAGCGGCGACATGGAGAAGGGTTCTCTTCGCTGTGACGCAAACATCTCCCTGTCAAAAGACGAGACCATGGGAACGAAGACAGAGGTCAAGAACATGAACTCTTTTCGCGCCGTCGAGAGCGCACTGAAATTCGAACAAAAACGACAGAAAAGAACGCTGGAAGAAGGCGGAACCATAAATCAGGTCACCCTGGGCTGGGACGCCGACGCGGAAGAAGCCAAACCGATGCGGTCAAAAGAAGAAGCCCATGACTATCGTTACTTTCCGGAACCGGACCTCGTCCCGCTGATAATCGATGAAGAGTGGAAGTCCAGTATCAAAGAAGAGCTTACGGAACTTCCGGCGGAAAAGCGCGAGCGCTGGAAGAAAGATTTCGGTCTCCCGG
>CAZENJ010000113.1:0-6426 GCA_964513485.1 uncultured Thermotogae bacterium | reverse complement strand
CCGATTATTGCTCCCAGATCGCTAATATAGCCCGTCGCGGTGATTTCACCAAGCAAGGCCTTCCGGGCGATTTCCCCGTATTTAAAGGGTGATATCAGGTCATAAGGGGACCGAACCGTGGGCAATATAGCCAGAGCCAGTGATACCCCTCCGCTCCAGAATGCCGCCGAAATCTTAGAAGTGGTCCGGGCGCTGAAAATCATCGTCAGCCCAACAACGAAAGAAATCACCACTGATATCGCCAGAGCAGTCAACAGCAGCTTTCCGACAGGGAACGGCTCAAATAGATAGACGGCGTAGTACCAGGTAACCAGCGCGGCAACAAGGTTGCCAAGAAAAACGTAAACGATACGGGTAAGAAACTTCGCCAGAACTATCTGGACCCTGCTTACCGGCTTTGCGAGTAAAAGCTCCAGAGTCCCCGACTCCCTCTCTCCCGCCAGGGCGGCTATTGTAATTAAAATGGCGACGACAGAGCCCATTTGGAGCGAGTTGCCGACAAAATCAGCCAGTCCTGCAGTCAAAGATGGCTCAAAAACTTCGGCCATGTTCTCGGGAACAAGTTTCGGAATGAACTTCTGCATGAGGACAGAAGTTGAGCCAAAGAACAGGAGGACTGCTGCGAATACCACACCCTGAATCCTGGTCTCCTTGAACTCCTTTATCAGTAGTTGTCTAAATTTCACTGGCCATCACCGTCCATGGTTTCCATAAAGATATCCTCCAGCGTGACCTGGGCAAAATCGTAGTAAGTAATGACACTATCCCCGGCAAATATCAGCTTCGGAAGCTGGTCCTTTGCTTTTTCATTATCCCCCACCTTTACCAGGTACCTTAGCCCCTCACCATCGATTTCTTCTATACGGTTGACGAAATCTAACTTTTTGATTCGATCTATTACCTCTCCGGCGGGGCTCTCAAAACCCAGTTCGACCTTAGAAGTCGTAAATTTTTTCCGCAAGTCGCTCATCGAACCCTGGAGCACCAGCTCGCCGTCCTTAATTATTCCAACTCCCGTACAGACCTGGGAAAGCTCCGGCAGGATATGACTTGACGTTAGTATCGTCTTACCCTGATCCGCCAGACCGTTTATTATCTTCAGAATTTTCTTTTTCCCCATGGGATCGAGTCCCGATGTAGGCTCGTCCAGAACTAGCAAATCCGGATCATGCACCAGAGCCTGAGCGATTCCGACCCGCTGCTTCTGTCCTTTGGAGAGCTCATCCAGTTTCCGCTCTCCCAGGTTTTCCAATTCCACGGTGGCCAGCGAGTCTTCAACTCGTTCCCCACAATCAGGGATGTCGTAGGTTCGACAGGACCAGCTGAGGTATTCCCTTACCCGCATAAAGCGGTAAAAGTTCGCGCCCTCCGGGAGATATCCGGTCCGCGATAGATCTACCCCCTGCTCCCCGTCGAACTTGACCTCGCCGTTTGTCGGCTCGAAAATTCCCATCAGCACCCTTATCGTAGTGGTCTTTCCCGCTCCATTCGGTCCGATAAGACCGTATACCTGTCCTTTTTGGATCTCCAGATTCAGCGATTTCACGGCTTCAACCCCGTTCGGATAAGTCTTGCTCAGGTTCCTTGTCTCTACGAAATTCATCTTACCTCCTCTCGAACACCAGGTATGCCAGGGAACCAAAAAGGCTAAAGACCAGTACGACGAGAGTCCAGACCAGCCTGTCCTGTTTATCCCTCTGATTCCGGCTAAACTTCCAGATGTCCAGCAGACAGTAGAGCTGCAGGCCCAGCTGAATTACCAGCAACGGCGCAATCAGCGGTAAAAGTTCGATAATTTCCGAAAGCATCTTCACCACTCCTTTCCTATTTTAAACAATTTAACCTCTCGCCCACTTCAGCATTTCACCAATTGACATGTCCTTTCCGTACATCAACATTCCAACTCTGAATACCTTCGTCGCCGCCCTAACCATCAGGTAAGTAAAACCGGCCAGCACGACCAGGCTGAGGATAATTTCCCAGGCCGGTACGCCCGCAAAAGCCGATCTTATGAGCATCATAGTTGGGGTAAAGGGGGGAAAGTAGGAAACGAGTTTTACCCATAACGCTTCGGGGCTATTTATAATCGCAGAAATAAAGTAAATTGGTATCAAAGGTATGATGACGAATATTCCTCGGGTCTGACTGCCGGACTGAATATCCTTTGCGCTTGCTCCCAGTAAAGCGTAGATGGAGGCAATCATCAGGTAGCCCAGCACGAAATAACAGAAATAATAAAAACCCTGGAAGGGCGTGACGGGTCCCAGCGGAATATTGATTATCTGCGTCAGGACGACCAGCCCGACCCCTCCCCATAACCCTATCTGGGCCAGGCCAAGACCGGCGAATCCGAGCAATTTACCAGCTATCATGTCGAACGAATCGATCGACGACAGAACTATCTCGACTATCCGATTCGACTTTTCCTTCCCGATGCCGATCATAACCATGGAACCCTGGAACATCGAGGCCAGAACGATCATCATCGCCACCCCGAGAGGCAGGATAAACTGCCCCAGGCCCCTGGTCTCCTCTTCCAGCTTGACCGGAGTAAAGCCGATCGGCCCGGTCAGAGAAAAGATCTTTTCTGGATCGTAGCCGGACTCGTTCAGAGATTTTGCTCCCACCAGACGAGTCAGGACGCCGCCAAGAATCTCCCCTGCTTCCTCCAGAGGAGACCTGCTGTCCAGGTTGCTATAAATCCTGATCGGATTCTCCTGATAGCGAGTCAGCGGTTCCTGCAAAACGAAATAACCATCTATTTCCTTCTTCTCTGCCCGGTCTTTCAGGACGCTTTCGCTTTCTTTCGCCAGCTTCAAATCTACTTTCTTCTGGTTAAGAGCCTCAACGCTTTCCTCCAGCTGGTCGTAAATTCCCGCTTGATCTATCACGTAAAGGGTAACGGCCTCGTCGTTCCCCTGGAAGGCAAGAAAATTGGGAACGAACCCAACGACGACTATAATGATGGGAATAACCACGGTAAGGATCAGAAAAGTTTTGCTTTTCAGGTTCTGAAAAAACTCCCACCGGGCCACTTTTAGGATATCGTTATTCATTGTTTCCACCCCTTGCCTTAGCGACGAAGATATCGTGAAGTGGCGGCTTGCCCAGCGTAATTTCCTCTACCTCTACAGCTTCGGGCAATTCTTTCAGGAACCCGTTCGGGCTGAACCCCTTTTCGATATAGAAGCTCGCGGAACCGTCTTCCAGTTCCAGGTTAGATATTCTATCCCCTAATTGTTCCGAGATCATCCTTCCATCTCCGGAGAACTTGAGTTCGACCAGCTCCTTGCCGAACTCCTCTTTGATCTTTTCCAGATCACCGTTTAGTACCTCCTGGCCCTCGTGAATCATGAAGACCCGCTCGCAAAGTTCCTCGACCATGTTCATCCGATGCGAGGAGAGCAAAATGGTCGTTCCGGACTGCCTCAATTCTTTTACTATACCCCGAAAGAGGTCCTGGTTGACCGGGTCCAGCCCGGCAAACGGTTCGTCCAGTATGGCCAGGTCCGGCTCGTGCAGAACCGAAGCCGTAAACTGAACTTTCTGGGCCATGCCTTTAGAGAGTTCCGAAATCTTCGAATCTTCATGGTCGGAGAGATCCAGCTTCCCGAGCCATTCTCTGGCTTTTGTCCTTGCCGCCTGGCGGCTCATGCCTTTAAGCGTACCGAGATACTCCAGCACATCCCCTGTTTTCGCGTCTTCGTAAAGGCCTCTTTCCTCCGGGAGATAGCCAATATTGCTCTTGGAACCTTTCCTCATCCCGTTTCCAAGGAAGCTCACGGAACCGCTGTCCGGCTGGATTATTCCCATGATCATCCGTATGGTAGTGGTTTTACCTGCCCCATTTGGTCCGAGCAAACCCATCACTTCACCTCTATCTACCCGAAAAGACAGCTTTTTCACAACTCTTTTATCTTTGAAGGTTTTTTCGACCTCATTGACCTTTAACATTTCCATGAATTCTCACCCTCTGTCACCTTGTGAATCCTCGAGACATCGTTCTCTATCTTTTTCAAGCAAATTTCCAACTGCACTGACAAAACTCTGGCCCCGGAAACCTTTAACCAGTGTGGCATCAACTCCTTCGCTCCGGCACTCTTCTTTTTCCTCTTCTTTGTCCACAATTGCCAGGACTTTTATACATGGTAACTGCTGCCTGAATTGACTCAACATTTTTCGACAATCCACGTCCTCATGAGTGGGGTCCAGGATTATCAATTCCGGAAACAGTTTTTTGATATCTGCTTCCGCCAGAGCCAGAGGAGAAAAAGTTTCTACCAATCCGATATCCGGTATTGCCTCCAGGAGAGCTTTTATCCCTTCTCTTACTTCTCCGGGGCCGGCTACAATTAAGACTGACTTTTTATCCATAACCACGACCTCAAAACAGAATTCCAATAATGTTACTTATTCAGGAGGTCCGCTTCCCCGGAGAAATGCTGAAAGAGAACCCTACAAATGACGTAAATTTAATCAAAGTCGCTAATTATTATCGCAGAAGGGCACAACCCCCGACTACAGAAAGAACAGGACAAAATTCCTTACCCAACCGAACCGGCTCTTTTCCCGTTCCTCCGGCGTCTGTCGAGCTAGCCTCTCTTCTTTTCCCTCTGTCAACCGCTCTTTGTGCTTGAACTTACCCAGCTGCTGCGCTTCGAAACTATTCATTCTGCTTACCCCCTTTGTGAAGCTTATCCTGTCAGTACTTTTCCGGAGTATTCCCGTTTACCTTTACTAAATATATTTTATCTTTAATGGTGGACGAAAAATCGGATAATAGACTCTCCGAAAATAAGACAAAAGTCCCTGTTTCCCCGGTAGCTAACTGGCCAAATGTTGGAAGGTTTCTATAAAGGGGAGATGCTATTCGTAAGATGATAGGAAATTTCTGGCAATTCGGGGACGCAGAATGATTATCCCCGATCAACCTGAAGCAAGCGCCGGACTACGTTCTCGGCAACCTCAATGTTTACAGATGGTAAATCGGTAAAAATTGCGCAAAACGGTAAGAACCACTTCTAATCCAACTTCCCGGGTTTAACTCGCCCCGGATAAAATTCGGCCGGCCCAGTTCCGGGCCCGATCCAACTCGCCATCAATCAGGGGCCCCTCCCGGTCGTTAACGAGAAACCCCTCGGTGTCAGCTACGACGTTACCGCCCTTGCGGACGAGAGTTTTTTCGATCCGCCCCCCTGCATAGCTCAGAATTCCCGCTATAGCCCGAATAAATATATTTTTGTCACTGACGTCGGTTCTGGTGTCGAAAGCCGCCACCCGGACTCCTTCCAGGCCGTCAATCGGAATCTCGTCCAGTAACTTTTTTACGTCCTCGGAGGGTCTGCCACCATGAGTCGGAGCCCCGATAACTACAAGATTCATACGCTTTAACTCGGAAACCTCTACGTCTGCCGCGGGAACCAGTTCGACTTCTTCGCCGCCGGAAAAAACTTCGCTAATAGCCCGGGCGACTTTTTCCGTGTTTCCGTAGACAGAATCATATATGACCATTGTTTTCATTCAACCTACCTCCTCAATTTTTTAGCCTTTATCGGCACGATTTTCTTCGGAAAGCTATCCAAGATATTATACGGCTGACAGCTCTTTTTCTTTACCGGGTAATTCTTTTAACCATCGCCCCGTATCACTATATTTGACGGACCGTCTCTTCTCCCATCAGAGTTTCTCGTAACCGAGCAGTTCTATTTCTCCCTTCACCCCACTCCCTTCGTACATCCTGCTTCTCAGCGGTAAAGCCAGGTCAGGATTAATTACCCATTCGGCAACCAGCCGTCCAGGGCTCTCATAGAATTTACAGACGTAACCTACCATCCCGGCAATGGACTCCTTGTCCACCACTTCCATTTTCCCCTGTCCGTAGTAGCTCATCTTTTCCCCTACTGCCAGCTCTAGCTGATTGAACAACATTTTGTACATTGGATTCAAAAAAAGAAAACTAAGCGAAGGCCCGTAGCCTCCCCAGAAACCAAACACCAGCTCTTCCGAAAGTTCCGAGGGAGACAAAGTAACTTCAGTGCTGTAACTAACCTTAAAATTTCCTTCCGGGTCCTCCCGAATACCCAGTTCGTAAATTGCGGATCGTTCATCGCCGTCGTTCCAACTTACCCGATAACGGTATCGCTCATTTCCTTCGAACTCGAATGGTCCCCACGTTGCGCCCATAACGGCAAAACTCGACAGAACAATGATTCCAACCACGATAAAAAGGGGGGGATTCCTCTTAATTTCTGGCATCTTAACCTCCTCCAAATAACTGATTTAATCAGGCTATCATATCACAAGGATTAGAATTCCGCAAATATTTCGTGGAGCAAATTCACTTATTCTCGGTAATTCATCAAAACTTGCCGAGCAAGCCCCAGGGCACCCCCTGGGGAGGAATCGGCTGGTTAATTTAACTTGATA
>CAZENJ010000112.1:4305-6460 GCA_964513485.1 uncultured Thermotogae bacterium | reverse complement strand
CGGTCTAGCCGTAACGGGTCAGAAAACTCCGGAGAAGGCAATGAACGATCTCGCCGAGACACAGGACGACTTGCTCTCCAAACTGCGGCTGCCCAAGTACTCTCCTGACCTGAACGAAAAACGGACAAGGGAATACTGGCTCCAGAAGGAAGGAGCGCCCAAGGCAAAACGAGGTCCGGAAGAACCAGTAACCAAGCCCTACGACGAACTACTCGAAGAATGGGAGGAAGAGTAACACCTTTTCTGGATTAGATGAAATAAGCTCTTAATTGTTTTCCCGAGTAGCGGGAGGTTTTCTCCCGCTACTCTCCTTTTTTAAACCCCCCTTACATCACACCATATCTTCAAGTCAAATAGGCAATCAGCAAAAGTCTCCATACTCTACCAACCCGGCCCAGGGGATTAGGTTAGTTACGTTAACCCTAACAGCAGGGAGGGTCCCCGTGCCCGACCGATAATTTCGCAATCAGAATCCCGCCCCAGCGCGGTGACTGGGGGCTATCTGGCGTGAAATTTGGCCTTATTCTCGCCCTGTTCCAATCCGGCAGCCTGGTCACGAAATACTTTGATCCGTTTTTATTTTTTTACGGAATCTTGACTTTCCTCGATTTTTTTGATAATTTACAAATAGAGAAGCCTGTAAATGAACTGGTTGCTTTGAAATTTAATACCGAGCTTTCCTTTCAGTTAAGTTTTAGTCTTCTCGGTTAGAAAAGCATGAGTCATTGTAGCTACATTATCTCCTGGAGGTGGTAAGGGCGGAAATAAATCCGAGTTAACCCTAGGACGAAAAATCCGACGTAAAAGTAAAATTACCAGGTGAAGGAATCGTTAAAATAATCTTTAAGGGGGTAAAAATGTGTAAGAGTAAAATTGCAGCCATTCTCGTGCTGGTCGTCGGGTTGGTTTTTACTGCTGCCGTCGCCGGTATCGCAGCTGACACCGTAGAGATAAAATTCTGGCACGCGATGAGCGGAGCCAGGCTGGAACCCGTAAACACTCTCGTGGAGCGTTTCAACGAGTCTCACCCAAATATCGAGGTCGATGCTACTTTTACGGGAAGTTACGAAGAAACGCTGAACAAGGCAATAACCGCTTCCAAGGGTGGTAATCCGCCCAACATCATTCAGAGTTATGAAGTCGGAACCCAGATGATGTGGGATAGTCCCTACATCGTACCGATAGAGGATATCGCCGAGCCCGGGGAAGTCGACTGGGGCGACTTTTTGAACGTAGTCAGGAGATACTACACCAACAGGGAAGGAAAGCTCGTTTCCATGCCGTTTAACTCTTCCACGGCTATCCTTTACTACAACAAAGACATGTTCAGAGAAGCGGGACTCGACCCGAATAACCCTCCTTCTACCTATGAAGAGGTGGAAGAGATAGGTAGCAAGCTAGTCGAATCCGGAGTGGCGAGGAACGCCCTGACTTTTGGCTGGCCGACCTGGATTTTCGAACAGAGCCACTACTGGACCGATAGCTTATACGTAAATAACGGAAACGGCCGCGGGGCGCGAGCTACCGAGGTACTATTTAACCGGGAGCCCGGGATGAAGATAATGAAGGCCTGGGCTGACTGGGAGGATCAAGACGTACTCGTCTACGGCGGAAGGGAGTACGAACCGGATTCCGCCTTCCTCTCACAGCGTGTTGCAATGCTCGCGCAGTCCACTTCCCACGCAAAGGACATCGTGGAAACGGCGCCTTTTGAAGTCGGCACCACTTTCCTGCCCCGGCCTGGCTGGGCCGATCGTGGCGGGACTACGATTGGCGGCGCTTCGCTGTACATTTTTGAGGATACCGAAGAAAAAATGGAGGCGGCCTGGGAGTTCGTCAAGTTTATCAGCAGTACCGAAAGCGCGGTTTACTGGCACAAGCAGACGGGTTACTTCCCGATAAGGTACAGTGCGCTGCGAAAATTGATGAACGAAGGCTGGTTCTCGGAGAACCCGAACTTCCTTACGGCGTTCCTTCAGGTGCTGACCGCAAAACGGACACCGGCTACGGCGGGTGCCGTGGTTGGTCGCTTCCCCCAGATCAGGGATATCGTCGACGAGGCAGTTACAAATATCTTCGCCGACAAAATGACCGTGGAAAAAGCGCTGAACGAGGCGGCGAGAAAGGCAAACCGGGTCATCGAAAAATATAACGA
>CAZENJ010000112.1:0-4295 GCA_964513485.1 uncultured Thermotogae bacterium | reverse complement strand
GCATTTGTTCTGAAGTAAAATTAGGGGGAGTTGAAGGTTTATAGGACTCTTTGGCTCCCCCTTTTATCTATTCTCTTGCTGGAGAGGTGAGGGATGAAAAGCTATTTTCCTGAAAAAATTCTGCCCTATCTTCTCGTCGCACCGTCGATCATAATAATCATAGTATTTCTGGTTTATCCTTTTTGGCAGGCTATCTGGGGAAGTCTATTGCGGGGAGGGGTCTGGGGCGCCACTACGAGATTTGTCGGCATCCGTAATTATGTAGAACTTTTTACTTCCCCGGATTACCTCTGGACCCTTGGTCGGACCTTTATATTCGCCACATTTGCTACCCTGGGTGGTATGGCTTTTTCGCTGGGGCTGGCGGTACTGCTCAATCAGAAAATCAAGGGGCGGATTTTCTTTCGCACAGCGGTTATCTGGCCATATGCCCTGTCACCGGTAATTGCGGGTGTTCTGTGGGCACTGTTGTTTGATCCTTCCTCCGGGTTGTTTACCTATCTCGCCAACGTACTGTTCGGCATGGAATTGAACTGGCGGACCAATGGCACGCTGGCTTTTGTCATTATTACTGTTGCCGCGGCCTGGAAAAATATCGGTTATAACGTGGTCTTCTTTCTCGCGGGGTTACAAAACGTACCTCAACAGGTCCTCGAATCAGCTGAAGTGGATGGTGCAAGCTCTTTTCAACGGTTCTGGAGGATCTCCATCCCTCTCATCTCGCCGACGATTTTCTTTTTGCTGATCATGAATTACCTCTATGCTTTCTTTCGCACCTTCGGTCTGGTTGACGTGGCGACTCAGGGAGGACCGGGGAAATCGACAGAAATCCTGACGTACAAGTTGTACCAGGACGCCTTTGTCTTCTTTGATGGCGGTTCTGCCAACGCACAGTCCGTACTTCTCTTCGTCTTTATAGTCGGATTTACCTATCTCCAGTTCCGATACGCTCAGCGAGGTGTCTTCTATGGGGGTTAGCAGGGCCAAATGGCAGTTATTCAAGCGATTCGCTCTCTACGTCACTATCGTAGTTGCGATAATTATCGTCTGTTTCCCGCTCATTTACGCGCTGGTAATGAGCACCCGCGACCTCCAGGGAACTTTTCGGTATCCGCCGGATCTTATGCCGGGTAACAGCATTTTAAGTACCTACTCTCAGGCCTGGAATACGGTAAATCTGGGCCGGCTAATGTTAAACTCCGGGATAGTTGCTGTCACAACGAGCATCGTGAAAATAACCCTCGCCATGCTGGCCGCGTTTGCCATAGTGTTCTTTGACTTCAAGTGGAAAAATATTGCTTTTGGTGCTACCTTCCTCACCCAGCTGTTGCCCGTGCCGGTAAAAATCGTCCCTACTTTTGAATTGATGAAAACTTTCGGCTGGGTGGATTCTTATTATGCCCTGACGTTCCCGTATTTTGCCACCGCTACCGGGACGTTTCTCTTCCGGCAATTTTTTATGTCAGTTCCGGAAGATCTGGTCGATGCGGCCCGGGTGGACGGATGCCGGCCAATGAAATTTCTGAAAGATATCCTTATCCCGCTCTCCTGGAACAATATTGGGGCTCTGTTTCTGGTCGAATTCGTTTATATGTGGAATAGATATCTCTGGCCACTGGTAGTAACGGAATCCGAGTCCATGCGGGTTTCGCAAATAGGAATAAAGATGTTGATGACGACCGGCTCGATAAATAAGTGGAACATAATAATGGCCGGGGCAATCATTGTGTTGTTACCTCCTCTCGTCGTTCTCCTGTTTCTGCAGAAGACGTTTATCGAGGGGTTCGTAATGAGGACGGGCAAATAACGTGCCTGAAGCCGCCCGTCTTCATCTTCGGTCCCAAATTAATTGGGGAGTCGTGAAGAAATAATTCATGGTCAATCCGATCGATGGTTTCATATTTGATCTGGACGGAACGATCTTTCGCAGCGACGAACTACTTCCCGGCGCGAAGGAAGCCGTCGAGGCCGTCCAGCGCGAAGGAAAGAAGATAGTATTTCTTTCAAACAAAGCCATTGCCCGCCGTGCGGATTACGCCAGAAAACTGAAGGGCTTTGGGATGAATGTGGATGAAAGCCAGATCATCAACTCTTCCCTCGTTACGGCGAGATACCTGGTAAAACATGATCCGGACGCGACGGCGTACGTGGTGGGCGAAAAGGCTTTAATCGACGAGCTGAAAAGCCACGGTATAGCGCTCGGGAATAAGCCGGAAGAGATAGATTACGTAATTGCCAGCTTCGATCGGACCTTTGCTTACGAGAAACTTAAGATAGCTTACGAGGCGATTATGCGAGGAGCCAGGTTCATTGCGACCAATTCGGACCGGACCTGCCCGATAAAAGGCGGTGAATTGCCAGATGCCGCCGGAATGATCGGGGCAATCGAAGGGGTAACCGGCAAAGAGGTGGAAATGGTTGCCGGCAAACCCTCGAGCTATATGCTGGGGGCGGCGCTCGAAATTTTGAAAGAGAGTAACGATAGATGCCTTCTTGTCGGCGACAGGCTGGAGACTGATATCAAAATGGCCGTCGAGAACGGCATTAAAGCTGCACTGGTTCTGACGGGAGTTACCGCTCGCAGTGACGTCCTGAAGGGCAAAATAAAGCCGGATTACGTTCTGGAGACTCTGAAAGAATTTCCTTCTACGATCCTCTCCTAATCCCGTAGGGGTTAAATTAGCAACTGGATTCCCTTATAAAGGCCGAAGGAAAATAAACCGGCAGCCGTCGGAGTTGCCACCCAGCCGGCGATTATCTCAACTATTTTTCTCAGGCTTACGGTCTGGGCCCCTTTGACGAGCCCAACGCCGACAATTGCGCCGACTATGGCCTGAGAGGTGGATACCGGAATTCCGATGATGGAAAAAAAGTGGACGGCTATCGCCGCGGCTGTCTGAGCGGCCACCGCCGATAGCGGCCCCAGCGGGGTAATTCCGCTGCCGACGGTTTCCGTTACCCTCCTGCCATAAGTTAAGACCCCTACTGAGAGTGCCACACCGCCGAGTAAAGCGAGCCAGGTTTTGTTGATCCCGAGGACCGTCAGAGGCCCGACGGAATTGCCGACGTCATTTGCCCCGAGCGAGAAGGCCACGTATCCACCTGATATAATGACCAGGTAACTCAGGATTCTGTCCCAGAACGTGACCATCTTTACCCGCTTGAGAAAGAAAGCCAGTATATGGTATAACGTAAAGCTCATCGCTGCCGTGAGTGGGGGCGATATCACCCAGACTTCACCTATGGTGGCAACTGTAGCAAAGTTTACGTCATTTCCCATGGAAAGAGCAGCACCCACAACCCCTCCTACTATTGCCTGGGAGGTTGAAACAGGGACTTTGAAGAAAGTAGCTAACGTGACGAATACCCCGGCGGAGAGCATGGCGGTTAAGACCGCTATTAAGTTGAGCGGGTTATCGACGACCCCCTCTCCGATCGTCCGCATTACGTTCTGACTCTGGAATACGGCACCGAGAACGACGAAAATCGCCACAAGATATATCATCTTGCGGTAAGAAATTAGCCCGGACCCAACCGGGGTGCCTATACAGTTTGCAGTATCGTTTGCGCCGATATTCCAGCCGACATAGAAACCGGCAAGGATCAGTAGTGCTATCATTCCGTCCCGACTTCAAAACCTTGAATTTTATTTGTTCGTCATGATCCGGATAAAGTTTGCCGCGTTTTCGATATGATCCAGAGTATTGTTGACTTTTAGAGAAATTTGGATCAAATGATACTTTTCGATGTCTTCCAGGTCTTCCGCACCGTAAACGGCTTTTATCGCTTTTCTCGTAGCCTTGTCCGCTTCGTGTTCCAGGTGATTTATCTCTTCGATTGAATCCCATACCTCGTTTAGCTTTTCCTTACCACTGCTCGTACCTTTGATAATATTGCCGGCGTTTACCACCAGTTCCCGGTATTCGTCGACAGATTTTTCCAGGATCTCGCCCAGATTGAAAAGGGAGTCCCGATATTCTTCGGGAAGCCGGGTCTTTAGACGCAAAAGCGGCAGCAGTTCGGCCACATCCTGTGAGTTATCCGCGATTTCGTCCTGGTGCCATAACAGGGAGAGCATATCGGACCTGGCCACGGGCATGAGCAGGTCGCTACGGGGCAACTCCCGACGAATTTCTTGCTTTTTTTCATCGGCCTCTAATTCTAATTCGGATACCCTGTCCCCGTGGACCGCTTCCCCCTGTGTGTAACTATGAAGCTCTTCAACTAGCGCGTGCACGGTAGCGTTGACACGATCCGCGTGCCCTGCAAGGTCCTGGAACGGCGAAGTTTCTGTG
>CAZENJ010000111.1:0-6472 GCA_964513485.1 uncultured Thermotogae bacterium | reverse complement strand
TTTTCATCGAATCGTCCGACGTGAAATCACCCCAGCGAATCAGCGCCTGGGGCAGACGGGCGTTTTCGTACGTGACGCTATCCTCGGGCCATACCCAGTCCCCGTCGCTGTTTTCCTTGAATTGCTCCAGCAGTCTTTCCGCCAGGTCCGATCCAACCAGCCTGGTGTTCCTGTCACCGCCGAACTCTTCCAGGTAATTCTTGATTCCCAGAATCGCGAAGGCCCAGGTTCTCGGCGAACTAAAGCCACTCACCGGGCCCAACACCTCGTGAAACAGCTGGTGGCCGTAACCCACGAGATCCTCGTTCGGCCTTTCGCCGACGAGTTTACCGATAGCCCAGAGAAGACGACCGTGAGCGTCTTCCGTCTTCTCTTCCTTCTCCCACTCACGGTTATAGGAAAGTAAATTACGCACTTCTCCGGTCTCTGAGTTGATCGCCGACCCGAGAAAGGAAAGATAAGTTCGCAATAACCCCAGAGCGGACTCGTCGCCAAAGTTTTCCCACTGGTTCAGCGCCACAATAGCCGCGCGGGCGTTGTCGTCGGTGGTATATCCGTAGTCCCTGTTGGGTACGGTATAGGAGGCATGCTGATATATACCGGTCCCGTCGGTCAGCGTCTTGAGATGCTTCAAATTAATCTCGGGCAGATCGGGTAGACTGTCGCTGGGATCGATCCTGCTTCCGACTGACATTTCCAGTCCTTCCTGATATTTTTTAACCGCCCTGTTATAAGCCTCCTGATAGCGTTTCGCGACGGAATTCCAGACCATATCCCGGCCAAAATCGTAGGCAGCCCGCCTCATCCGCTGACGCTTACCTTCGTCATCGAGCAAATCAACAATCGCCTCCGCCGTCGCGTCGGGGTCTTCAAAAGGAACCAGCGTGCCTCGTCCATCCGCAAGCAGTTCCTCAGCGTACCAGTAAGGCGTTGATACAACCGCGTTGCCCAAAGCCACAGCGTAGGAGAGAGTTCCGGAAGAGATCTGTTCCCGGGACAGATAGGGGGTGAGATAGATATCGCTGGTTACAAGATATTTCTCCAGCTCTTCCAGCGGGACGAACATCTCGTGAAAAACCACGTTGTCCTTGAGGCCCCGTTCTTCCACCAATCGTTCCAGCCTCAACCTGTACTCTTCCCCCATTCGCTCCTTCACGTGCGGATGGGTTGCTCCCAGAACGATGTAGAGCGCCTCGGGAAACTGCTCCGCCACCTCTTCCATCGCCTTTATCGCCACTTCGATCCCCTTGTTTGGTCCAAGCAGACCGAAAGTCAATATCACGGGCCTGCCTTCGACCCCGTAATCCTCCTTGTAAAATGACGTATCCAGAAAGGGAACGTCGGGGGCACCGTGAGGAATCATGGTCACCTTCTCCGGGGGCACATCGTAAACCTCCCGCAGCAACTCCTTCCCTTTATTCGCCAGCACCACGACTTCTGTAGAACCGTCACAGACACGTCGCAGGACCTCCCTCTGGTGATCGGCGGGCTGCTTGAGAATAGTATGTAAAGTAGAAACTACGGGTTTCCTGATTACGTCGAGAAACGTCAGCAGGTTATCTCCGTCCTCTCCGCCGAAAATTCCGTATTCATGCTGTATGTTGACGACCCGGGTATCCGAAAGGTTGACGTAATCAGCCGCTTTGCGATAGTCCATCCTGTTGAGGGCGTTGATTTCGAACCCAACTTCCGTGTCGTAATCGTATCCTTCGGGACGATCGTTCAGGGCAGCTATGCTGACTTTACCTCGCGCCGAAAGCTCCTCCCCGTATTGTTGCGAAACGCTGCTGGCAAGATCGTGCGTAAACGTGCCGATACCGCACTTTCTCGGTGGATAGGTAGCGAGAAAAGTAACCGGCTGCTTTTGCTGTTTATCTTCTCTCATTTTGAATCAGCCCCCCTTCGTGGTAACTCTTATCTCGTAAGGAAACACCAATTTAACGTTATTTTTCTTTGACTTCATCAAACCGTGAGCGTTTTATCCTTTATCGAGGCCTCCGCCAGTTCAATTTTTCCTAATTCGTACGATCCACTCCCTTAAGACCAATACCTAACTCGGTATGCATAAAATTTCCCTACTATTTGAGAAACTTATTTGGATTCAGAGGCTCAACAGGTTTCCAGGTAGTTCAGAACCCGATCCAGATTAGCGGTAGCCATACCGATACTCGAATCGGCTGCTCCGTAATAAATTCTGAGCTCCCTTTCTCCCTCTTCAACCACGGCACCGGTAGGAAAGACGACCCCCGGCACGTCTCCCCGGTATTCGTAGTCCTCCCTCGGGCCAATAACCCAGGGATCGCACCGCTTGATAACCTTCCTCGGGTCATCGAGATCGAGCAAAGCCAGGCCGACCCGATAGAGACTGCCGGAAGCAGTTTCCCTGACACCGTGGTAAAGTATCAGCCAGCCTTTTTCAGTTTCTATCGGCTGAGGTCCGAGCCCGACTTTTGCGTCGTCCCACCAGCCGCTGCGCCGAGTAATCAGAATCTCGTGATCGCCCCAGTGGACCAGATCGGGGGAAAAAGATATCCAGACGTGCTGTTCGCCCCGAACGATCGGACGATGGATCAAGACGTACCTATCGTCAAACTTTCGTGGAAAGAGCGAAGCGTCCTTGTCCTCGGGCGACAATAGAACGCCCTGCCTGTCGAAATCCTCGAATTTATCCGTAAATGCCAGCGACACCTGGGGACCGGACGGAGAAAAAGACGTATAAACCACGGCGTAACGCTGATAGGGTTCAAACCAGACTATTCTCGGGTCCTCCAGACCCCACTGTTCCTCGTGAAATTCTTTGGAGCGAGAAAAAGTCGGTTCGGGATCCACCCTCCAGTCCGTCTTGCCGTCCTTGCTCTTCGCCACCGTAAGATGAGAAAAACCCCGACAATCTTCCACCCGACAGAGCAGAACCGTCTCGTCTCCGAGCATGGTCGCTCCGGGGTTAAATACCGAATTTACCACGTAAGGCCATTCATCGGCTTCAAGAATCGGATTACCCATGTAACGACTGAACAACTCTCTTGGGTTATCGTTCAATTTTCCGTACATTGATTACCTCGCTTTATGTGATCATTTTAAATTATATCCTGCAGATACCCCCTATTCCAATCTATGTTCAGTTATCCTCTTTCCCGGGGGTGGCCGCCACGAAAACGGGCCCGGCCATACTTCAACAGTTTTTCTCGTTGATATTCAGCTTGAGAAGGATTATATTACCTAAAGCGAGCCAGACGGTCCAATTTTAACCGCATCACTGTTAACTGAAAAGTATTTTTGCCCTATAATTGAGCTTAGAATTTGAGCAGCAATATCAGGTAATTTAGCATGAGCTACCCGATAACAGCTACCCGGGATCACGTGCGCCTAGCTCTACTCGATGGGTTCGTCGGGTTCGTCAAAATGGATGGTTTTCGTAAATAGCCCCTTGAGAAACAATTATTCTCAGGATGAGAAAATAGGCAACTCAGGGTAAAATTCTTTGAGGTGATATTCCTGGTTTCCTGTAGAACTCTGCGCGAATATTTAGCCGATATCGCTCCTCCATACCTCGAGGCCGATTGGGATAACTCGGGCCCCCAGATCCTATCGGGGCGAGAACAGGTCGGTGCAGTAATGATCGGACTGGACCCAAGTCTCGATTTTATCTCGACCGGGATCGAGGCCGGAGCGGACCTTCTGCTCACCCATCATCCGCTGATCTTTTCCCGGCTCAGCAAAATAGATAGAAATACTCTCACCGGAAAGAAAGTATGCTCTTTGATAGAAAACCAGCTTGACTTGATCGCAATCCATACCCCGATGGACCAATCTTCATCCGGTCTCTCACAGGGCCTGGCGGACAGATTAGAGCTAAATTCCACCTCACCTTTAAAGCCAGCCGGGAAGGCAAATCTATTTAAGCTCGAAGTGTTTGTGCCCGAAACCGCGAAAGAAAAAGTTTTGAGTGCTCTTCTGGATGCCGGTGCCGGCAGAGTAGGGAACTACAGCGACAGTTATTATAGCTCCAGCGGACAGGGCCACTTTAAACCACTGGAGTCCTCCGACCCTTACACGGGAGAAAAAAATCGGGCCCAATCGACGGAGGAAGTCAAGCTCGAATTTATGGTGCGGAAAAAATTTAGAACCCGGGTGGTTTCCGCTCTAGAACGGAGCCATCCCTACGAAGAACCGGGTTTTTCCCTTTACGAAACGGACAGGCAGGAGACCGGCTTCGGCCTCGGTCGGCTGGGAAAATGGGACGAGGAAAGAGACCTGAGCGAAGTAAAATCCCTGGTAAATAGAACTCTCAGCGTCGATCGCGAAGAAATCAAGACTTCGGGTAAGCTAACCGGACCGATCAAATGGGCTGGAACTTCACCCGGTGCCGGAGGCGAGGCAATTAAACCAGCCAGGAGAGCGGGCCTCGAACTGCTCATAACTGGCGAACTCGACTATCACGAAAGACAGGAAGCCGTGGAAACCGGTTTAACTGTTATGGAGATCGGACACTATCACTCGGAAAAAGTCTTCGTTCCCTGGACCCGGGACCTGCTGCGGGAGCGTTTCGATTCGGACGAACTGACTATCGAGCTCTACGAGGAGGAAGATAAAAGTTGAACCAGAACGTGAAGAAGCTCCTGGATCTCCAGGAAATTGACAACTCGATCAGGGCGAAAAAACGCCGGATTGACGGATTCATGAAAAAAAGAAGGAGTTTAAAAGAAGAAATCGAAAAAATAAAAGAAAAAGAAGTGGAGCGAGAAGAGCACCTGGAAAACCTCAAGGAAGAAAGCCGGGAGAAGAACAGGAAAGTCGACGAACTTCAGGATCAGATAGATAAGTACAAGAAAAGGCTGGACGAGGGGATAATTAGCTTCAAGGAGACGGAAGCACTCGAGGAAAAAATTGAGCACTCGACCGAGCGAATGGAAAAGCTGGAAGACGAAGCGATAGATATTATGATGGAAATAGACCGGACAGAAGAGAAGCGAGAAAAGCAGAAATCCGAATCCGAGGCGAGCATCGAGCAAAAGACGCGGAGGATAGATGAGCTCGAAACAAAAAAAGATGAGGTAGAAGAAGAGCTGGACCGCCTGGGGGACAGGCGAAAAGAAACCAGAGAAGAAATTCCGGAAAGACTGATTAGTCAGTACGATAGGCTAAGAAAAACCACCACCGAACCGGTGGTACAAATCAAAAACGGAGTATGTCAGGGCTGCCAGATGTCCGTAAGCAAGAACACGATAAAGCAGGCCCGGGGCTCCCAGGGGATAGCAACCTGTGAAAATTGTTCTCGCATCCTATACATCAGGTAAACAACCGTCTTTTTTGGCTTCCGTTTTATCCCTGACCCTTATTGGCATCTTTCTTAGTTCATTCAGCTCTTACCCGATTTCCCTCCCGCAACAAATCGGCAGGATAAACGATTACGGCAACGTGCTTACAAGAGAAGACCGGGAGGAACTGGCCCGGAGCTTACAAGAACTTGCCGAAAGGGGAATCAGGGTCAATTTGCTTATCTCCCTCCGAGATCCGTATCGCAACCCGAACCTTTATACTTCCAAAATCCGTGCTAAATGGGGTATTCGCGGGGAATCGGCCGAAAGCCTGATCGTCTTCGTTAAAGAGAGCGACGGCTGGAAACTGGGAATATTTCTCACTCCCGCTGCCAGCAATCTTTTCAGTCCGGAGGGTCTGACGGAATACCGCGAGAAACTCGAAGAAAAGGCGGAAGCCGGTGAAATCAGGACGGGGTCACGCTACGCTATCAACCATATGTACGTCAAAGCTTACCCACCCGCAAGAAAAACTGAGGCCGACAAAGATGAAGAGGGAGGGCTGCCCTGGATTTATATTGCCTCGGGAGTAGCAGGAGGGATTATCCTGCTCGGCCTGGGTATCCGCTGGGAGGCCATGCACAGATGTCCCCGCTGCGGAAGCCGGCTGAAAAAAACTCGGTTGCCCGGCGGCGAAAGCCAGGGGGGAGAACAGCACTGCCCCGAATGCGGCTACAGGGAGTGAGCTGATGCCATCACAATGAAAGATAAGAAAAAAGCTGTCTGGACTGCGATCTTCCTCGGCTACGCCGGGCTTGTACTCTATTCCCTGATCAGCCCAATAGGCAAAGGGCCACCACCTATAAGGTTACCGGGATTGGATAAACTGGCCCACGGTATCGAATTCGCCTTATTTGCGCTGCTCGGCTACAGGACCCTTGGCTACTATATAGCAGATACGGGCCGTAACACGAGGCTCCGCGCCGCGGCAATTATTTCCGCTTTCTACGGCGGCCTGACGGAACTCTGCCAGTACTTCCTTCCTTACAGATCAGCTTCCGTTCTGGACTGGTCGGCGGACCTTCTCGGCGCCGCCCTCGGCCTTTCGCTGATAATCCTGGCCGATAAAATAGTCCGGGCGTGGACGAATCAAGGAGGCAGGTATGGCTAGGGCGGGTGGATTCGAACCACCGGTCCAGGGACCAAAACCCTGT
>CAZENJ010000110.1:0-6494 GCA_964513485.1 uncultured Thermotogae bacterium | reverse complement strand
TCTAGCAAATAGGTACAATTAACGATTTCCTAATCCAAGCAGCTTTCCTCATTTGCGCCCTGGAGGTAAATCAGCCGATTCACCCCCAGGGGGTGCCCTGGGGCACTCTCGGCTAATTTTAGTAGAGCATTCGCTCCCGGTGGAGGTCGGCTGATGGATCTTCTGTCAGTAGAGGAAAAACGTTCCTGAGCTTACGGGGTTCTGGTAACGAGCCCCGCATCCCGGGACGCGGTAATTGACCTTATTTGAAAAAACGCTTTGCAAAAGTTTGGACTCGTGATTATAGTCTATTAATCTAAAGCAAACTGGGGTGGTATCTATGGCCGATCTTTCAGGAAAGAGGGTCGCATTTCTTGTCGAAGAAGGTTACGAGGACCTTGAATGCTGGTATCCGAAGATAAGACTCGAGGAGGAAGGCGCGGAGACGGTTGTGGCTTCCAGGTCCGCGGGAATAAAAGAGAGCAAACACGGTTATCCGATAGAGGCTAATTATTCTGCAATGGAACTGGACGCGGCATCTCTCGACGGAGTAGTTATCCCGGGAGGTACGGGTTCACCGGATAAGCTGAGACGGGACGAAGGCGTCACGGATTTCGTGGCGGAGATCGACGGGCAGGGAAAAATGGTAGCGATGATCTGTCACGCCGGCTGGGTCCCCATATCCGCGGGGATACTTGAAGGAAGGACGGCTACCAGTTACGAAGCGATAAGAGATGACATGAAGAATGCGGGAGTAAATTATCAGGACGAACCGGTGGTAGTTGACGGTAATCTGGTCAGTTCTCGTCATCCGGGGGATCTGCCCGATTTCTTGAAGGCGATAATTGATAAGCTTGCCTGAGTCCCCCACGGGCTTTTTGCGGTGATAATTCTACATGTTAGATATTGAAGAGATTAGACAGAAACCGGAAGAAATTGAAGAAAGGCTTCGGACCAGGGATCCGGACGTCGATGTCGGAATAATTCTGGAACTGGACGAGAAGAGGCGTGATCTGATAAAGAAGGTCGAGGAATTGAGGCACGAAAGAAACGAAGGTTCGGAAAGGATAGGCCAGCTGAAGGCCCAGGGCCAAGATGAAAAGGCGGAGGAGATTATAGAGCGCATGGGGACAGTCTCCGAAAAGATAGCCGAACTGGAAGAGGACCTCGACGCCGTGGAGTCCAGCCTGGATGAGGAGATGGCTCTGTTGCCCAACCTGCCCCATCAGTCAGTTCCGGTGAGCGATGCGGAGGATGACAAAGTAGTTCTGGAAGAGTATGGAGAGAAACCTTCGTTTGATTTCGAGCCCCGGAGCCACCTGGAGCTGGGCGAGGAACTGGATCTGTTTAAATTTGACAGGGCGGCAAAGATTTCGGGAGCCCGTTTTCCCTTCCATTACGGGGACGGAGCCTTGCTGGAGATGGCCCTGATCCAGTTCATGTACTTTTATCAGGTGAAGGAAAACGGTTACACCCCGGTCTTCCCACCCTATCTGGCAAAAGGTGCCAGCTATTTTACCTCCGGACAGCTACCGAAGTTCGAAGAAGATCTTTACAGAGTCTGCGATGGCGAGGCGGCAGGGTCCGAATCAGTGGATAAAGAAGAAGCGCTTTACCTGAACCCGACGGCGGAGAGCATTCTGGTTAATTACTACAGGGACGAAATACTTGATCCCGAAGAACTACCGGAAAAGCTAGTTGCTTTTACCACCTGTTTCAGGAGAGAAGCTGGGAGCTACGGGGAAGAGGAGAGGGGACTCATTCGGACCCATCAGTTCAACAAGGTAGAATTGTTTCAGTTCGTCAGGCCAGAAAATTCTTATCGCCACTTCGAAGAAGTTACGAAAGATGCAGAGGCGATCCTGCGGGAACTCGGTTTGCATTACAGGAAAGTGGCATTGCCCACCTGTGATCTGGCCCAGCAGGCGAGCAAGACCATAGATCTTGAGGTCTGGATTCCGACACAGGGGAAGTACTACGAGGTTTCTTCGATAAGCAACTGTGAGGACTTTCAGGCAAGAAGGGGGAGTATCCGCTATCGACCGGAAGGGTCCGAGACCGGTTCCGACAGGGCGAAGCCCAGGTTTTTACATACTTTGAACGGATCAGGCCTGGCGACGTCTCGGCTGCTGGTTTCCCTGCTGGAGAACAACCAGAACCCCGACGGGTCGGTGGATATCCCGGAAAAGCTGGCAAAATTTACGGGAAAGGACGTCATACAGTGAACTCCAAACGAATAGAAGTCAGGACCGTTGACCTGACGAAGAAATTCAAACTGAATAGGGAAGAGACAATAACGGCGGTTAGAAAGATGAATCTGGAAGCCGCTTCAGGGGAAGTGCTGGGTATCCTCGGTCCCAACGGTGCGGGGAAAACTACCGCTTTGAGAATGATTTCGACGATACTTAAGCCTACCTCGGGGACGGCCGTAGTCGGGGGCGAGGACGTGCGAGAGAACCCCCTGCGGGTTCGACAATCGATCGGATATCTGGCAACTGAGATGGGGTTGTACGGCCGGCTGACCCCGCGAGAGACCCTGAAATTTTTTGCCCGGATAAACGGGCTGGCGGAGGACCGGATCGAACCGAGAATGAAGGAAGTCTTCGATATTCTTGATATGAACGAATTCGGAGGCCGGAAGGTAAACAACCTTTCCACCGGGATGAAGCAAAAGCTCTCTCTGGCCCGCAGCATAATTCACGATCCCCGAATACTGATCTTCGACGAGCCCACCCAGGGGCTGGACTTAATGACTTCGAAAACTGTTACGGATTATATCCAGCAATTCAAAGCCGAAGGCAAAACGATAATACTTTCGACTCACATCATGAACGTCGCCGAAAAACTCTGTGACCGGATCGCGATACTGTTTGAGGGAGAAATTAAAGCTTTCGGGGAGATAAATAATCTGATGGAACGGTACGGAGTCGATGATCTGGAGGCCCTTTTCTTTCAGGTTGCCGGAGGGGAGAAAGAGTGAGAAACGTCTGGCTTGTATTCAAGAAGGAAATACTTTCCGGTTTGAGGGATAGGAGGACGGCAATTCTGGTCCTCGTGTTCCCGCTGATTTTTTATCCGACCATGCTCGGGCTCATTTTCCATTTTTCCAGTCAAAACGTGCCAGGCGAGGAAGGAACCATTCCCCGGGTAGCTTACCAGAACAGGGAGGCCTCACCGGTTCTGGCCAAGTTTTTCGCCGGCGAGGAAAATCTGGCGACGACTTTTTACCGGGAAGAGGGCGCCGCCAGGCAGGACTTTGAAAGCGGTAAGAGCGATCTTTTGCTTGAGGTCGAAAAGAAAGAGCCTTCCGGTATCAGCGTGGAGGTTTCCTATAGAAGGTTGGACCAGAACTCCGAGATAGCCCTAAGTCGGGCAAAAGGCGTATTTGAATCATATCTGGAAGAGTCGATGAAGCAAAAGCTGGGAAGTATGGGGATAAGTTACGAGGAGATTTCCCCCCCGATGGAAATAAGCGTGAACGAAATAGGTGATGCGGAGTCGGCCATTGGTCGAGAGATGCTGGAGATGATGTTACCTTATTTTGTTATCCTGTCGATAATAACGGCTGCAATGGGTCTAGGGGCTGAGATAACTGCGGGAGAAAAGGAAAAGAAGACCATATCGACGCTTCTGGTATCTCGGCTTTCGCGAGAGGAAATTGTGCTCGGCAAATTTCTAACCGTGTTTACCGTTGCGGCAATAGCTGCGGTCTTTAGCGTGGTCGGTCTCGTTTACGGGTTGGGACTTTTCGGGGTTTCTCTTCCTCTGGAGAACCTGACCCACTCTGTTTTCGGCTGGATTCTGGTTACCGTACTGCCTCTGGTCGCCGTCCTTTCCTCACTCGTAATTGGCATCGGTTCTTTTGCGCGGACTCAGAAGGAAGCCAACGTTTATCAGACTCCTGTGCTGATGCTGGTCGTTCTGACGGGGATACTTTCGATGACCGGGGGAATGAGTCTGGGACAGTTTACCTTCTTCATCCCGATACTTAACTCGCTCGAGACCTTCAAGGAGCTGATAGCGGGAACTGTCAACCTGTTTCACGTCGGCGCAACGTTCGTCACGACGGTTCCGCTGGCATTTCTCCTCGTGTATTTCGCAATCTGGCTGTTCAAGCGAGAGGACATTCTCTTCCGAATTTAGGCTTCCCGGGGACTGACGTCTAAAGTTTCCGAAGTTTGACTAAATTGTCGGGGAAGGATAAGATTATTGGGATGTCCAATAAGCTTAACCAGAGCGGTCTTTCGGACCGGACAAAAGGTTGAGGATCATGAAAGCAAAAATAAAAAAATTATTCGGACTGGCTATCTTCCTGGGGTTTGCGTTATTGTTGCTTCAATTCATTCCCGTCGATAATCTTACAAAGTCTTCCGAACTGACGGACGTCTCCGGGAATTTCGTCGAAGCCGTTAAAGCCTTTGAAGAAGAGGATTACCGGAGGGCCGCGGACCTGCTGGAAGGTTTTTCCGGCAAGCCTCCACTTTCGGCTTATTCTTCCTATTTGCTTGCACGGGCCGAACTGGAGCTGGGGGATAAGCGGAAGGCCCTGGAAATCGTCGATACGTTAAGGCAGGGGGAAGGTGTACTCGGTTATGAGAGGTTGTTGCTGGAGGCAAAGATACTTCTGAAGCTGGAGCGTATCGGGCGGGCCTCGGAAGCTGCAGCCAGTGCTGCCGAATTTGCGCTGACGAAAGACGAAGAAAGAAGAGCCAGGGAGTTGCAGCTATCAATTGCCGTCGCTGCTGAAAATTACGATGCTGCGTTAAAACGCGGAATAGAGTTGGTTGAAGTCACGGATCTTCGCTTTGTCGGAGAGAGGCGGGATCAGCTGCTTAACAAACTCGGCGGGATTATCGATAATGTTGATCTGAAGGAGGATGAGAACCTGGAATACCTGTATCGCTATATTGATCTGTTGACCGATTACGGCGAGTACCGCCGGGCGAGGGGATTATTGCTTCGCAACATGGGTAAGTGGACAGGTTCTCTAAAATATAAGGCGTACTTCGAGCTGGCGTGGCTGGATGGATTTAAGCTGGAACACCCCGAAGAAGCCCGCTGGACCTTTCAGAGGTTGCTTGGCATGAAACAACCCCGGTGGTTTGAGGCCAAGTCACACTATTATCATACATTATTTAAAGCGGGAGATGCTGAAGATTACGATCTGATAGAGAATCTGCTCAAGGTGGGCAGGAACTATCCAGGTACTTATTTCGGGAAACTGGCCGTGAATAGAGCCTTTTCCGAGAAGACCGAGGGGGCGAATCTCAATAAGCTGGACCACGAGCTGGGACGGTTCAAGAATGCTATGTCCCGTTCTGCCGTTCGGTCAACGACGTGGAGGCTATTTTACAGGAGTTTTGCCGAGGGGAAGTTTTCCATAGCCCGGGACTACCTGATATCTCTCGAATCTTTTTACGACGAATTACCGCCTAAATTCGTTTTCTGGCGGTACAGAACCACTTCCAGCGCGAACGGCTCGGCAAATTATTTACAGCTGGTGGGGAAACAGGAAGAAGAACCTATCAACTACTACAGCCTCCTTGCAGGCGAGAAGGGCTGGACGCGCGGCAGTTTTTCTCTCTCGGATACATGGGGGGATCGGGAAATCGATCTGGGCCAGTTCGAGGCGGAAATTGCCGAAAGAAGCTGGCCTGGCTCAACGGGAGAAAAACTCGTTTACTCCGTCATCCTGAAGAACCACGGCCTTTACGGGCCGGCCCTGCGACGGCTAAAAAGGTTGAGGGGAGAGCTTCCGGAAGAAGACTATCTGTTCCTGAAGAGCCAATGGGAAAGGCTTGCCGGAGAATACCGGGCCTCGCTGAAATCCGCTACGGAACTGTTGAGTTGGTACTATGCCCACAACCAGGCGCCACCGGTGACTGTAGTCAGGAGCGCTTTCCCGACGTATTACGGTCAACAGGTCGGCCGGGCTGCCGGGCGATTTGGGGTTCCGAGGGCACTTGTTTTTGCTATCATCCGTCAGGAAAGTACCTTTGCGCCGGACGCTTACGGCAGAGCGGGGGAACACGGTTTGATGCAAATAATGCCCGGAACGGCCCGGGGGATAGCTGCGGACCTGGAAATGGAGAATTTTCAACCGGAAGACACGTTTGACCCGGCTATAAATATCAAGATGGGCAGTTATTACATTTCCAAGCAGATGAGCCGGCAGAACGGACAGGTCCGCCTGGCCCTTGCTGCTTATAACGGTGGGCCGGGCAACGTCAGAAGGTGGAAAGAAAGCTTCGGTTCCGAAGACGTGGATATTTTCGTCGAGAGAATACCGATCGGTTACACGCAGGATTACGTGAAATCAGTTTATCGGAACTACCTTGTATATCGAGCTCTGCTCAGCGAATGATCCCTGGTTCGGCGCAGTAAGTTTTCCGGAGTATATTTCCCTAACGGGCACTTTTCTATAATCACGTATCAAAGCCGGATAATTTTGGTGAGAGCTGGTTAAGCTTAGTTTGCCCGGAGGATAGTTTCCCGGCTAGAAGAAAAAAACTGCT
>CAZENJ010000109.1:0-6522 GCA_964513485.1 uncultured Thermotogae bacterium | reverse complement strand
CCATGATCTGGTTGCCGATGGTAAAGACGGGATTGAGCGAGGTCATCGGCTCCTGAAATATCATGGCGATCTCGTTTCCCCGGATCGAGCGCATTTGCTTGCCCTTCGGGTCCAGCTGCGTTAGATCGAGGGTTCCGCCGTCACGGTAGTAGTTTATCTTCCCGCCTTCGATTTTGCCCGGCGGCATGGGGACCAGGCCCATGATCGAGAGCGCGGTCACTGACTTACCGCAGCCGCTCTCGCCAACCACGCCGAGTGTCTGCTGTTTGTCAATGCTAAAGGAAACACCGTCGACGGCCTTTACTACTCCGTCCTCCGTATAGAAATAGGTCTTCAGTTCATCTAGCTCTATTAATGGCATAAATCCCCCAGAAAAATATTTTTACCTCAGATTATTGACAGGAACAAACTACTCAACATAAAGACGGCAGCCAAAACTGAGGTAGCAGTCCTTTTGGGATCAGTCTGTTCTTCTCTGCCGAACACGGTACTGGAACCTCCGGCACCAAACGCACCACCCAATCCTGCGTGCTCACTCATCTGAATCAAAACGATACCGATAAGACCAACTGAACTCAAATAAAATATCGCCCTTACAATTATTGCGATCATCTTACCTCCAAATTATCTTATTACTTCTATTTGCTCATCGCAAACAAAGGATTTAACAAAACCTCAAATTAGCGCCCGAGCAATACTTTAATCAATTCCATGTCTTCATCCGTCGTCAGCTTAACATTGCCCCTCTCGCCAGAAACCACTATCGGCTCCGCGTCGGTTAGGTTCATCACCGCCCCCGCGTCGTCCGTAAAGTAACTCTCTCTATCCATTGCTTCTTCCATGGCCTCCAGTAATAGTTTTCTGTCGAAGCACTGTGGGGTCTGAACTTTTACAAGCTCGTCCCTGTTAACGGTCTTTCCGGCCAGACCATCATTGGACTCCCGGATTGTGTCAACCGGTATTACGCCGGGGAAAGCAGCCCCGTTCTCCGAAGCAGCTTTAAGTAAATCCCGTATGAGCTCGGAACTAAAGTTAGGCCGTGCCCCGTCATGAACGAAAACGTAGTCAGTATCAACTGCCTTCAGGCCGGCCCAGGAGGAATCCTGACGTCTTTCCCCTCCGGGAACTATCTTTACCGGATTTTCTTTTTCAGCAACCTCGAGTACCCTCTCCTCGACGAGCTTCCTGTCGTTTTCGTTGAATACGAGAACGATCTCATCAACGGCTCCGGAATCCAGAAAGTTATCGATGGAATACTGCAGTACCGGAACCCCGCCAATCCTCCGGTAGACTTTATTGATCCTCCCGTCCATCCGGCTGCTTTTCCCTGCAGCCAGTATTACCGCTCCGACAGATTTCCCGCGATACATTTGAGAACCTATTCTTCTTTGCTGGAACTCGTGACCTGAGTCAGGTCTTTTTCCGGGAGAGATATAGTGTATATCTGCCAGGAATCCGTCCGATCGGAATTAAATATGACGCTCGAGGAACCGTTCCACCTGGGATTAACGTCCTGAGAGTCGTCGTTAGTAAGCCGCTCTTCGTTACCACCGTCCGCGTCTATCATGTAAATGTCCGTATTGTCGTTCCTCTGTGAGACGAAAACCAGCTTCTCCCCTTCCGGCCCCCAGTCCGGCCCCCAATCATCGTGCTTGTTATCGGTAATTTGTGTCTTATCACCGGTCTCAGGATTCAGAACGTAAAGTTCAAAATCGTCCCCGTCCTTGCTGGAATAAACTATTTCTTCCCCTCCCGGCCTGACGCTCGGTTGCCAGTTCTGGATATCGGGACCCCGATTCAATAATGAGCAACCGGTCAATGAAAAAACCAACCCTCCGACAAGTAACCCCAAAAGCAGTACCCGCTTCATGCTAAATTCTCCACCTCACACGTTCCTTCCGATTTAATTTTTACACTTACCCGATCGCCGGATAAGAAAAGATACCGCAAACCTCCGCAGTTTAGGTAAACATTATGACATCAATAAGAAAGTTTAGGGCTGACTTGACCTTTTTGCAATGTTATGATATCCTTAAATTCGCTTTGGAAACCACTTATTAAACTCATAAAACGAGTGATACATTCTGTCAAAAACTTGGACAGTTAAAGAGATTTTAGACTGGACCAGGGACTATTTTAAGGGGGCGGGGGTCGAAAGATCCCGGTTGGAAGCGGAGCAGCTTCTCGCACACACGCTTGACGTGGAAAGGATACAACTATACCTCAACCCTGATAGGCCGCTCGATCAGAAGGAGCTGGACGAGTTCCGGCCCCTGATCAAGAAGAGAAAATCGGGCCACCCGCTGCAGTACATCACGGGTCAGACCTCCTTCATGGGACTCCCGCTGAAAGTGGACGAGCGGACGTTAATCCCTCGACCGGAAACGGAGGAACTGACCGAAGAAATTCTATCCCAGTTCAGGGGCGAGAAAGACCTTGATATTCTGGATCTGGGAACCGGCTCCGGCGCCATTGCAATTGCCCTGGCCCGGTTCCTGGTAGAGCCGAAAGTAACTGCCGTAGATAAGAGCCCGGAAGCGCTGGAACTGGCGCGGGAGAACGCGAAAGACAACGACCTATTGTCCGAGATCACCTTCAAACAATCGGACTGGTTCGCGGGGATCGAGGGGAAATACGACCTGATCGTTTCCAATCCACCTTACGTCGCCACCGGGGAAATTGCAGAACTAAAGGAAGAAATCAAAGAGCACGAGCCGTTAAAGGCTCTCGACGGCGGGGAAGAAGGCCTGAAAGAGATTAAAAATATCCTCTCGGAAGCCGGCAGGCACCTAAATGAAGAGAGGGGGACGATTTTCCTTGAAATCGGTCACGGTCAGGGGGAAGAAGTCAAGCGGTTCGCCGCTTCCCAGGAACTGGAAGAGGTAAGTCTGCTGACGGACACAAGGGGTAAAGACAGAATTATTCAAGGAAGGAAAGGGAAAAGTCATGTCGAAAATTGTTCAAATAGCTGAGTTATCGGTTTACGGTGAAGACGACGAGGTATTGCTGGAGGATTTAAGCTTCACCGTGGATAGGGGTGAAGTAGCCCAAATCACGGGCCTGTCTGAGACACAGTACGAAACGCTCTTCGACGTATTGACCGGGGACATCTCTCCTGACGCCGGCCAGGTCGTCCTGGCCGACAGAAATATCGTCAGGCTCAGCCGGAAGAAGAGGAAAAAGATGCTGCGGGAAGAAGTAAGTTTTCTACCCCGCAATTTCGTCCTGCCCGCCAAAAAGACTGTCCTGGAAGCACTAAAATTCAAACTGGATCTGACCGGTAAGCCCCCGGAAATCCAGGAAAGGCTGGAAGAAACTCTCAGACTCACCGGACTTGCCGAAAAACGGGATCTGGTTCCGGTGGACGAACCGGAAACCTTGCGGGTTCAAACGGGGCTGGCAATCTCGATCGTCAATAACCCGAACCTTCTAGTTTGCCACAAGCCTTTTTCGGGCTTAAACTCAAACGAGACGGAATCGATTTTTGAAATTCTCAAAGATATAAACGAACAGAAAGACCTTTCGATTCTGTTACTGGCCGAAGAAGTTGCCGGAGATCAGGCAGGAGTTGAAGTAATAGAGAGCAACCTGGACAGCAGGGTTATCGGTTGAGAACAATGAATAAGAGTTTTTATTTTATCAAAGAATTTGCCGGTTTGATGGATCGAAAAAAGTGGGCCAAAGCGATCGGCGCCCTCCTGACAGTCTTTGGCTTTATCGTACTTGTTTACGTCCTGCTCCTCCCGAAAGACCAACCACTTCAGGTTTCTACCGGACTGGAGAAGTTTCCGGACAACCATAAAACCCTGGCACAGGTTCGGCCCGGGCTTTCTACGACGGATATAGATAGCCTGTACCTGTCCCTGCGCCGACTGGAATCGGTAGATAATTTAATCCTCGTTCTATCCGAGGAGGTCAAGCAGGGGATTCTCAACGTCCCTCCGGAGGTCTCAAAGGATTCCGACTTCTTTTTGATCAAGACCTCGGACAGAGATCAGTTGCTGGAAGAACTAAAAACTCAACCCGATATCACGATGGTTACCCGCCTTAGCGGAATGACCCAGAGGAGTTCAAAAGAACCACTGAGCCTCTGGTTAAAGATCGTCATCCTGGTAATCGGGGTCATCATCGCCGGAACGGGTTTCTACCTGCTTAGATCGGTTTCCCAGGACCTGCTTCGGAACTGGCGAGGGGAATTACAGATAATCAAGTACTCCGGGCTCTCCAAGTTATCGGTCAAGGTCCCGCTCGTGTTGCTCAGTACGGCTATCGGCCTATTTGGTGCCGTGTTAAGCATTTTATTGCTATTTGGGCTTTCAACCTGGGCCAACAGCGGAATCTGGATAGCGGAAAAACTGCCGGGACTGCTAAACAACACCTCCCTGTTGATCATTACGATCTGGTCCCTCCTGCTCGGTACCGTACTCGGATTTCTCGGATCGCTCTCCAGTCTACGGGTGGTAGATGAAACCTGGAAGCTAGAAAATAACCAAAATAACACATAGGTGATTATTCTTGGACAGGCAAACTGCTTTAGATCTCGTAAATGAAAACGTAACCCAGGAAAATTTGATCAAACACATGAAGGCCGTCGAGGCCGGAATGAGGGAACTTGCCCGTTACTTCGACGAGGACGAAGATGAGTGGGGCATAGCCGGCCTGCTGCACGATCTCGATTACGAAGAAACCGAAGAAGAGCCGGAAAAGCACGGTTTACTCACGGTAAAGAAGCTCCAGAACCGAGACGATCTTAATCGAGCCCAGCTGGACGCTATAAAGGCCCACGCAGGGCAAAAAACACCGGAAAACAGGATGGAAAGATCAATTTACGCAACCGACCCCTTAACCGGGCTTATCGTGGCAGGAGCCCTGGTTCACCCGGATGGCCTGGGGGAAATGGACCCGGAATTCATCAGGAACAGGTACGAAGAAAGCAGTTTCGCGAAATCAGTCGATAGAGAGGCAATAGCAACCTGTGAGGAACTGGGGTTCGAGCTTGAAGAGTTCTTCGAAATTGTACTTTCGGGAATGCAGAATATTCAGGAAGAACTGGGGCTGTAGCTGTAATCCCAGTCTCACAAAAAGAGAAAACAGTGTACCGGGGAGGGTTATAACCCTCCCCACACACTCCTTAAGGGTAACTTACTTTACGAAAGTCAGGCGGGCCATCTCCGCCCCGTCGCCCTTTCTCGGCGGAAGACGCAGGACTCGGGTATAACCCCCCTGCCTTTCTTCGTAATTATCCCCAATTTCTTCAAAAAGCTCGGAGACAGCCTCTTTGTCGTTTAAAAAACTGAAGGCACGCCTCCTGGAATGTTCGTCGCCTTTTTTTGCCAGCGTAACCATCCTGTCGGCATAGCGGCTGGCTTCCTTCGCTTTTGATACCGTCGTATCGACTTTTCCGGATTTTATCAGATCCTTTATCAGGTTGGCGATGATCTGTTTCTCGTGGCTCGACTCAGCCAACCTCCATCCTTTTGTTTTATGATCCATTGTCCCCTTCCTCCTCGTTGGCTAGAGAATAACCCAATTCGTCAAGTTTATCTTCTACCTTCTGCAGTGTTTTGCTACCAAAACCGTGTATATCGAGAAGTTTGTCAGCCGTCTGATCGAGCAGGTCTTCCAGCGTTTCGACACCTTTCTCCTGCAGGAGATTGCAGGCGCGCTGGTTGAACCCGAGATCCTCAAGCCTTTCTTCGAACTCTTCTGGAATTTCCTCTTCCACTTCCTGCAGAGTTCCCAGTTCTCCGAAAGGATGCTCGGGTAAATTGGAGAATAGCTCGAAGCGCCGGGCAAGGACACGAGAAGCACGACCAACTGCCTCTTCCGGCCTGATACCGCCGTCCGTCTCCAGCTCTATCTCAAGCCGATCACAGTCCTCCTTGCCCCCGGCCCTGACAGTATCGACGTTAAAGTCGACCTTCTTTACGGGCGAAAAGTCCGAATCAATCGGGATTACGCACAGGGGAGAGTCTTCGATCTTGTTTTCGTCGGCCGAACGGTAACCCATTCCTGCCTCGACATCCATCTCCATATTAAGTTCGGCTCCGTCCGCAAGGTGAGCCAGAGCGTGATCCTTATTGATGACCTCGATTCCGGACTCAACCTGTAGGTCCCCCGTAGTTACCTCTCCGTCTCCCGTGGCCTCCAGATACATTTTCCTCTGCTCCGCCCGGTCAAGCCGAAGAGATATCTCTTTCACGTTCATGATAATCTCAATTACATCCTCTCGGACGCCTTCTATAGTGTCGTACTCGTGATACTTCCCATCGAACCGGACTCTCGTTACGGCAGCGCCGGGAATCATCGACATCAAAACACGGCGCAGGGAATTGCCAAGCGTCGTCCCCATGCCGCGTTCGAGCGGACCCACTACCAGGCGGCCATGCTTGCTGTCGAGCTCTTCAAAATGAACGTCTTCTGGCTCAATATATTCTAACATTAGCCCTCCGCTATTTTATTGATAGTCTTATCTTGAGTAGAACTCTACAATTCTGTTGACTTGAAGTGACTCCTCAACGT
>CAZENJ010000108.1:0-6623 GCA_964513485.1 uncultured Thermotogae bacterium | reverse complement strand
TGACGCGACTCACTATGCGGTCTTCCATCAGGTCGAACTGCTCTGGGTCGACGAACACCTGACCTTCGCAAACCTGAAATACTTAATTCGGTCCTTCGTGGAAGAGTTCTTCGGCCCGGAATTCTCAATGCGGTTTCGCGCGGACTATTTTCCGTTCACCGAACCCAGTGCCGAAGTAGACATAAAGCCGCCGGACGGCGAGGATTGGCTGGAAATAATGGGTTCCGGGATGGTCGATCCGAGCGTCCTGAGGGCCGTCGATTACGACCCCGAAAGCTACCAGGGGTTCGCGCTCGGCCTGGGGGTGGAAAGGATGGCCATGTTAAAGTACGGAATTGACGACATCAGGCTGTTTTACAGAAACGATTTAAGGTTCCTGGATCAGTTCTAGTTTATTCTACCGTGACGCTCTTCGCCAGGTTACGGGGCTGATCCACGTCGGTCCCCCTCAGCACGCCGATATGATAGGCCAGTAGTTGAAGCGGCACCGTAAAAACAAGCGGGGTCAGTACCTTTTCGGTCCGCGGCAGGGGGATTAGCTCATCGGCGATGTCTCGTGTCTCTTCCGTTATCTCGTCCGTCAGGACAATTACCTTGCCTTTTCGGGCCCGGACTTCTTCTATATTGGAGTACACCTTGTCGTAGACGGAATTCTTCGTAATCAGTGCCACTACGGGCATTTTTTCGTCAATAAGAGCTATGGGACCGTGCTTCAGCTCTCCCGCCGGGTACCCTTCGGCGTGAATGTAGGAAATCTCTTTCAGCTTTAGCGCTCCTTCCAGCGCCACCGGATAAAGTACGTCTCGACCGAGGAAGAGAAAGTCCTCCTTCTCGTAGAAGACTTCCGCCAGGTCCTCGATCCTCCCTTCCTCTTCCAGCTGTTCTTCCAGGAGGGCGGGCGCTTTATTCAGCTTATCAGCCATTCTTTCTGCAGCTTCCTCCGTAAGGTTGCCCCGGAGGCGAGCTATTTCAAGGCCGAGAAGCGTCAGAGCCGCGAGCTGTGAGGTGAAAGCTTTCGTCGAAGCTACACCTATTTCCGGACCGGCGTGAGTGTAAAGCACGGCATCGGACCTCCGGGTTATGGTGGAACCGAGGACGTTTATCACGGATACTACCGTAGCACCCTTTTCCCCGGCGTTTTCCAGCCCGGCCAGCGTGTCAGCCGTTTCCCCGGACTGCGACACCCCGACCACCAGGGAAGTATCGTCAAGCGGAGGATTTCGGTAGCGAAATTCGGACCCGATCTCAACCTCAATCGGGATATTCAAAAACTCCTCCCAGACGTACTTCGCCACCCGGCCGGCGTAATAAGAAGTTCCACAGGCGACGATAAAAATCTTATCCTTCTTGACAATTTCCTCGGCTTCCAGTCCCCCCTCGTCCATTCGCAAACCGCCGTGACGAAAGTCCCTGCCCCGGATCGTATCCCCGACAGCCTGGGGTTGCTCGTTAATCTCCTTCAGCATAAAATGCTTGTATCCTTCCTTCCTTGCGGCAACCGGGTCCCAGTCGATTCTCCGTGTAGTTGTCTCAACCGGATTTCCTTCAAAGTCGGTAACATTGATACCCGACTTAGTCAGCGTCACTACCTGATTATCCTCCAGGTATGTGATATCTCGAGTATAATCCAGAATGGCGGGCACGTCGGACGCGACAAAAGCTTCGTCACCGGTCGAACCGACCACCAGGGGGCTGCCGCGACGGGCCCCGACTATCTTATCCGGTTCGTTAACGCTGACCACGGCCAAGGCAAAGGTCCCTTCAACCCGGGAAAGGGCGGCCCGCAACTTTTCCTCGAGCGGCCCTTCCGCTTCTCCTACCAGGTGGATGAGAACTTCCGAGTCCGTGTCGGAGGAAAAATGGTGCCCTCTTTCCTCCAGCTCCCGCCTGAGCTGGCGATGGTTCTCTATAATCCCGTTATGAACCAGGCCGTAATCGTTCCCGCAACCCTGATGCGGGTGAGCGTTCACGTCATTTGGCTCGCCGTGAGTCGCCCACCTCGTATGTCCGATGCCCACTTTGCCGGACTTCGGGGACTTTACGAGAGCATCCTCCAGCTGGGCTATTTTACCCGCCATTTTCTCCATTCCGATGGAACCGTCCCCGATAATAGCGACTCCGGCGGAGTCGTACCCCCGGTATTCTAACTTCTTCAAGCCATTCAGCAGTACCGGCTGTGCTTCTCTTTCACCGCGATAGCCGATAATTCCGCACATAAAGCCTCCTTTAAGAAACTAACCCGAAATTACTTCCGCTTTTTCCGGTAGTTTTGCCAGTTCCTCCAGTTTTAACCCTATATTGGTTCTGGCACTTTTTACGACAGTTCGAACCGGCTCCCTGTCTCGATCGAGAAAATGAGTAATTAATTCCACGGGAAGCAGGTCGTCCGGAGAAAACTTGATCACCTGTCGAGCGAATTGATAATCTTCCGCCCGGGGAATAACTTCCAGCACGTACAGAGCTTGACCGGAACCGAAGCAAGAAACAGCACCCATTACCTCGGACGGGGAATTTCCGATCGCCCCGATCCCGTTTAGCCGGTGAGTCACGCTTCCAGAAGCCAGAAAATTCGGCCCGCCTTCCTGACAGTAGAATCCCTCCGGTCCGCCGATAAGGTTAACTGCCAGGTCCTCGGAGCGCACCAGCTCGAGCAGATAGCCGGGAGTCAGGTTGGCTGCCCTGACAGGAGTGTTAGATTTGGTTAAATCCTTTTTGATCACTATCTCCCTGGCCGGCATGTACTGGTAGAGAAAATCCTGCTTCAGAAGGAAGAACTGGCCCTTCATTTCGGCCGGAGATAGGTACTCAACTCTCAAAGTCCTGGGTTCGGTAATGGCCTTTACCAGCACTTCCACGGGTGGCTCGAGACCCGAGAGAGTCAGCGTCCCAGCAAAGTCCTTTATATCCCGGTACTCCGCTTCCAGGGCCTCTACGAACCCCTCCGTGGACCGAATTAATTCCCTCCCGGCGACGCGCCTTCCGGTGGGACAACTCAGGACGATTAGGATCACCAGCGAAACCACTAGGGAGCCAGCGAAAACACGGTTCATTTTATTATTTTCTTCTCCTCTACTCTTATATTTTATGCGTTAGATTATAGCATCAGGGTTGCAGTTGAACAAACGATTGAGACTGCAAAACGAATCCGTGGTGAGGAGCCCGAAAAGACCCGAGCCCGTTGAGCGGAACCGCCGGGTTGCGTTAGAATTATTGGGCTTTCGAGTTATATCAGCCCGTAGACTTACCCGAAGGTAGACTAAGCCACCAGGATTACATAACAGGAGGGAACATGATAGACCCAACTTCTCAATACAGGACCCTGGAAGATCTCGAGCTTGACGGCAAGAGAGTCTTAGTAAGAGTAGATTTCAACGTCCCGCTGGAAGGCGGAGAAGTGGCAAACGACAACAGAATCAGAAGTGCTCTGCCGACGATAAATTACCTGACGGAGAATGGAGCCAAGGTCATTCTGACGAGCCACCTCGGTCGTCCCGGAGGCGAAGTACAGGAGGATCTACGGCTCGACCCGGTGGGGAAACGGCTGGGCGAACTGGTAGAAACGAAGGTAAAGAAACTGGACGACTGTATCGGCCCGGAGGTAGAGGCGGAACTCGAGGAACTGGAGAGCGGCGAAATTGCCCTGCTCGAAAACACCAGATTTCATCCCGGAGAAAAAGCAAATGACGAGGAGTTTTACGGGCAGCTTGCCGGCCTGGCTGACGTCTTCGTCAGCGACGCCTTCGGTATGGTGCACCGGAAGCACAGCTCCAATTACGGCGTCGCGACGAAACTTCCGGCGGCGGCGGGAAAACTTATATTGAAGGAGATAGAAGGCCTAACTCCGGCGGTGGAGAGTCCGGAACATCCTTTTGTGGCGATAATCGGTGGGAAAAAGGCATCCAGCAAGATCGGGGCTCTCTGGGATATGGTGGAGCGAGTCGACAAATTCCTGATTGGCGGTGCACTTGCTTTCACTTTCCTCCACGCCCAGGGCCACATCGTCGGTGATTCACTCATCGAAGAATCGATGGTCGACGAGGTCAGGGACTTCCTGGATAAAGTCAGCGACGATAGAAAAACCGAAGTAATGCTGCCGGAGGACGCCAAAGTCTCTCAGGAATTCAGCGAAGAAGGCGAGGTAAGAACCGTGGACGCGAAAAAGATTCCGCCCGACTGGATGGGCATCGACATCGGACCGGCCACGATCGAAAAGTACAGTAATGAAATCGAGTCGGCCAAAACTCTCGTCTGGGCCGGACCTCTGGGAGGTTTCGAGCTCCAGCCCTTCCAGGCGGGAACCAGGGAAGTAGCCGAAGCCGTTGCGGATAGCTCCGGTTATCGGATTATCGGTGGCGGAGAGACCGGAGCGGCAATAACGCAATTCGGACTGGCTGATCAAATGGACCATGTGTCCACCGGAGGCGGTGCCTGCCTTGGTTTCCTTCGCGGCAAGGAACTGCCTGCCCTGGAAATTCTGAAAGTCAACTCTTAATGAAAAAAGAAGGAGAGAGGAACCACTCCCCTTCCCTTTTCCAAATACTTCACCAAAACTTCCCGAGGAAGCACTCCAGCAGGGGGGAGTACCTAAAATCTAAACGCGCTCAAGCAGAATAGAGGCGTTCTGGCCGCCAAAGCCAAAGGAATTGGACAGGGCGTATTTTATATCCTGTTTCCTTCCTTCACCGGGAACGTAATCCAGATCGCAGCCCTCGCCGGGATTCTCGAAGTTGATGGTTGGAGGTATGAATCCCTCCTGCAGGGAAAGGCTGGTAATAATTGTTTCCACGGAACCGGCCGCCCCGACGAGGTGACCGAACTGGGATTTGTTCGAGGAAACGGGTAGCTTGTAAGCCCCCTCACCGAAGAGGGATTTTATCGCGTTTGTCTCCATTCTATCGTTCAGCTCAGTGCTCGTTCCGTGTGCATTTACGTAATCGATACTCTCCGGCTCGAGCCCGCCGATCTCCAGGGCTCGGTACATAGCTTCTCTGGCCCCGGCACCGTCTTCCCGCGGAGCAGTTACGTGATGAGCGTCTGCCGTCTTTCCCACTCCCAGGATCCGGGAGTACGGTTCGACACCCCTTTTCTTCATAGCTTTCTCGCTCTCAAGGACAACGAACCCGGCGCCCTCGCCCATGACAAAACCGTCTCGCCCGGCGTCAAACGGCCGAGAGGCTTTTTCCGGTTCGTCGTTCCTCGTAGAGAGAGCTTTTATTTTGTCAAATCCCGCATAGGCAATACGGAGCAATGGAGCCTCGACGCCTCCCGCAAGCATCATCTCGGCGCCACCCGTCCGTAACTCGTCAAAAGCCTGCGCTATTGCATGCGCGCCGCTGGCACAGGCGGAAACGGCACCGTAGTTGGGCCCTGCAAATCCGAACTCGATCGAAATCTGGGCCGCTGCCGCGTTGGGCATCAACTGGGGGATCAAAAAGGGACTGGCCCTTCCCGGCCCCCGATCAAGGATCTTCTCGTGGTTCTCTATCAGGGGATTGAGATTACCGATACCAGTTCCTGCTACAACGCCAACTTCTTTGTCAAAGCCCGGCTCGTCTCCCGTAACTTCCCAGCCCGCGTCTCTAAGGGCTTCGCCGGCAGCTACGATCGCGAACTGACTCGGCCTACCCAGTCTTCTGGCGCGTTTCCTGTTAAACCACTCGCCCGGGTCGAAATCGGGTACGGGGGAGCCGATCTTCGATTTCAGATCGGTTACGTCCACCCGGTCATCAATTCTCCGGACGGAAGAACTACCTTTCTTGATCTCCTTCCATGTATTGTCGACACCGACTCCGAAGGGCGTAACCGCTCCCATTCCGGTGACGTAGATAGCGGGATTATTGCTCATCTTCTATCAGGCTCAGGCTCAGCTCCACCCTGTCAAGCTCGGAACGGGTCTTCTCGTATTCTCCGCTATCCTCTTCGCTATCCAGTTCCTCCAGTCTATCTTTAAGCTCCGCGAGCCTATTCCTGAGCCCGGCGGGATCCACCTGATCGTACTCCTTTGCTTCCCGGGTAAGGATCCGGACCGAATCGTCCCTTTCTTTGAACAAAATCCCCCCGTGAACGACGAACCGCCTGGACCCCTCCGAGCCCTCAAGCTTCAGGGTCGCGGGCTCCAGTTCCATAACTGCGGGAATATGGCGGGGCAAGATGCTAAACGAGCCTTGCTCAGTTCTTCCCCCGACCAGATCGACCTCGCCGGAAAACACTTCCTGATCCGGAGTCAAAAGCTTAAATTCCACCCTGCATTCACCTCAATATATCAAATACACTTAATCACGATCTAAGCAAAATACACTAACTGAGAACAAGTTTACCAATTGATTTCCTCACAGACAAGTTCAAAAGAGCATTAAGCCAATTACACCTTCATTATGAGAATTGTGGGAAACTACTCAATTTAACAAGCCTGAGCCGGAAAAACCGTCCCGGGTTAAGTTGGTTGATTCGGGTATCTTCGGAACCAACTCCGGGCGGCCCCTCTGTTTTGATAACCTGAAAAAAACGTTTCTGGAAAAACTTAAGTCAATCACCCCCCTTCCGGGCGGGGCTTGGAGAAAAACCTAATTTAAAACCAACTACTACGTACTTCAAAAACGCGAGACCCAGCACCCAGCAGTCAA
>CAZENJ010000107.1:0-6781 GCA_964513485.1 uncultured Thermotogae bacterium | reverse complement strand
ACTTCTTTGATAAATTTGATATACTACTGCTTCTTTCCACCAGTCTCTTTTCATCAAATGCCTCCGATATATTTTATCCGTCAATTACACCGCGGGGCCTGTAGAAAACCCTTCAAATTAAAGAACTACGTACTTCAAAAACACGAGACTCAGCAGACAGCAGCCGATCGGGCGCTCCTCACGAATTAGGTGTAAGTATTTGCCTAAATTACTTTTTATTTCCATTATCTGTAAGCAGTCCCGGATTGGCTGCCGGGCACCGTTCTTAATCTAGCCGGCGGCTCATCCCCAGAGGGTGCCCCGGGGATGAATCAGCTATTTACTGGTAAAAAGTTTCAAGCTCTTGATTTCAAACTGGGAGAATTCCAGTTCAACCTCGTTACCGCGGGCGCTCAATTCCCTCTTTTCGTCCTCGATCAAATTAACTTCCACGACCTTTTCCGGTTCGAAGTCGAGTTCGAGTCGGGTGTTTACCTTCCGGCCCCAGGCCTCGTAGGCCCTGATTACAATGGCTTCATTCGAATCCTCCGACCGTTTTGCGGCTTCAATGACTACCCCGTCATCGGTGAAATTGGCCAGAGAACTAATCCTCTCGAAGTCTCCGACCGGCAGGGTCGCGGGCTGTGTATTCAAATCATAAGCGGCCTGGATGACGCCTGCCTCCCGGAAATCCCCCTGGTGGGGTAGAAGGGAATAGGTAAAGTGATGGGTCCCCATGTCCGCCTCCGGGTCGGGGGATTTGGGGGCCCGGAGCAAACTGAGTCCGATGTTTGACCCGTCCACGTTTACCCCGTATTTAGCATCGTTCAGGAGCGCTACCCCGTAGCCGTATTCGGAGACGTCGGTCCATTTTTGCTGTGGTACCTCGAACCTGGCCTCGTCCCAGCTCGTATTTGAGTGAGTCGGACGAGTATAATGACCGTACTGAATTTCGTAAGTAGCTTTGTTCGCTCTGACATCGATCGGAAAGTGAGTTTTGAGGAGTGTGTTCTCTTCTCTCCACTCAACCCTGGTCTCGAAATCAATCCGCTTCGAATCGGAGTAAATTATTATGTCCTGAACTATCGTAGATTCGCCGCTGCGTCTTGTCTGTCGTAATATCCCACGCACGGGCCCAGCCTCGATGACGCTTACGGCTTCCGGTGCGGGTAGTTCGTCGCTTACGTCGTAGATGTCTCCTTCAAGTTCCCAGGCGTCGAACTCTGTCGGCAGATCGCGGTAAGCCAGGAGACGATTACCCTGTCCGGAAAGTACTTCCCGGCCGGCTTCCCGGTCGGTTATGGAGGATATATAACCGTTATCGCCTATTTCGACTCTAATTCTCGAGTTTTCCAGTCTATCTTCGGATAGGCTCAGTTCGTTTTTCTGATTGCTCTCTTTCCGTAATACTTCGAAGGTCTTTCCCCCCAGTGGGGGCAGCGAGCCCGCCCTAAAGACGAGGTCGTCTTCGTCTCGGCCGGAAACCTGTCCCGGGTATTCGTTACCCTCACTGTCCCTAACCATTGTGGTCTTTCCCGAAACCCCCTTCGGTTTATCTATTTTGATTAGCCGATCCATTTCCCAGGGGAGAGAATTATAGGCCAGGTGCTTTTGCGAAGTCCGGTCTAATTCGACGGTTTCTTCCCGCGCGGACTCGGTGAGCGACTGCACCTCCTCGAGAGCTTTGCCGTAGTCCCTTTCGGTATCCTCGTAGACTTCGCCGATCGAAGAACCGGGAAGTATGTCGTGGAACTGGTTAAAGAGGAGAACCTTCCAGGCCCGGTCCAGCTTTTCCTTCGGGTAGGAGAAATCATTTTTGTTCAGGAGAGCGGCCGTAGCCCAGATTTCCGCTTCTCGCAGGGCGAACTCCAGTTTTCTGTTCAGTCGCTTGGTCTCTCCCTGAGTGGTGAGGGTGCCTCGGTGTCTTTCCAGGTAAAGCTCGCCCACCCACCTTTCCAGCTGGTCTTTTTCCTCTTCCAGTTCTTCAAAAAAGTTCTCCAGTTTTCCGAATTCGAAATCAGGGAGGGAATCCACCTCGTTCATCTTTCGGATCTGATCCACCATATCCTGGTTCGGACCTCCGCCTCCGTCGCCCCAGCCGATAAGGTAAGCGGCAGAATCCAGGTCGGCCGATTCCTTGAAGTCCACGGCGGATTTCATTGCTTCTTCTACGGGGTCGCCAAAAGACATGCCGTTGTAGGTGTCGGCGGGGGGGAAGTGAGAGATAAGCTGGGCCCCGTTTATCCCCTCCCAGAGGAAAGAATGATGCGGGAAATCGTTTATCTCGCTCCAGCTCATTTTTTGAGTGAAAAAGTAGGGACAATCCGCGGCCCGGGCTATTCCCGGTAGCGCAGCCGAATAGCCGAATACGTCCGGAATAAAGGTAATTTTCGGGTCCATTCCGAACTCTTCCCGGAAGTAACGTTTTCCGTAAAGGTACTGCCGTGCGAGGGCTTCTCCCCCGCTCAGGTTGACGTCGCTTTCTATCCAGGTTCCGCCGATCGGTTCCCAGTTGTCCGACTCCACCATTTCGCTTACGCGCTGAAAGAGTTCGGGATACCTGTTTCTGACGAACTCGTACAGGTGCGGCTGGGACTGGAGAAAATTAAAATCGGGGTTGTCTTCAGCAAGTTTGCTGGCGGTCGAAAAAGTCCTGCCGCATTTCCGGACGGTTTCGGTCCAGGGCCAGAGCCACGCGGCGTCGATGTGGGCGTGACCGGCCGTGGTCAGCTTGAACCCGGAAACGTCGGATTTCAACTTTTTCAACGGCTTAAGAATATTTTTTGCTTCCTCCGCTCCTTCCGCAAACTTTTCTTCATCGTTACTTTCAAACGGGAAGACGTGGCTTGCCTCAGTTAGCTTTTTCAGTATCTTCTTCTCGTTTGGCGACCCGTCGGGCAGGTATTTTCTCAGCTGGTTAAACGTTCTGTACTCAAGGTACAGGTCCTTTACCGCCCTCCGGACCTGGACTAGTTCGGCTGCTTCCAGGAAGAATTCCTCGACGTCCAGGCCGCCCCAGAGAAGGGTCGTCCCCACTTCCACGAGCAGGTCGTGGGCTTTACCCCGAGCCGGGCCGTCAGTCAGAAAAATAAAGTCATGGCCGTGATCGAACGCGGCCCACGGTTCTCCTTCCCTGTAACACTGCGCCTCGACGGATGGTTGGCCTTCGATAGGACTCATTTCTGATTCGGAACTTCCTCTGACTGAAAAATGCAGGGCCGGGGCGAAGGTTTCGGAACTATCCGGCCGTTCGCACCTCAACCTGAACCAGACGTTGTTGCCGAGTGAAACTTCCGCCGGGAGTTTGTCGCCCCCGACCAGGTCCAGGTCGGCGTGAAGCCGATCCTCTTTGGCCTTTTCTCTTTCCCTCTTCCAGGTAAAGCCCGGACTGCAGGGCGTAAAGTCCTTTTTTCTTACCACCTCCGGCTCGAGAAATTTACGGGTGATGTAATACGATACCTCTTCTATCCGGCTCCTTTTTCCGTAAGCAACTTCTTTTAACTTCTTTTCGGTATAATCTGCACGTTTTTCTTGCGTTACTTCCATTATTCCTCCTGCAAGCACGATGTAATTTTAAGTTGAACCAGTTTAGGAAATTATCACCAATTTTTCTACCGGTCCGGATCTTCAGCAAACCGTGCGAAATATTCTCGGGGACCGGGGTTTCTTTTTAAGCTACAATAATTTGAAGATAGCAGCACGGTCCAGGTGGGTAAAACCAGCAACAGGGTAAGAGAGTAAAATCCGAACGTAATTAATAGGATGACTAATACTATCGGTAAATATGTCAACAAGACAGTTCGTGTAGAATGGGCAAGGGAAAAATTAAATGAATTTCGAAACGTCTCGATCGGTCCGCTTCCCCCGATTAACAATTCCGGTAGGGTAAAGGCAAAAAAGAAGGGATAAATTGCCAGGGGGACGAAGAGGAAAAAACTAAAAAAATTAAGGAAGAGGTAGAATAGCAACAACCAGGGGATAGCTGCGATCGAAACCGTGAGTAATATTTTTGGGAGACTGCTCAGGACATAAGACCAGCATTTGTGCAACCCGAAGTTTTTGTTTTCCAGCGCGCCCCAGGTATCTACCGTGGCGCCGCTGACAACAATCAAGCCGAGGATGGCCAGACCCAGCCCCGAGAGGCTCTGAAGCACTCTTCCCCCGTAAGGAAAATATCTGTTCCATAGCAGGGAAACTGCGAAAAGTACGAGGAACGGCAAAGTCAACCTGGGAAAGTTTTTACCGTATACTTTAAAACCTTTTTTTATTTCTTCCATTTTTGGATTCTTAAAAGCTATCGGTCCGTAATTTTATTCGGAACCATATTGTTTCGGCTTTGAATTTAATCTACACCCCCGAGCTGAAGGCCTATCTCCAGATATTTCTGGCCGTAAATCAAAATGAATAGCGTGGGGATCAGCAATAAAATGGAGCCAGCTGCCATGTAATCGTAATTTATCGTATACTGGCCGGCAAAAACCGCCCGGTTCAACGCGGCGGTAAACAACATTTTTGAATCCGAACGAATAAAGGTAGTTGCAAACACGTATTCTGCCCAGGCAAATCTGAAGCCGAAGATGAATGCAGCGATTATAGCTGGTTTTGATAGGGGGATAAAGATCTTGTAATAACGCCTGATCGGGCCAGCTCCGTCTATAATTGCGGATTCGACTATCGCTTCTTTTACCGTATCGAAGTAATTAAGGAAGAGGAAAATATTCAGCGGAAGGACTAAAATCTGGTATAGAAATATCATTCCGAGTCGGTTGTTAAGCAATCCCATTTCCGCAAATAATGAGTAAAGCGGCACAATATTTAGCTGGGGGGGCAGTAAAAAAGTCAAAATGACGCCGAGAAAGATAATCTTCTTTCCCCTGAACTCGAGTTTTGAAAATGCGTAACCGGCCATAGAAGATATCAAGACAGAAATAAATCCGACGGAAAGCCCGACGAAGATAGAATTTAGTATACTGATAGGAATTCCCGACTCCGTTAGAAGCCCAATGTAGTGAGAGATAGTCGGATTCGTCGGTATCGGTTTCGGCGGAAAGCTGATCTTTTGCTGTAGAGATAAGCTAGTTACCCAGTAAATTGGCAGCAGGGAGAAAATCGAGTAAGCCACAAGCAGGAGTATTCTGGTTGCTTTTTCAGACATATTGCCCCCCATTAAACCAGCTCTACGTCAGCTATCCTGACGTAGATGTATACGAGTACCAAATTAATCATAACCGAAAATACAGTCACCGTAGCCCCATAGGAAAAGTTTCCCTGGTTGAAAGCAGCTAGATACCCATGGAGCGGGAAGACCCTGGTAGCATTGAGTGGTCCCCCTCCGGTCATTGCTAGAATCAAGCCGAACATATTTATTGTCCAGACGGTTATTAAGATAAGGTTGATGAGAATGAAAGGCAGAATAATTGGTAGAGCCACCCTGGTAAAGAATATCCATTCGCTTGCCCCGTCGACTTTTGAAGCTTCTATAAGCTGGGGTGAAATTGAGGTCATGCCCGAACCCATAAGGAGGATGGTAAATGGCGTTCCCCACCACGTGTTGGCCAGAACGATTGCTATCATTGCCGTGGTTGAGCCGCCGAAGAAATCGATCCTGGCGAAGCCCAGCCAGGTAATTATTGTATTGAGCAAACCAATGTCTTTGGCCAAAATCAACTGCCAGCCAAACGCGGCAATCAGTACAGAACAGAGCCACGGCAGAATAACTATGGGCCGAAAGATTTTCTCTACTACCGGCGTGGCCCGGTAAAGCAGGTAGGATATTGCCGTTCCGATTATCATCTGTAGGGCAATGCTCGAAAAAGCAAAGATCGCTGTATTCGTCAGAGAAGTTATAGTTCGTGGGTCGGAAAGGACCGTTTGAAAGTTTTCCAGACCTACGAACTGCCAGTCTCGCAAAAAATTCATCAGGGTTACGTTATGTAGAACCAGGTTTATATTCCAGCCCCAGGCGAAAAACTGGAGAAAGAATAGAACGCCTATCGCCGGCAGCAAAAAAAGCGCCGGGATTAAAAAACTGTATCTTCTCATGCTTATATCACCAAGACTTACCGATAGACCCCGCAGCTTATTGCAGGGAGGGTTTTTCTTTAGCGGGCAACTTGTTTAAAATTGCCAGGAGGGGAAATTATCCCCTCCTGGCCTGTTAATCAACTTGCGGTTTTTTAGTCTTCCATAAGATTGTTGACGTTCTTTTCCGCAGTGGTAAGTGCCTCTTTTGCCGTTGCCTTACCCATAACTACCTTCTGTGTGGCGTCCCAGAGTTCTTTCTGAATTTCGGGGTATTCGGGGAAGAACGGTCGCCAGACTCCGCCGGCAACTCCTTCTCTGAACCTTTCGAACCACTCTTTCGGCAGAGTTTCTCCGATCATCCTCTTCCTGTAAGTGGGAGATTCCCAGATCCATTCCGTGGTCGGGAATTCGCCCTGGTAGGCGGTCATCTCGGCGTAGGCTTCTCGGTCCTCGAAATTTTCCATCAGGACTTCAAAGGCGACGTCCGGGTGTTTTGCGGTCTTCGGTATGGTCCAGAGCCAGCCACCGGTTAATACCCTCATGTCGTGGCCCTCGAATACGGTGGTCGGGATGACGCCGATCTTTTCTTTGATCTCCTGGACGGACAGGTCCGGGTACTTGCTGTGAATTGCCGCGATATCCCAGCTGCCCTCGTAGGTCATAGCGTAGTTCCTGTCGAGGAAGTTGGCCAGCATCCACTGCCAGGAACGCTGCATCGTCGCCCCGTTTTCCTTTAACTTTTTCACGAAATTAAGGGATCTGTAACCGGCTTCGTTAT
>CAZENJ010000106.1:0-6799 GCA_964513485.1 uncultured Thermotogae bacterium | reverse complement strand
CCCCTTCCGGGGTAGCTTACTTTTGTATGACTGGAAGGTAATACCATGGAAGAAAAAATATTTAGTTCCACCTGGCAGTACATCAATTCTCACTGGGTGTTAATTTCTCAGTGGATCATCGAGCACCTGATAATGGTCGGGATAGCCGCCGGAATCGCCATGGTCCTGGGGGTAAGCATCGGTGTGTACATAGCCGGCGAGGGCCGGGAAGAACTGGCTAATATAATAGTGAATCTGGCTGAGATAATGTTGACCATACCCAGTCTGGCCCTCTACACGATGATGATTCCCCTGCTCGGAGCTATTCCGGGCGTCCAGAGCGTTGGGATGGTTCCGGCTATCATCGCCCTCGTTCTCTATGCTCAGATGCCGATAATCGAGAATACTTATACGGCAATTAAGGAAGTTAGTCCGGAGATTATCGAGGCGGGCAGGGGCATGGGAATGAGTTCACGGGAGATACTTTACAAGGTAAAATTGCCGCTGGCTTTTCCCGTAATAATGGCCGGCCTGCGAAACGCTATAGTTATGAGTGTCGGTATCGCTGCTCTGGCGGTTTTTGTCGGAGGTGGAGGGCTTGGCATCCCGATATTCCGGGGTATCAGGAACCTCAGAGTTGACCTTATCCTGACCGGGGCGATATTCTCGAGTATTCTGGCTATATTTCTGGACTTAATCTCCGGCAGGATCGAGCAAAAACTTAACTGGCGATCAAAGGGAGGGGGAAGATGAAGGGGAAACGGATAATGTCGGCGGTACTGATAAGCATTATGGTTGGATTGACGATATACTATACCTTCTACGGCTCGATGGGTTATTACGATCCGGCTACGGGCAGGCAGATGCTGATGCGGACCTGGGAACACCTCAAACTGGTGGGGATAGCGGAGTTTCTGGCCATATCTGTCGGCATAAGTGCGGGGCTTCTGATTACGCGTCCCGGTTTGAAGTTCCTGGCTTCGCCGGTAACCGGAATTGCAAATGTCGGGCTGGCCATACCTCCCCTCGCTCTGGTGGCCGGGGTATCGCCGTTTTTCGGAATAGGGTTTCGCCCCGGGATCATCGCGCTGTTTATCTATTCGTTGCTACCGGTACTGCGTAACGCCACGGTAGGGATCGAGGACATCGATCAGAGCATAATTGAGTCAGCCAAAGGTATGGGAATGTCCCGGTTGCAAATATTCAGCAAGATAGAACTGCCTCTGGCGCTCCCGGTGATAGTCTCCGGGATCCGCTATTCGACGATCCTCTGTGTCGGGACAGCGACAATCGCCGCATTGATAAATGCCGGCGGACTGGGGCAGATAATCATGCGCGGTCAGTCAGTCAACTTCGTTTCCCTGATGTTGCAGGGGGCTCTGCTTACTGCAGGGCTGGCAGTTACGCTCGATTGGCTTCTTTCCGAGGTCGAAGAGAAACTTACGCCGGAAGGTTTGAAATTAGGAAAGGAAACTGAATAAGGGCGATTTAACCAAGCTATGAAAAGAGTTGATACTGTGCTGGAAGAAATTAGGTCGGAGTCTTTTGCCGCGGCGGTCGATGCTCACACGGCCGGAGAACCTATCCGGGTAATCCTCAAGGGTTACGATAAGGAGCTTCTGGAAAAGCCGTCGATGGTCGAAAGGCAGCAATGGATGAAAAATAACGAAGACGAATTTAGGACCCGAACCATGCGTGAACCCCGAGGCCACGCTGCGATGTTTGGTGCTATCGTAATGGATCCGGTCCAACCGGAAGCGGACGTCGGGGTCCTGTTCCCCTATCCGGCCGGTTATGCAGACATGTGCGGTCATGGCTCTATCGGCGTTGCCACCGTTTTGCTTGAGCTGGATCTACTGGAGGCCCGGGAAGGTGAAAACGAGATTACGCTGGACACCCCCGCGGGACTCGTCAGGACAGTGGCACATTACGAGGGAGGAAGCGTCGACAGGGTGGATTTGTTCGGGACACCTTCTTACTTCGTGGAAACCCTCGAAGTCGAGCTGGAGGAGGGAGAGAGGGTCGAAGTAGCTCTGAGCTTCGGGGGAAATTTCTTTGGTATAGTCAGGGCGGAAGAACTGGGCTTGACTGTTGGCCCGGCTAGTCTGGACGAACTTAATTCTTACGCCCACGAAATAATGAATAGAATTAACCGTCGGGAGGACGTCACTCTCCGGCATCCGGAGACCGGTAGACTGCCCCTGGAGCGGATTCGGTTCGTCGAAGGAGGAGGAGCTGAAAAGAACGTCGTAATTCACGAAGGTTCAGTAATCGATAGGTCTCCCTGTGGAACGGGAACCTGCTCGCAGCTTGCCTGGGAACACGAGAAAGGGGAGCTGGAGCTGGGAGAAGATAAACTTTACCGGAGTATAATTGATACGGAGTTTCAGGGCCGGGTCGCCGAGGAACGGAAGGACGGAGACCGCCGGGTGATAATTCCAAGAGTTACTGGTTCTTCCTATATTACCGGCTTAAACTACTTTCTTGCCTCGAGTTCGGACCCCCTCCTCGACGGCTTTTCCATAAATCACGCCTGAGGATGGGTTTTCTTAAATATCCAGTATAAATAGGTGATTTTAGTGTCAAATAGTTATGCTCCTCTGAGAGCAGAAAGTTTTCGTTTGTTAAAACGCTCCGGTCTCGAGAAGATAGAGGCAGGCGTTTACGAGATACTGGAGAGGGTCGGAATGAAACTAACCGATCGGGAAGCCAGAGAAGTTCTGGCCGGAGCCGGTGCGGAAATAGACGGGGACAGGGTCTACCTGCCGGAAGGGCTGGTCAGGCAAGCGATTGACTCGGCACCAGACTCACTGGAAATTTACGATCAGTCCGGGAGCCGGGCGCTCTCTCTTGCGGGCCGAAATAGTTATTTTGGGGCCAGTATAGATGGACCCAATATCCTCGATCCCCGGGATGGAACCTATAAGGATTGTCGAGAAGCTGATATCGGCCGGATAGTCCGCCTGGCTGAGGGGCTGGATAATATTAGTTTCCTGATGCCGGCCGGTTTTGCCGCGAATAAGCCCAGTCGGGTGGCGGAGATAGTGGCGACAAAACAGGTTTTGCTGAACACTGATAAACCGTTTGTCGCAATAACGGAGGGACTGGATGACCTGAGGGCGGTTCATGAGATGGCGGAGGTCAAGGGTGAGGAGCCGTTTCGAGATAAGCCTTTTTTCGTCAACTACGCCGAACCCATTTCGCCACTCGTCAATCCCGATAGCTCAGTTCGTAAGGTCAGATACTGTGCCGAGAAAGGAATTCCACTCCTTTATTCGCCCTTTCTGGCCATGGGTGCTACTGCTCCCCAGGATCCAGCGACGGCAGTTGCCCAGGCCGCCGCGGAGTCGCTGTTTGGGCTGGTCCTGCAGCAGGAGATCAGCCCCGGAGCCCCGTTCGTGCTGGGGGGAATGCCTTCAATGATGGATATGAATACGGCAAACTTTTCTTACGGAGCTCCGGACCTCCAGGCCATGTCTTCCGCTATAACCGAACTCGGACACGAACTTGGTCTTCCCGTATTTGGAACCGGAGGGACGGGCGATTCAAGGTTATTTGACTCGCAGGCCGTGCTCGAGGCAGTATCTTCCAGCTACATGGCGGCTCTATCCGGGACGAATCTGATTCATGACGTCGGTCTGTTCGGCAGCGCGAAAGTGCTTATTCCGGAAATGATAGTCGTCATGGACGAGATAATTGACTTACTGCGCAATACCATAACCGGGTTGAAGTCGAAGGACGGTCTGGCGGTGGATTTGCTCGAGGAAGTCGGGCCGGGCGGAGAGTTCGTCTCTCATCGCCACACCATGGAGAATTTCAGGGAGAGCTGGTATCCCCGCTTTGTAGACAGAAGCCCTTACAATAACCAGAAAGCGGGCGAAATTTCGTCATTTTGTGACCGAATAGAGGCTTATCTTTCGGAGTTTATCGAGCAGGATGAGGGGAAACCGGCAGCAGCGAGTGAAGAAATTGCGAGTAATTTGGGCCGAATTCAGGATAAATACGCTTCACGAAAGGAGTAGCTAAGCTATTGATCTACAGCAGGGAATTCCAACCATAACCTACAGGAGGTCAGTCTATGTTAGCAGATGAAGCAACCAGAATACTGAACTCAAATCATGCAAGTTTCGACACGCCCCAGTTTAGTTTGCTCTCCGACAGTCAGATACAGGACATTCACAATTCTTCTCTCGAATTGCTCCGCGATGTCGGGGTAAAATTTCACCATCAGCAGGGTCTAAAGCTGCTGGAAGAAGCCGGTGCCTACGTCGGTGAGGACCACCTGGTCCGCTTCCCGCCGGGCATGGTCGAGGAAGCGATCTCTTCTACCCCGGGAAGAGTTGTCCTGACGGACAGGGGGGGAGACCCGGCGATTAAGCTTCAGGGAACGGAAACGTACTTTGGCACGGGTTCGGACACCCTGAAATATCTCGACCCGTTTTCCGGTGAGACGAGAAAGTGGAAGACGGATGATATCTGCGATGCTTACAGGGTAATAGATGCACTGGAGAATATAGATTTTCTCATGAGCGTCGGTATGCCCGAGGACAAGCCGGACGAGGTGTCCAACTATCAGTGGCAGTACGCCCATATGTTACAGTATTCATCAAAGCCTTCGGTCGTGGTATGTGACGACCGTGAGGATCTTGAGTCGATAATCGAGATGGCGACGACGCTCAGGGAGAGCCGGGAGGATTTGAGTCGGAGACCGAATCTGCTGCTTTACTCGGAACCAACCTCGCCTCTCCACCAGAGTGAAACGGCCCTGGATAAATTATTGTTGATGTCCGAGGCGGAGTTACCGGTAGTTCATTCTCCTGCACCTATGATGGGGAGTACGGGACCGATAAACATGGCCGGCGAGCTGGCGCTTTGCAATGCGGAAATACTGAGTGCGCTGGTTCTGCATCAGCTTAATAATCCCGGCGCCCCTTTTGTCTACGGAGCGGGCCCGCATCATTTCGACATGAAAAACATGCAGATCTGCTACGGGTCCCCGGAGTTTCAGCTGACGAAAACGGCCGTAGCCGAAATCGGTCGCAATTACGAAATGCCAACCTGGGGTTACGCCGGGTGTTCCGATGCCAAACTGATGGATGAACAGGCGGCAACTGAGGCAACCATGTCGGTTATAATGGCGAGGTTCAGCGGGGCAAACCTGATACATGACGTAGGTTATCTGGAATCGGGCCTCGCGACTTCTCTGGAATTGGTGGTGCTCACGGACGAACTGGTAGATATGACGAAGCACATGATGGCCGGTATTCCGGTGAACGAGAAGACGTTGATGAGGGATCGGATCGAAAAAGAAGGGCCCGGCGGCGATTTTCTCGGGACTGAAGAAACAGTAGAACACTTCCGAGATTACTGGGAGCCACGGTTCTTCGACAGGTCTCAGAGAGAAAAGTGGGAGGAGAGCGGTTCTCCCACGACTGGTGAAAGGTTGAACGAGAAGGTAAAGCAGATAATCGAAGATTACGAACCGGAAAAACTGGCGGAAGAAAAAGTGAAAGAGATTATGGCCAGGGTGAGTTAGTTTTGCAGCCTGGTCAGTCCATTTTAGCTTGAGTCAAGAGTTGCAGGAATTAACAGGAGGGGAGTTTCAATGTGTCCGACAGCAACTGATCTGGATCCGATAGAACGGATAAACCGGAACGTCGCGGGGCTCCAGCCCGAGGGGGCGTACAGGGTCCTGGACAAGGCCAACAGACTGGAGGAGAGCGGGGAGGATATCGTCCACCTTGAGATAGGCCAGCCGGACTATCCCACCTTCCCGAATATCACCCTGGCCGGGATCAAGGCGCTGGCCGAGGGAAAGACCGACTATAACCCGTCCCGGGGTATCCCTCCGCTCAGGAGGGCGATCGCCGAACACGTGTCCGAGACCAGGGAGGTGAAGGTTACCCCGGAAGAAGTGGCGGTCGGCCCCGGAGCCAAGCCGCTGCTTTTCCTGACCACCCTGGCTCTCCTGGAAGAGGGCCAGGAGGTACTTTACCCCGACCCCGGCTTCCCGACTTACGAGTCGATGATTTCCGTGGCCGGTGGGGAGCCAGTCCCGGTTCCGCTGGTAGAAGGGGACGGGTTTAAACTGGACCTGGACCGGCTGGAGGCATCGATTACGCCTGAAACCAAGTTCGTCTTACTGAACTCACCGGGCAACCCGGCCGGAAACCTGATGGCCTCTTCAAGCCTGAAGAGAGTGGCCCGTCTGGCCCGAGAAGAGGAGTTATTCGTCCTCTCCGACGAGATATACTCGCGGATGATTTACGGGGACAACGAGCACAGAAGTATCTTGAGCTACGATGGGATGAAGGCGCGAACTATCATGGTCGACGGCTTCTCCAAGACCTATTCGATGACCGGCTGGCGCCTGGGCTATGCCGTTCTCCCGGAAGAGCTGGCCGAGAAACTCGGCTATCTCCTGACCCACTCGGTCGGCTGCACGGCCACCTTCACCCAGTACGCCGGAATAGAAGCCCTCGAGGGGCCACAGGAACGGGTAAAAAAGAACGTGAAAAAGTTAACGAAGAAGCGGGACCTAGTAGTAGAAAGACTTAATGACATAGATTGCGTTACATGTAATACCCCGAAAGGGGCCTTTTACGCCTTTCCGGAGGTTTCCGCCTACCAGAAATCTTCCGCTCAGCTGGCGGACTACCTGCTGGAGGAGGCCGGAGTGGCTCTGCTACCCGGGACCGCGTTCGGGCCCGGCGGAGAGGGTTACCTGCGAATCTGCTACGCCAGCCCCTATTCCCGTCTGGAGATGGGCCTAAACCGACTGGAAGAAGCCTTAACCAACTGTAATTAAGGAGGTATATCC
>CAZENJ010000105.1:0-7000 GCA_964513485.1 uncultured Thermotogae bacterium | reverse complement strand
TTAAACTTTCGAAGTATATATTAAACTGGGTGCTGGAGGGTGCTGGTTGAAAGTTCCGGGAGAGGGACTTGATTTAGGGCTTTAGCTATCTCCCAATGAGTGAAGATAAGTAAGTTTAACAAATAGTAGGGTATTTCCTTGCAAACTTACTTAAGGGTTAAGTTTTGAGTGAGAAAATCGCACGATTTAGGTTATAGTTTGTTACAGTATTTACCGGAGGTAGTGCATGTCAAAAAATAAGTTTTCTCTGAGTTTGATCGGTCTTTTGTTTTTTCTCTTTATTGCAGCGCCATTTTTTAGTGTCGGAATAAAGGCCCGTGGTTCGGAGCCGGCAAAACTCGGTGCGGGGCTGGCCGGAGTTCTACTGCGCTGGAACCTTGTTTCTTCCGGCTTTGTTTCGGCCGATAAGAAAATCGGGGATAAAGGTCTGGACGGTGCCCTGAATTATCTCGGAGAGGTGGGCAAATTAAGCGGTCTGCCTCCCAAAATAATGAAACGGCTCCCTCCCCTCGAGAAGAAGCTGGCCGCAGCGGAGGGAGAATATCTCTGGCCAATCCAGCTGGGATACTGGGGTTTTACCGGAGGTGACGGATCGCTCTCGCTCTCGGGGGCGGAAATTAGATCGGCCAGTCCGGAAGCCCGGGTCCAGGTATTTCAGTACCTTCACCTTGCTGAAAAGACCGCGAGCGCGAAAGTCGACATCGGGAAGAAGACCTTTTCACCGCCGCTGGACACGTTTACCCTGCAGCTCTGGGTACAGCCAGGGGAAAACTCTGCGGGAACTATCGTCGGGACCGCGAACTGGAAGCTTTCGCTGAATAACAACAGGTTAGAACTTCTGGACGAATCCGACGAGGTGTTGCTAAGCACCGCCTCGGACTCCGCGGAAAACTGGTTTCACGTATCTCTCGTAGTCGAAGGGGAAAACGTTGAGATGTTTCTTAACGGTACTTCCGTCGGCCAGTCGGTGGCCCCGGAGTCCCTGCAGGTCAGTTCCGAGGTTATTCTGGGTCGAGCTTTTACCGGTAACCTTGATGAGTTGAGGCTTTCTCCTGAGCCGCTGGAGAAAAAACTTCTGAGGTTTGACCAGCCGCTGGATTACCTTATAGGGTTTCCAATCATTACCTGGGCCCAGTCTAACTGGAGCCCGGCGGAGCTCTGGCACTTCTACGGCGGTTTACTGGTGTCCAACCTTACCATCAAGCGGGACAGTGAAGTATCCTCCCTCAAGGCGGATAATTTGCTGAAAGTTGCGGAGTTCCTGCTCGGTAAGGTAGAAGGGATGCCGCAACCCCCGGACGGGCTTCCCGGTGGCGTCAGAAATGCTTTAACCAGGCTGAATCAGCTGGGCGAATCCGAAAAGCTTACCGAGGAAAACAGGGTCGAGGTGGAGGAGGTCATCGGCAGGCTGGCTACTTATCTCGACCTCGACTAACCTCGAGACCTTTCCACCAGACAAGTAAATCTTCTAGTTCGCCGGCTTCTTCTTTCTCTCTGAGGAAATCCGCTATCCTTTTCCCCGATTCCGTAGTAAGTGAGGACGCGGTATTGAAAAACCATTGCCGGGCCAGCGGGTTGCCCTGATGGGCGTATTCCAGGGCCTGAAATAGCAGGTCCAGCAGATCGGCATCTCTGGCGATTTGTGCGGTCTTATCAGTTTCTTCTGCTCGGTCCATTAGTTCGGTCAAGCTCTGATTCAGCTCTTTCGGTAACCTATCCGTCTGGTCCGCCAGTATCCGGGAGGAGATGTAATCGCCCTTTTCGAGATAGTCCTGGGCCAGCCAGTCAAGATCCAGGGTCCTGGTTTCCGCCAAATCGTGAAAGAGACAGAAACCGGCCACTTCATAAGGGTTTTTTTCTTCCAGCACCGCGAGCAGGAAGCCCAGCGCGGCCGTCCGGAAGGAATGTTCGGCAACCGTTTCCGGGTTATCTATGCCGAGCTTCGTCCAGCCCGAACGAGGAGTTCTCTTCAACTGGCCCAGCTCGAAGATAAATTTAGCGAAATCGCTTAAATCTTCTTGGTTCATTGTTCTACCTCCGATTTAAATTGCTTCTTGATCTCCGTTTTCAGGAAGAATTCCAGGCGGAGCAGTCCCGGTCGAAAATTTTTTCCGAGACTTTGACACAATTCAGGATAAACTATCACGGGCTCGGGGGCAAATTCGATTATTCTCTGCGTTTGGGAATCGTTTCCGGATCTCTGTCCTACAGCAATCACCGACACCCATAAGGTGATTTTTTCTAATAACTTATAGACGGATTTTAGTTGCCGGGGTGACACTTTTCCTTGTGAATGTGGACCAAGACGGCCAATATTTTTCCAAGATGAAAAACTTCGCCAGATTTGCTACCGGAATTTTTTTGATCGCTATCTTCCTGGTTCTCGCACCTTCCAGCATCGGGCAGAGGACTTTTGTAAATATTGCCGAGTCCGATAAGGGGAAACCTCAGGGGGAAACCAGGCCGATCAGGGGAATATATCTTCACTCTCGAGCGATATCGGTCGACAACGTGACGGACTGGATCAGTGTCCTCAAGGAACACGATTTTAACGGCGTGGTGATAAACGTAAAAAACGTCTCCGGCGAGGTCACTTACTCCTCGGACGTCGAACTGGCAGAGGAAATGGGTGCTGAGACAGGTCGGCTTGAGCTCGTCAAAATCGTGAAGGAACTCCATAAAGCCGGTATTTACGCAATTGCTCGTTTGACCTGCTTCAAGGACCCGATTATGGCCGCCCGCTGCTGTGGCGGAGGACTCTGGGCCGATCCGGAGAGCCCTCTTGCACAGGAATACAATATTAGCCTGGCCAAGGAAGTCGCGACGATGGGTTTTGACGAAATCCAGCTTGACTACATCAGATATTCGGACGGCCCGGGTAAGATAGGCGGGAACTACGAGGCCAGGAGCAAGGTAATAGCGAATTTTGTGGAAGAATTACGTCGAGAAATCCCGGCCCACGTGAAGCTCTCCGCGGATGTCTACGGTAGAACTCTCTGGAAATGGAACAGTCGGAACATAGACCCGATAGGTCAGAACCTGGAATACCTGGAGAAGCATACTGATTTCCTGTCTCCCATGATTTATCCTTCTCATTATCAGGACCCCGATCTCGTCTATAACCCGAGGAAACTCGTTGACCTGTCCCTGAAATCGGGCAAGGAAAGGTTAACAGTCCCTTTGCGGCCGTTCATACAAGGATTTGAACAGGCTATGCCCAGCGGGATGGACCTGGTAGAATATATTAAAGAAGAACTGAGGGCGTTAAAAAAACACGAAGAGGACGGTTTTCTGGTCTGGAATCCGCGGTCGGATTACGGTTCTCTCTGGAAAGCAGTTAGCGGGATGCGGGCGGGTCAATAAAAATAAAAAACCCTTCGAGCATCTACCCGAAGGGCTTTTTCAGGTCAGGTTAAAATACTTCCCCGGGGTTTGGCTATTCGTCTTCCTCGTTATTTCCGTTCAGTGCTTCGTGAATCTCTCTGATCTTTTCGTCCGCTCTGGCGAATATCGTTCCCTCTTCGTATTCCCCGTCCGTAAGTGTTGCGCCGGCCGGGGTGTCAGTGAGAATTTCCAGACCTTCACTCACCGTCTCAACCGGATATATGTGGAAATCACCGGCTTCCACGGCTTCTATGACCTCGTCATTCAGCATCAGATTATCCCTGTTCTCCTCCGGCAGGATGACACCCTGATCTCCGGTTAATCCCTGGGCCTTACAGACTTCGTAAAAGCCCTCTATCTTTTCCTTGGCACCGCCGATAGGCTGAATCTCGCCTTTCTGATTAACTGAACCGGTAACTGCTATTCCCTGATGGATCTCGAGGTCCGCCAGGCTGGATATAATCGCGTACAGTTCGGTGGACGAAGCGCTATCGCCGTCGATCTTCGAATAGCTTTGCTCGAAGGCAATGTTGGCGGTCAGGGACAGCGGCTTGTCGTAAGCGAATTTTCTCCCCAGATAACCTTTCAGTATCATTACTCCTTTTGTATGTGTGTTACCGGAGAGATCGGCTTCACGATCGATGTTGACCACACCTTCTTTGCCGGCGTAGACGTTTGCGGTTATTCGAGAGGGTTTGCCGAAGCTAAAGTCGCCGGTATTCAGGACGGAGAGCCCGGTTATCTGGCCGACCTCCTTTCCCTTGGTGTCGATGAAAATCTTGCCTCGGTCTATGTACTCGTGTATCTTGTCCCTGATAAGGCTCCTGCGCTCGATCTTTTCGTCCATCGCCTTTTTTACATGCCCCTGGTCGACGTATTCCGCGCCTTCTTTCTTGGCCCAGTAGCTTGATTCTTTGACAAGTTCCGTAATTTCGCTGAATTTCGTGGAAAGCTTTTTCTTGTCCCTTGCCATCTCCGAAGAATACTCGACGACCTTGGCCACGCCCGAATTCTTAAAGTGCCTGATCTCCGAGCTATCATCTACCTGGTCCTTAATAAACCGGGCAATTTTGGCTTCCACGTCTTCTTCCCAGTCCATCTCGAAGTCGAAATCGGACTTTACGTTAAATAGCTTCTGGAAGTCCTCCTCGAAGCTATTAAGGATATTGTATATTCTCCTGTTGCCTATAAGAACCACCTTGACGCTGAGCGGTACCGGTTCCGGTTGAAGTCCCTTGGTCGAAGCGTATCCCAGCATTTGAGCCGGATCCTCGATCTTAATTTCCCCCTGGTTGAGGGCCGTTTTTAAACCTTCCCAGCTCAGTCCGTAGCGGAAAAGGTTCTTTGCTTTGAGAACGAGGTAGCCTCCGTTGGCCTCGTGCAACGCACCCGGCTTTATCATGGTGAAGTCCGTGGACATCATGCCGAACTGGGCCTTCTTCTCGACGGCCCCGAATAAGTTCGGATAGGTCGCATTGTCCTCGACCACTACAGGGGCGCCTTCGGTATCGCCATTGTTAATGAGTACGTTTACCCTGTATTTGACGAACTGGTCCTGGGCGGAAGCGAGTTGAGCCATTGCTCCGGGCTGGTTGCCCGCGTTTTGGTTCGTGAAGTCGTCGATGTTCTCCAGAATATCTTCTTTGACGTTATGGAGGTATTCCACGGCTTTTTCATTGTCCTTGTATTTTTCCTCAAGCTTGCGCAGCATCGGGTCGAGAAGGAAGGAAATTGCTTCTTTCTTTAAGTTCTGCACCTTCTCGTTTCTCTCTTCCTCGGCCTCCATGACCTGCTGCATCGTTTCCTGAATTCTATTCTGGAGTTCCTCCTGACGCTCTTCAATCTCTTCCCTCTTTTCATCTTCCATCTCGCTGAATTGCTGCTGGTCCATCGGCTCCCCGTCTTCGCCCTTTGGTACGGTATTCAGGCCAAAAGGGGTTCTCTGGAGGATAAATCCCTTGTCCGACGCTTCTTCCTCCAGTTGCTCGAACAGAGCTTTCTTTTTTCGGTTGAAATCCTGGTCTATTGCTTCCTTCCGCTTCTTGTATTCCCCCGTCTCAAAAGTGTCTGACACCCCGTCTTCGAGGTGTTCGATCAATTCGTCCATGTCCTCCTGAAATTCGCAACCCTTGCCCGCCTCAAGCCTTAGGTACTGCGGTCGATCGGGATTGTCAAAATTATGTACGTAACAGATATCCGGCGGGGTTTCTTCTCCCTTGCTTTCCCTGCTGAGAAACTTATTGATTGCCGAGTTCTTGCCGGTTCCGGGTTGACCCGCCACGTAAATGTTATAGCGGTTCTCGTCGTCTTTAACTCCCAGTCCCAGTTCTATCGCGTCCAGCGCCCTGTCCTGTCCAATTATTTCCTTTAGCGGTTCCAGCTCTTCCGTAGTGTCAAAAGAAAAATCAGCTGGCGAACAAGTTCTTCTTAAATCCGAACTTCCAAGTTCTCTTGTCATCATCAGTCCTCCTCGGAGCAATGGTAAAGGAGCTTATAGGTCAGTTCAATTGGTAAAAATTAGCCCTTTCTAACTACGTTGACAGCTTCCAGGGCGAGTGCAGGAGCCGAGAGCCCCCCTCCGACCCACTCGGTCTCTTTCCCCAGTTTTACCCCCTGCTTCAGCAGCTCGTAGACGTTTCCGGCGATCATGGTGTCCTTTACCTTCCCGACTATCGCCCCGTCTTCCACTTTATAAGCTACCGAGACGTTGTTCGAGAACTCGCCCGATAACGTGTTTCCCTGTCCCAGTCCGAGCACCTGATCTACCACGAGTCCTTCGTCCAGCCCGGAAATCATACCGCCGAATTTTTCCTCGCCCGGTTCGATAATGAGGGTGGTCGGGCTGATGCTGGGCGCCGACCTGAAGTCGGAACCACTTATTAGGCCACCTTTTAGCCCGTTGCCGGTAGGTTCCACATCGGCCTGACCGGCCGTCTGAAGATCGTAGAGGAAATTTTTGACCTCTCCATTTGAAATCAAATCAACTTTTTCCACCGGAGTTCCCTCGTCATCAAAACTCCTCCTGGTAGGCGAGCCTTCCATGGAACCGTAATCCAGAATATTCAGCGTATCGGCAAAGGCCCTCTCTCCAAGCTTCCCCTCCAGGGGTGAAGCTCCCTGATAGACGTACTTTCCGTTGAATCCGGCCAGCAGGGGAACCAAAAGAACGAGCGTTCCCCGCGGGGTGAAAATGATCGGGTAGCTTCCTCTTTCTATTTTTGCCTCCCTTTCCGCCCATTTGACCTTCTGTATTGCCTTTTCCGTGGGTCTCTCTATGTCGAATTGATCCAGGTGCTGCGCCACCAGGGATTCGTGAAAAGTAAATATATCTTCCTGCCCGACCTTTTTGATCTCCAGGCTAAGAGAAAGTTTCGTTTTATCCTCGCTTACGTTCAGGCCATTGCTGTTTGCGATTCTCGTTTTCCCGACTGACCGGTTTAGGTCAACGTCAATTTCCAGTTCGGGGTCGAAACCACTCAGCCGATCAATCACTTCCTTGCCGTAGTCGATCAATTCTTTTGCCCCTATTTCTGTAATTTCCGGGTCGTAAGTGTTCAAACTCTTCCCGTCGGACGGATTCGAAAACTCGAAGCCGGCTTCGTCGCCAAATCCCGCA
>CAZENJ010000104.1:6077-7059 GCA_964513485.1 uncultured Thermotogae bacterium | reverse complement strand
TCAGTATAGCTGTAGCTGGAAACGTCATAATCAAGAGTGGGTTCCACGCCCTGCAGAACTTGAATTTGAGTATCGACCTGTTAATGACCTCGGCAATTCTCGGTTCGATCCTCGCCAGTATTTTCGGCGGGAAACACATCTTCCTCGAGGGGGCGACCCTGGCTTTTCTGTACAACTTCGCGGAGCTTTTGGAAGATTACTCCATCGAAAAGGCCAGAGGGTCTTTGAGAGAATTAAAGGACCTGTCTCCGGATACAGCACTCGTAAAAAGGAACGGAGAGGAAAAGGAGCTCCCCGTGAAAGCAGTAGAGCCGGGCGACAAAATTGTAATCAAGCCGGGAAGCCGGGTCCCTGTTGACGGAGAAATAGTCGAAGGAGCGACGGCAATAAACGAAGCCCCGATAACCGGCGAGAGCATTCCCGTCGATAAATCCCGGGGGGAGGAAGTATACGCGGGAACGATAAACCAGCAGGGCTACTTAGAGATAGAGGCCTCCAGGACTTCCTCGGAAAGCACTATTTCTCGGATAATTGAGATGGTGGAAAGCGCCGAGCGGGAGAAGACAGGGCATGAAAAGTTCGTAAACAAATTCTCTTCTTACTATACACCGGTAGTCGTCCTCGCTGCAGTGGCCGTCGCGCTAATTCCTCCAATTGCTCTGGCTGAACCCTGGGCCAGCTGGTTCGTTCGGGGAATAACGATGCTCGTTCTCGCCTGTCCCTGTGCCTTTGTCATCAGCACTCCCGTAAGCGTGGTTTCCGCTATTACCAGCGCCGCCAGAAACGGAGTTCTGATCGAGAGCGGCACGACCCTGGAGGCAATGAGTGAAGTCAAAGTCATGGCCTTCGATAAAACGGGCACTCTGACGGAGGGCGAGCTGAACATCACGGACGTAATCCCGTTAAACGGCAACAGCAGAGAGGAAGTTATTGAAACTGCCTGTGGTCTGGAAGAAAGAAGCGACCACCCGATCGCCGAAGC
>CAZENJ010000104.1:4434-6067 GCA_964513485.1 uncultured Thermotogae bacterium | reverse complement strand
TCGAGGAAATAAGCGGCAAGGGAGTAAGGGCCAACCTGAAAGGGCAACAGCACTACGCGGGGAAACCTTCTCTAATTGAAGAACTGGGTTTTGACCTCGGCCACGTCCATCATTCTGGCGATAGCAAGAAAGTAAGTCAGGAGGCATCAAATCTATGCCATCAGGGCAACTGTCTCGACCTGACGGAGGATACAATTCCCCGTTTGCAGAAGGAAGGCAAGACGGTGATTCTGGTGACCTCAAAAGAAGAGCTCCGGGGCATAGTGGCCGTTGCCGACAGGATAAGACCGGCCGCAAGAAGCACCCTCGAAAACCTCAGATCGTCCGGTATCATGCCCGTCATGTTAACCGGTGACAACGAAAATACCGCAAGGGCCATAGCAAATGAGATAGGGGTAGAAGAATTTCGGGCAGCACTGATGCCAGACGAGAAGGTGAAAGCCGTAAAAGAACTCTCCGAACAATACGGCCCGGTCGCCATGGTGGGAGACGGCATCAATGACGCTCCGGCGCTGGCCGCGGCGGACGTGGGCATTGCGATGGGAGCCGCCGGGACTGATACGGCACTGGAGACGGCGGATATAGCTTTAATGAAGGACGATCTCTCGAAGCTTCCCTATCTATACGCACTTTCCTCCCGGGCAAAACAGGTCATCAGGCAAAACATATTCACGAGTCTCGGCTTAAAGGCCCTGCTTGCCGTCGGCGTACCTCTCGGATACGTCACCATCGCTCTGGCCGTCCTCCTCGGAGACGCAGGGATGACGGTAGGAGTAACGACAAACGCGATGAGGCTGGCAAGAGTGGGAGCTGATTGATTATCCAGGGTACCCCTTTGTTAAATGAAAAAGCCCCCTCCAACTGGGTGCCCACCAGCTTTGACCGGGTTCTAAATGAACCGAAAATTTTGACGGTTGGCTTGCACCCTCACAGGTAATCCTTGCTTATGGAAGCACGGACGGTTTTTAACGGGTTGACCACCTGGCTAACCTTGAGATCACAGGCAACCGAACAAAGTTTATAAGCTTCGACGGAAGAAAACGAGGTATTCTGCGTCAGATAATCGATCATCGCTTCCAGGGCTATTTTGCCCGCACCTTCCAGCTGCGGCGCGCTACCGATAGTGATAAATTCTTTCTCGGAATCTATCATCGGGGTTGGAATACTTTCCTTCCGGGATTCAATTTCCAGGGTAGTGCTGGTAGCCACCTCTATACTGACCCCGCAGACTTCGCCATCACCCTGAAGAGCGTGGCCGTCACCGAGGGAAAACAGACCGCCCTCGTGGAAGACCGGTAAGAGCAAGGTAACTCCCGCACGGACGTCCGGCGTATCCAGGTTTCCCCCGTGCCTGCCCGGCGTATTACAGGGCACGGCCTCTCCTTCCGGCGCCACACCTATAGTCCCGATCATCGGTTGAACCGGCAACATAAGACCGCCAAAATCGATTCCGGACTCTGTTATTTCGTGCACGGTAACCACGGGTTCGTCGTACTGATCACTCAGAAAACCGAATCCCGGCACGATACCCTGAACCCCCGGGCTCTTTACCTCTATATCTTTTATCTTAACGGCAAGCGTATCACCCGGCCGAGCCGAATTGATGTAAATCGGCCCCGTTGCCGGATTTACT
>CAZENJ010000104.1:0-4424 GCA_964513485.1 uncultured Thermotogae bacterium | reverse complement strand
CCAGGGTATCGCTTTCGCTCTTTATCTGCCCCCCAAAGGCGTCCAGCGTTTCCACTTTGACGGTTTCACCGGAATCCATTTCCAGCACCGGTTCGTGGCCACTGTCCATCTCGTAGATAAATTCTCCGTCCAGAGTCTTCATTTTTACCCCCTTTACCTCTTTCAATTAAAAAATCGGATTACTTGGATCTAAGATATCTTGGTATTATCTTTTCCCTGCCAAATATACCCTGCGGCCTTGTCATTATAACTATCAGCAGAATAATTCCCATCAAAAACATGCGCATAAATCCCGCCCTTGTCTCCATGCTGCCAGGAAAGAAGTCCGTTAAAAATTCGCTGCCGGTCCAGACGCCCCAGACGAAGAAAGTGCCCACCAGCACGCCTCTGTTGTTACCGGAACCGCCAACCATGACCATCAACCAGACTATAAAAGTAGCCATAAGTGGAGTGAAGGTGGTCGGGCTGACAAAACCCGTGTAGTGGACGAAAAGTCCTCCTGCGATACCCGCTACCGCCGAACCGAGAACGAAGGACTGCATCTTATAGCTCCAGGCGTGTTTGCCGGACATAAGGGCCATATCTTCATCTACCTTCACTCCACGGATAACTCGACCCCAGGGCGAGCGAACCACTTTCTGAAAGAAGAAATAGAAGACAATCAACAGACCCCCCGCAATAAGCAGGTAGAAAAAGTCGTACTGTTGCGGCATCCGGGAATAGAGGGGGCGACTGATATCTCGTATCCCCCAGACTCCGTTTGTCAGCCACATTTCGTTATGCACAACCAGGTATATGATCTCATGGATGGCCAGAGTGGCTATAGCAAAAGGCCCACCCTTTAACCTCAGAGCGGGAAATCCTATCAAAAAGGCTATAAAACCGGGGATAACCGCAGCTCCGATTAGATCAAAAGGAAAGGGAATCCCAAAGCCACCAAGGTGCTCTGCTGTAGGCGCGGAAGACAGAAGCGCGGCACTGTAAGCTCCCAGCATATAGGAGGCACCTATACCAAAATTCATCAACCCGGAAAACCCCCATTGAAAATTTAGTGCCAGAGCCATAATGCCGTATATCGATGCCATCACCAGGTATGAAGCTATGTAACTTAACATCCTCTATCCCCCCTTCTTGCCAAAGATACCATGTGGTCTAACCAGAAGCACGAAAATTATCAGCACGAAGGCAATTGCCGGTTTGTACGCCGACATGACCACTCTGATATCGAGCTTGAGAAACATATCCTGCAGCAGCGAAGTAATTAGTTCCTCCGAGATACCAATAATCATCCCTCCGACCAGAGCTCCACCAAAACTTCCCACCCCGCCGACGATCACTGCCACGAACATCGGAATCAGAAAGGACCAGCCCATAGTTGGCCTGATTTGCACCTCCAGACCGTATAAAGTTCCGCCAAGTGCGGCGAGAGAAGCCGACATAATCCAGGTCCAGGTAACGATCCTTTCCGTGCCAACTCCGGAAGCCTGTGCCAGAACTACGTTATCCGAAGTTGCCCGCATGGCTTTTCCCAGCCGGGTGTACTTGAGAAAGAGGTATGCCACCAGGACGAGGATCAAACTGGCTGCAACTATAAAGAACTCGTCGGGCTTGACCCTGATACCGAGCGGGAATTTTATTGCGGATTGAATTGGGCCGTAGTAATGTACCTGCGGACCCCAGATCATGCTGATCGTGGCTTTCATGACGAAAACCAGACCAAGAGAAGTCAGGGCTAGAAAAAGCGAAGATGCGTCCCTCCGTCTCAGCGTTCTGAAAATTATTTTGTCAAAAAACAGTACTACCAAGCTGGTCGATACCATCGAGAGAATTATTGCAATTAGCATGCTCCCTCCGAAAGAAAGGGAAAACATGCTACCCATATCGGGCAGGATATTCAGATAAAGATAGGTAAAATAAGCCCCCAGGGTAAAAATCGCTCCGTGAGCGAAATTGAAAAAGTTTAGAATATCCGCAACCAGCGTAACGCCTATTGCACCTAAAGTAATGATACTTCCTAAAATTATGCCGTTTACTAATGGTCCTATCATATCGATCCCTTTCTTTGTTTTGAAATACCTTGGGTCGACTCGGTTACTTACCCACCAAAATAGAGATCCCTGACCTCCGGGTTGTCCAGTAGATCTTCCGTGTAGCCAGAGTACTTTATCTCGCCGGATGTAAGAAGATATCCCCTGTTAGAAGCCCGGAAGGTTTCCAGGCTCTGAGCTACGAGAAGAACCGTGACCCCTGACTTATTGATCTCTCCTATCTTTTCGTGCATCATCTTAATTAAATTGGGAGCCAATCCGGCAGTCGGTTCGTCAAGCAGAAGCAGGTCCGGCTCCGTCATCAACCCCCTACCCACCGCAACCATCTGTTGCTGTCCCCCTGATAGATCACCCGCAACCTGTTTCATCCTGTTTTTCAGCTGGGGGAAGAACGACCAGACCCGTTCGACCCGATCCGAGTAATCTCCGGAATAGGTGTAGGCCCCCACGTCCAAATTCTCTTCCACGGTGAGGGTGGGAAAAATGTGGTCGTCCTGGGGAACCCAGCTTAGCCCCCTCTTTACAATTCTATCTATTGCCCAGTTGGTAACGTCCTGCTCTTTAAATTCAATTTCTCCTTTTCTGGCCCGAACAGCCCCAACTATGGTCTTGAGTAAAGTGGACTTACCCGCACCGTTAGGACCTATGACTGCCACCAAATCATCCGGCTCGATTTCTGCGGTTATGTCGAAAATTACGTCCATATCACCATAACCGGCAGTCACCCCTTCGACTGTAAGAATGTTCATTTCAGTACTCCCCTTACCTTATGGTAAACTTTTTCGGAGGACAGAACTCCAGCAATTGTTATTACTCAAACCTTTTCCTCTTCACCCAGATAGGCTTCGATAACCTCCTGGTTCGACTTGATTTCCTCCGGAGAACCGCTGGTGAGGTTAGTTCCTTCTACGACTACAATTATCGGATCGCAGAGATTCATAATTACGTTCATATCGTGCTCGACGACGAAAAAAGTAGTATTGTTCTCATCACTTATCCGCTCGATGTAATTATTTACTTTCTGCTGCAAAGAAGGGGGAACGCCGGCGCCCGGTTCGTCGAGCAAAACCAGGTCTGGATCGGCCATCATCATTCGACCCAGATCAAGCAGCTTCTTTTCTCCTCCGGGCAGGTTTCTGGCCAGTTCCTCTTTCCTGTCAGCCATTTCCAGGAACTCAAGTACCTCTATCGCTTTCTTCGTGAACTTTTTCTCCTGCTCCTTTATCTGCGAACTCTTCGTCCAAATGTTCCAAAAATTTTCACCCATCTGCTGGGTCGGCATTATCAGTAAACTTTCCAGAACAGTCATATCCTCGTAACCGCGGACTATCTGGAATGTTCTAAATAAACCTTTGTGAAAAATTTCGTTTGGAGGCAGTTCCGTGATATCCTCTCCTTTGAAGTAAACCCTGCCGCTATCCAGAGGGTGGAAACCGGTGACCAGGTTGAATAGGGTCGTCTTTCCGGCACCGTTCGGGCCAATAAGTCCAGTTATTGTACCCTCCTCGACGCCAAACGAGCAGTCCCGGACTGCCTGAATGCCACCGAAACGCTTGTTTGCTTTTTCGATCTCTAATAGCATCTTTTCAGAGCTCTCGTGTGATAATTTAAAAAATAAGTACAGGCCCCGGCTGAATTGACTCGAGCAGAGGCCTGTATTGTGAAATTAGCTTGTTTGAGCTTTACTCTCTTTCGGGAATCTCTGTCCTTACAGTTTTGATCTTTCCGTCTTCGATCTTCCAGATTAGAATTCCCGAAATAACGTCGCCGTTTTCGTCAAAATCAACTGAACCGGCTGCCCCTTCGTAATTGACGTCTTCGCCTGCCTCTATTAATTCGAGCGCTTTTTTGATACCTTCCGCACCAGCGGTAACTTTTTCTCCCGGGGGGTTGGCAACAAATCGTAAATTGTCGCGAATTGCCTTACCCGGATCCTCCTCGTAAGCCGCGGGATCAGCAGCTGCCATAGCGAGACCGATAACTATAGCGGCGTCGTAGGCCTGTTCACTGAACCCGGCTTTCGGCTCATGTCCGTACTTGCCGCGAAAAGCTTCATGGTAGAGGTTGTAGGACGGGGACTCGGATGTTCCCGGGGATGTACCGTACATATTGTTCAAAACGTCGCCAGTTTCATCCGCGATCTTCTGTGCGAACATACCATCAGTGAAGAGGAATTGATCGAAATACTCGCCGGCGATAGCCTCCCTGATGATGGTAATTCCGTCCTCGACGTATGCGGGCATAACGAGGACGTCCGGGCTACCCCTGGAAGCCATCAACAATTCCATTTTGTAGGACGCTTTACCCGGATTGTAAGCAACTTGAGCCATACATTCTCCGCCCAGCTCTTCAAACGTGTCACAGGCAATGTTTGAA
>CAZENJ010000103.1:4536-7139 GCA_964513485.1 uncultured Thermotogae bacterium | reverse complement strand
AAGAGGTTCAAACGTAAATGGATGACGAGCGAGGACGACGGCCGTCAGTACCCCTCGACGGACAGGTTGGGGACCCGACTGAAATGACTGTCCCGGGTCACGATCGTCGCTCCAGCATCACGGCAGATACCAGCGATGAGGGTGTCACCGAGATTGACACGCTCGCCCGCCGCGAGCAGTTCCCCCCGGATCCGTGCTGCCTCGGCGGCGGCATCGCGTGTCAGTGGCAGTGGTTCGACCCAGTCGATCCCGGCGAGCACCGGTTCGAGTTGGTCAGCCCCGCCGCTTTGGACGACCCCGGTGTAGACCTCGAATAGTGCGAGCGTGGGGGCAAAAAACGGCGTGTTCTCCCGTTCTTCGAGATAGTTCGCGGTCGCCTCGACGCCGTCCAGGTAATCGACGAGGAAGGTCGCGTCGAGGGCCTTCATCGCTGTTCCCGCGCCCGGAGATCCTCGTCGAGATTCTCGCGGACCCGTTCGAATTCCGCTCTGAAGGTTGCATCGTCAGCGAGAAGCCCGAATCCCTGGAGTCGATCGCGCTCACGGCCGGTCAACCGGAGGATGGCGTCGGTGAAACTTTCGTCCTCGTGTTTCATTGCCGCGAGCCGGTCGTAGGCTTCCTCGGTGATCGTCAGACTCTTCGTTCCCATACGTGTACGTTTGGGTGTACGTGTAATTAGTCCTTCGCCACCGCCGGTCGACAGCCTCAATCCCTGCCCACGTGAATCGGGGCCTATGCCCGACTTGCTCTCGACCCGGATCACGAACCGCTGGGTCGTCCGCTCCTCGGACGCCAACCACCTCGGCACCGCCCACGGCGGCTCCATCGTGAAGTGGATGGACGAGGTCGGTGGCATGGCCGCGGTCCGCTTCGCCGGGAAGTGGTGTGTCACCGCTCACATCGACAGCGTGGACTTTATCCGGCCGATCCAGGTCGAGGACGCCGTCCGGGTCGAGGGGTACGTCTACGACGCCGGCGAAACGTCAGTCGAGGTCCACGTCGAGGCCCACGTCGAGGATCTCCGGACCGGCGAGGGAGAACTCGCGAGCGAGGCGAATCTCGTCTACGTGGCCGTTGACGACGAGGGTGATCCCTCGCCGGTGCCCGATCTCGCGGTCGAAACGGAGGAGGGCGCCCGTCTCCAGCGGGAAGCCCGGGATTAGGGCAGTGCGAACCCGCCGAGGCGGTGCCAGACGACGACCGCGGAGGGGGTCACGAGAATGGCCGTGAGGTAGGAGTAGACGATCGAGATGGCCATGATCGTCCCGAACTGGCCGAGGATCGGGGTGATCGCCAGGACCAGCACCGCGAGGCCCGCCGCGGTCGTCAGCATGCTCCCGGTCAGCGCGCCGCCGGTCCCGAGCACGGTCTCCTCGAGGGCGACGTCGAGGTTGGCCCCGTCGTACTCGTCGACGAACCGGTGGGTCATGTGCGCGGAGTAGTCCGTCCCCAGCCCGATGGCGATCGAGAGGACCGTCGCGGTCAGGGCGTTGAAGGGGATGCCGATCGCCCGCATCGTCCCGATGATCAGCGCCAGGGTCACCAGGATCGGCACCAGGTTGACGATCCCCAGGGTGGCGTTGCCCTCCAGGATCCGGTAGATGATCACGAGGAAGATGGCCGCCCCGATCATGGCCACGCCCAGGCTCAGGGTGGCCGATTCGAGGATGATGTCCGAGACGTCCTGGAAGACCACGGTCTGGCCGGTCGCGGTCGCGGGCAGGCGGTAGCGGGTCGCCAGCTCCTTGGCGTCCGCGGCGGCGGTGGCCTGGCTCACGTCGCTCTCGATGTCGTAGACGACCCGGGCGCTGCGGTAGTCCTCGGTGAGATACTGCTCGGCCTGGCCGGCGTAGGGCCCGGCGAACAGTTCGTCGTAGATCGCCTCCAGGTTGTCGTCGGGGACGCCGTCGTCGTCGACGTCGTTGCGCTCCACGAGGGCGTCGAACTGCGGGTTCGCCGCCCGATACTGGTCGATGACCCCGATGACGCTCTGTGACTGGGCCTGGCGGTCGGTCTCGACGAAGGACGATGGAGGATTGCGGCCGGCCCGCTGGATGGATTCGAGGGCGTAATCCGCCCGCAACTCCCCGCGGACGTAGGTGGTAACCGAGCTCTGGGCGTTCACCGCGAAGGTGTCCTCGAGGTAGTTCAGCGTCGCGGTGACGGTGTACTCCTCGGGGGCGAACGGCTCGGGTAACTCGTCGAGGTAGTCGGGGGTGTCTTCGGGCGGGAGGAAATCGTCCTGGGTGAAACTCGTCGAGACCCCGGCCCCGTAGCCACTCGCCAGCACCGTGACCAGGAGGACGGCGACGAGGAAGATCCCCGGCGCTCGCTTCGCCACGATCACCCCGCCGGAGAGGGCTCGACCGACCGTCGACCCTTCCTGCCCGATCGGCTGCTGGCCGAACCTGGGGAAGCCGTACTGCTCGCGCAGCTGGTCGGCGAGCACCTTCGCGGCCGGGAGGAAGATCCCGAAGATGAAGAACGTGAAGACGATGCCCACCGCCGCGATCAACCCGAAATCGCGGATCGGGCCGAGGGAGCTGGTGCCGTTGGCCGAGAAACCGATGACCGTCGTCCCGGTGACGATGAAGAAGGCCACC
>CAZENJ010000103.1:921-4519 GCA_964513485.1 uncultured Thermotogae bacterium | reverse complement strand
AGTGGATCCCGAAGTCGATCCCGACCGCGAGCAACAGCGGCGGGACCGCCGTGAGCATCTGGGTGAACGGGATTCCGGCGAGGCCCATGAACCCCATCGTCCAGACCACGGCCATGACGAGGGACGCCAGGCCGAGAAAGAGGTCCACGGGGTCGCGGTAGGCGTACGCCAGGAGGACGATGATGAGCAGGATCGCCGCGGGCAGGACGATGATCAGGGAGTCGAAGATGACGTTGGCGAACTCCGAGGAGATGATGCCGGTGCCGAACACCCGGAACTCCCCGTCTCCCGCGTTGACCACGCGCTCGGTCTCGACCTGGATCGACTGCAGCGGGCTGGTCCCACTCGTGCCCACGCCACTGGCGACCCCCGTGGGGATCTCGTGGGTGATCACGGTGATCGTGGCCCCGGCCGAGGCGTCCTGGCGGTTGAAATCGTTGCTGAGCGAGCCCGCGAAGCCCGGGGCCCCGGCGGCGCGTTTCACCGCCGCGTCGATTTCGCCGGGGGTCGCCCGCTCGATCGCCCGGAGCTGTGCCTCGACGCTGTCGGCGGTCGGATCGAGCTGTCTGGCGACCTGCTGGGCCGAGCTCCGGGTCGCACTCACCCGCAACCCGGTCCGGTCGAGCACCCGTTCCTGGGCCGCGAGCATGTCGAGCATCGCCCCCTTCGAGAGCACGTTGCGCTCGGACTGGATGACCTGGGTCGTGCCGGTGTCGGGTGCGAAGGGCTGTCCGAACTCGCGGTCGATGTCCTGGAGGGCCTCCTCGGAGGCGGTGCCCTCGGAGAACTGGCTCGTCCCCGTTTCGGTCGTGATGCCCCCGAGCCCCGTCGCCATGACCATGGTGACGAGCAGGAACACCGCGACGACCCGCACCGGGTTGTCCGCGACGAGTTCGGAGATCCGTTCGACGGTCCGCTCGTGGTCGACCATCAGTTATTGCCGGCGGGAGTAGAGCAGGACGGCAACGAGCGCGACGATGATCCCGCCGACGCCGCCGATCACCCAGGGGGAGGGCCCGGAGGACTCGGCGACGGTCACCGAAATGGGCACCTGGTAGGTCTTGGAGAGTTTGCTGTCACCATCGGCGTCGTACTGGAAGTCCATCGAGACCGGATAGGCCTTCTCGATGGCCGAGCCGCCGGCGCTCAGCCCGAAGGCGATCTGCGTGGTCGCCCCCGGCTCGAGGGACTGCACGTAGGCCTCGTCGTCGCTGGAGGACAGCGGATCGTTCGTGAAGATCTTGGCGTTGACGTCCTCGACGGCCGTGTCGCCGTTGTTCGTCACGGCGACGGTGATCGTCCCGCTGGAGCCGGCCTCGACGGTCGCGTTGCGGGGTTCGATCAGGAACCGGTCGCGCTCGGGTTCGAGCGTGGCCTGCACGGAGAGGGACTGCGTCCGGGTGTCCCCGTCGGCGTTCTCGTACGCCATCGTGAGGCCGAACTGCCGGGGGGTCGCCTCGGCGCTCTCGGAGATCTCGATGGGGAAGCTGACCGGGACCGACTCCCCGGCGTCGAGGTCACCCAGCGCGTACTCGTTCGACAGCGGGTGGACGTTCGTGCCCACGCCCGTCAACCGCAGCACCGCGTCCGAGACGGCCTCGTCGCCGTTTTCCACCGTCATCGAGAGCTCGCCTTCCTCGCCCACGCGGAGGGAGTGCTCGACGTCAGCGAGGGTGAACTGGTCGCGTTCGGGTGCGACATCGACGCCCAGCGTCATCGGGGCCGCCGTGCGGGCGAAGCCCTCCGTGTTCTCGTATTCCACGATCGCCGAGAGCGAGTAGTTCCCGGCGTCAGCCGAGGGCGGCGCGCTGGCGTCGACGGTCACGGTCTCGCGGTCCCCCACTGACCAGTTCCCGACGTAGGCCGTCGTCGCGGGGCTGGACCCGAAGACCACGTTGCCCGTCGCCGAGCGCAGGGTGACGGTGGCGTCACTGACGTTCTCGGAGCCGTCGTTCTCGACGGTGACCGAGACCGAGCCCGACTCGCCGACTTCGAGGGTCGACTGGGCGTCGACAATCGAGAACGAGGCGCGGTTCTCGATGCGCACCGTGGCGTAGACGGTCGTGGTCTCGGTCTCGTCGCGATCGTAGACGTACTCGAGTTCGATCGGGAGGCGGTAGGTCCCCGCCTCGGCGTTCTGTGGGACCCGAACCCGGAATTGATCGACCACCGGCCGGCCGTCCTGGAGTGGGTCGAGTCGATGGGTGCCTGACAGCACGGCGAACGACGTGTCACCGGGTTTCATCGTCGCGTAGACCTCGGTCGCGGGCTTCACCTGGTCGTCGAGGTCCTCGGCGTCGTTGAGGAATTCGACCGCGAGCTGGGTCGTCTGCCCGGGCACGAGCGTGTCTTCGGGGACTTCCGTCTCGATCCGTGGATCTTCGGCCCCGAGGGCGACAGACGGGGCGACGAGCAGACCGACCAGCACGAGGCCGAGGAGGAAGGCGAGGCGTTTCATGGAAAGACCGTGGGTTACCAACTGAATGAACGGTCAGGCGTATAGGGGTACTGGTTTTCCCCAGGCCTCGCCGGGTTCAGTACGCGATCTCGCCGGTGGCCCAGTCGAGGCCGAGGACGAGGACGGCCCCGAGAAGCGCCCAGGCCAGCAGGATCGTGCCCGTGGTGGGCGTCCAGGTGGCCGTGGCCTCGAGGACCCGCTCGCCCGGGGCCCGCAGCGCGCCGATCATCAGGGCGACGAGGAACGTCATCGTGTGCGTGCGGTAGGTCGACAGCGCCCAGGCGACCACGCGGGCGAAGGAGAGGATCCCCAGCAGCGCGCCCGTCGCGAAGACGACGAGGGTCGTCAGAGGGTCGATGGCCGGGTCGAGTGTCAGTGCGAAAACGGCGTCAGTCAGGTCGCCGACCGCGGAGACGATCGTCTCGTACTGCCCCAGGGTGAGGAGGATGAGCGAGCCCGAAATCCCCGGGAGGACCATCGCGGAGATCCCGACCACGCCCGCGAAGAAGAGCACGACGAGCCCGGAGCCGAGCGAGCCGTTCGAGAGGCCGCTCACCCAGAACGCCAGGCCGAAGCCGGTCGCGGCGACCGCCCAGCCCGCGGCCTCGCCCAGGTCGAGTTCCTTCCGGAGGACGATCGCGGAGGCCACGATCAGCCCGAAGAAGAAGGCGTAGGTCGGGCCGGCGTGGACGCCCACGGCCCAGTGGATGACGTTGGCCGCGGTGAGCGCCGCGGAGACGACCCCGACCGCGAGCACGAGGAGGAAGGGGAGGTCCATCGCGACGAAGTCTTCGCGGAAGCGCTGACGGGCCGCGGGATCGTGCGGGCGGGCGAGCGAGCCAAGGAGCACCAACACTCCCGCGACGTCGATCGCGGCGATGGCGCTCACCAGGCGGTCGTAGATACCCGCGATCAGCGCGATCGTCCCGCCGGAGACCCCCGGGACCGCGTCCGCGGCCCCCATCGCGAAGCCCTTGAGGTAGACCGCGAGCCAGTCGGGGACGCCCATCACTCGGCGACCCGAGCGCCAGTGAGCGATCCGCCCTGGCCCGCGTCGGTCAGGGACTCGACGGTGTCGTTGGTGGACTCGGTGCCGTCAGTCGTGTTCGTCACGTCGTCAGTCGTCCCGTCGGTCGCGGT
>CAZENJ010000103.1:0-801 GCA_964513485.1 uncultured Thermotogae bacterium | reverse complement strand
GGGGCCGGTGGCCCGCACGCTGACGTTCGTGTGGCCTTCCTCGGGGCCCCAGTTCTCGTAGCCCGTCGAGGCGTAGGGCACCCGCATCTCGAACTCGCCGTCGGGGCCGGTCTCGGCGTACTGGGTGTACGTGAAGTTGTCCGGGCCGACGGGGCTCGTGGCCGCCATCTGGACCTCGGCGGTGACGGTGGTGTTCGCGGGGGCCTCACCCTCGACCGTGGCGCCGGGGACCCGCTCGAAGAGCTTGACCCAGGTGGGCTGTTCGCCCTGGCGGAACTCCAGGTTCGCCATCGAGCTCCGCGGCGCGGCGGACTCCTGGGAGAGCCGCACCAGGCGGTAGTGCTCCAGCGCGTCGACGTTCTCCCGCGGGAAGTCAGCCACGCCGCCGACGAAGGCGTTGGAGTTGTTGGCCGCGTACTGCTGGGCGGCCTCGCTGCTGCGGAACTGCCGGGTCGTGTTGTACGTCGGGACGGGGTTCTGGTACTGCTGGTAGTCCCGGTTCTCGATCTGGACGACGGTCGTGGCCCGCTGGGCGCTCCCGTGGTAGCGGTAGAGCCGGATCATCTGGCTCTCGTAGTAGCGCTGGGTCTTCAGCGTCGTGACCGGGGGCTGGTAGCCCTGCTGGAGGTAGGCGCCGGCGTTGGGCCCCAGAATGCGCCCGTCGGTCATGTCGTCGTAGGACAGCGAGTCGTTGGCGTCGTAGAACACCGTCGGCGCGGAGAACTTCGCCTGCGTGTCGACCATCTTGTAGTCGATGGCGACGTAGCGGGTCTTCGCGTCGGCCTCTTCGGTCTCGTCCAG
>CAZENJ010000102.1:0-7151 GCA_964513485.1 uncultured Thermotogae bacterium | reverse complement strand
CCGCCGGTCTCCTCCATGTCAAGGAGGTGTCATAGCCGGACTAGACCACCGACCCGGTTGCGTGCACCCGATCCTATCCGGTGGGCACAGTTGAAGGTTACGAAACGGTCGACCGACGGTGCCTATTACGAAAGCGTTAAGTGATGTACAAACATGTGCAACAATAACCGAAAACGTACATCAGATTGCCCATGAAACCATACATCGAACGCGTCGCCGACGGGGAGGACCTCTCGGTTTCCGAGGCCCAGGCCGCGGCGACACAGGTCTTCGAGGACGCGACGGACGCCCAGATCGGCGCCTTCCTCTCGGCGCTTCGCACCAAAGGTGAGACAGAGACCGAGATCGCGGGCTTCGCGGCCGGAATGCGATCGGTCGCGCGGACGATCGACCCGGACCGTCCCACCCTCGTGGACACCTGCGGCACGGGTGGGGACGACTACGACACGATCAACGTCTCGACGGCCAGCGCGATCGTCGCGAGCGGCGCGGGCGTCGCGGTCGCCAAGCACGGCAACTACTCGGTCTCCTCGCCCTCCGGGAGCGCGGACGTCCTCGAGGCCGTCGGCGTCCCGGTCGACGCCGAACCGGCGACCGTCGAACGGGCGATCGAACAGGCCGGCATCGGGTTCATGCTCGCGCCGGTGTTCCATCCCGCGATGAAGGCGGTCCTGGGGCCGCGTCAGGAGCTTGGCATCCGGACCGTGTTCAACGTCCTGGGCCCGCTGACCAACCCCGCCGGGGCCGACGCGCAGGTCCTCGGCGTGTACGACCCCGATCTCGTTCCACTCGTCGCGCGGGCGCTCGCGCACATGCCCGTGGACCGGGCGCTCGTGGTCCACGGCTCGGGCCTCGACGAGATCGGGATCCACGACACGACCAAAGTTGCGGAGGTCACCGGCTCGGCCATCGAGGAGTACACCGTCGGCCCCGCGGATCTCGGCCTCTCGCAGGCCCCGATCGAGGCGATCGCCGGGGGGGCCCCCGATGAGAACGCCGCGGACCTGCGTCACATCGTCGACGGGCGCGAGTCCGGTCCCAAGCGGGACGTGATCCTCGCGAATGCCGGTGCGGCCCTGTACGTCGCCGACGAAGCGACGACCCTCGCCGAGGGCGTCGAGATGGCCGAATCGGCAATCGAGTCCGGCGCTGCACAGGAGAAACTCGACGCGCTCGCGGGCGTGCAGGCGGCCTGACATGGCCCGAGTGAAGGTCTGTGGGTTCACGCGAGAAGCGGACGTCGACGCCGCGGTCGCGGCCGGGGTCGATGCCGTCGGGGCAATCGTCGACGTGCCCGTCGACACGCCGCGGGAAGTGTCCCCCGGCCTGGCACGCGAACTCTTCGCGGCGGTACCGCCGTTCGTCAGCACGGTCCTGGTCACGATGCCCGAGAGCGTCGATCAGGCGCGGGAGCTGGTCGAAACCGTCGAACCAGACGCCCTCCAGGTCCACGCGGGAGTCGCCCCCTCCGAGGTCGAGACGCTGGCGGCGGCGGTGCCGACCCTCGCGGCGGTCGAACCCGACGACCCGGCGATCGAGGCCTACGGGCGTGCAGCCGACGGTCTCGTCGTCGATTCGACCGACGAGAGCGGGGCCGGGGGCACCGGACGGACCCACGACTGGACCGCGACTCGCGAGCTCGCCCTCGACACCCCAGTGGTCCTCGCCGGGGGCTTGACCCCGGAGAACGTGGCCCAGGCCGTCGAGGTCGTCGAGCCCTTCGCGGTCGACGTGGCCTCCGGCGTCGAGGCCGAACCGGGGCGAAAAGACCCGGAGCAAATGACGGCGTTCGTCGAGGCTGCGGATCGATGACCGATCTCGACACTACCCCCGCGGCGTTCGCCGACCTGGTTTCGGGAGACGAGCCGGTCGTGGTCGAGGTCAGGGCCTCGATGCCGGATGCGGTCACTCCGCTGACGGCGGCAGTCGAACTGGGTGCGGACAGCGAATACAGCTTCCTCCTCGAGAGCGGGGAGAAAACGGCAGGAAGCGATCCCGCGTCGGCCTTCTCCGCTGGGGAGTCGACGGAACGTCACGCCCGGTACTCCTTCGTCGGCTACGACCCTGACGCGGTCCTCACGCTCCGTCCCGACGGCGACGACGTTCGTCGACTGCGCGACTCGGCGGCGGCGGAGATGGTCGAGCCCGAGGACGGCGACGTTCTGGACCGGCTTCGCGGCGGCTTGCCCGACGTCCCCAGACGGGGGTTCGCGGACGGCGACCGCCAGCTCCTCTCGGGCGGGTTGGTCGGGTTTCTGGCCTACGACGCGGTGTACGACCTCTGGCTCGAGGAGGTCGGCCGGACCCGGCCCGAGAGTACGGTGCCCGACGCCCAGTTCGCGCTGACCACGCGCACGCTGGTCTTCGACCACGCGGCCGACACCGTCGAACTGGTCTTCACGCCGGTCATTGCTCCGGAAGCCGATCCCCAGGCGGTGTACGAGGACCTCAGGGCGGAGGCCGAGGCCGTTAGTGAGCGGCTGCAGCGGGCCGATTCCCCCGCAGGCGGCCGATTCGTTCCGACGGCCGAAACCGCCGGGGACCAGCAGACCTACGAGACTGCCGTGGATCGAGCGCAAGAGGCCGTCGTCTCGGGCGAGGTCTACCAGGCCGTGATCTCGCGGACGCGGGAGATTGCCGGGGACGTCGATCCCGTCGCCCTCTACGCCGCGATGCGCGAGGTCAACCCGTCGCCGTACATGTACCTGCTGTCCTACGACGGGCGGTCGATCGTCGGGGCGAGCCCTGAAACCCTGGTCTCGGTGGCGGGCGAGACGGTGCTCAACAACCCAATCGCGGGAACCTGCCCGCGGGGATCGAGCCCGGCCGAGGACCGACGCCTCGCCGGGGAGATGCTGGCCGACGACAAGGAACGGGCCGAACACACGATGCTGGTCGATCTGGCGCGCAACGACGTGCGGCGGGTCGCCCGCCCCGGGTCCGTCGAGGTCGAGGAGTTCATGCGGGTCCTGAAGTACAGCCACGTCCAGCACATCGAGTCGACGGTCACCGGCCGTCTCCAGGCTGACGCCGACGCCTTCGACGCCGTCCGGGCCTGTTTCCCCGCCGGGACGCTCTCGGGGGCGCCCAAGATCCGGGCCATGGAGCTCGTCGACGACCTCGAGGCCTCCCCGCGGGGGGTCTACGGCGGGGGCGTGGGCTACGTCTCCTGGCAGGACGAGGCCGACGTGGCCATCGCGATCCGCACCGCGACGATCGACCACGGCACCCCTGACCGCCTCACCGTCAGAGCCGGCGCGGGGGTCGTGGCGGATTCGGACCCTACCAGCGAGTTTCAGGAGACCGAGGCGAAGATGGACGGGGCCCTCGCCGCGCTGGAGAAGCTCCAGGCCCCCGAGGAGGTCCCACGATGAAGGTCCTCGTCGTCGACAATTTCGATTCGTTCACCTACAGTAGGTCTCGGCGATCACCCTGCCGGACGGCTCTCGCCCCGACGTCGCGGTGCGAAAGAACACGAGCTCTCTCGCCGAGCTTCGGGCCCTCGATCCCGACGCCGTCCTCATCAGTCCCGGCCCGGGGCATCCCGACAACGAGCGAGACGTCGGGGTCTCCGCGGCGGTCCTCGAGGAACTCTCACCGTCGGTCCCGACGCTGGGGGTCTGCCTGGGCATGGAAGCAGCCGTCTCCGTGTACGGCGGGACGGTCGGTACCGCTCCCGAACCGGTCCACGGGAAAGCCGACCCGGTCGACCACGACGGCGCGGGAATCTTCCGTGGGCTCCCGGACGGGTTTCAGGGCGGCCGGTACCATTCGCTGATCGCCCACGACGTCCCGCCTGCCTTCGACGTGACCGCGCGGACGACTGACGGGGACCAGGAGATTCCGATGGGGATCAGACACCGCGAGTTCCCGATCGCGGCGGTCCAGTTCCATCCCGAGAGCGTGCTAACGGCCGTGGGTCAGGACCTCGTCGAGAACTTCCTCGTGGCCGCTCAGGACGGGGACCTCGTTCCCGCGTGAACCCCTCCCCTGGCAGCCATTTTCACTTCCGGGCCGGTGGGAGTAGGCTTATACTGGTGCCGACGTTACCGGAGTAGTGGTTAGGAAGCCCCCGAGCGTGGGCCGTCGACAGGCTCGGGCGGCACCAGCTTCGTCGATCACACATGCACATGGGACACTCGCGGCAACGACAGACAGTGGGGGTATCGAGATGAGCACGGACCAGGCCGGGGAGTACACGTTACCGGTCAAGCGGGTTACCGGTGACAGCCTCGAGGAGCGCCTGTCGGCCAACGCCTATCACAACATCCTCCCGGCGCGCTATCTCAAGAAGAACGCCGACGGGGAGCTGGTCGAGGCCCAGGAGGACCTCTTCGAGCGGGTCGCGAAGAACATCGCGCTCGCGGAGGCGCCCTACGAGGCCCAGAAACGAGACGTGGAACTCACGGTCCGGCCCGACCAGGTCAAACCCGACCACCCGCGGCGGGACGAGCTCGCCGCCGAGGTGTTCAACGCGGGAACCACCGTCGAGGACGACGCCGAGACGACGTTGACCCCGGAGAACGTCAACAAGTTCGCCTACGAGACCGTCGTCCCCGAACTGCCCGCGGAGATCCGGGACCACGTCGCGGAGCTGGCCGGGGAGTACGAGGAGCTGATGAGCACGCTCTCGTTCATGCCCAACTCCCCGACTCTGATGAACGCGGGCAACGAGCTCCAGCAGCTCTCCGCGTGTTTTGTCAACTCTCCGGAAGATGATCTTGCGGATATCCACGAAACGGCAAAAGAAGCCGCCTTGACGTTCCAGAGCGGGGGCGGAATGGGGTATGCGTTCTGGCAATTGCGGCCCTACGGCGACGCCGTCGGCTCGACGGGCGGCATCGCCTCGGGCCCGATCACGTTCATGCGGACCTTCGATCAGATGACCGAGACCATCGCCCAGGGCGGGACCCGTCGCGGGGCCCAGATGGCGGTCATGCGGGTCTCCCATCCCGACGTCATCGAGTTCATCCCTGGCCCACACCCTGAAGCTCAACGACCCCGACGACCCCACGTACACCGAGTTCTCCGAAGCGTTGGAGGAGGCCCGCGAGTTGATCGACGAGGAGGGACGAGTTCCCGAACACCTGCGCAACGCCGTCGAGGGTCATCTCTCGAATTTCAACATCTCGGTCGGCGTGACCGACGACTTCATGACGGCGCTGGCGAACGACGCGGAGTACACCCTCACCAACCCCCGGACCGAGGAGCCCCACATCGCCACCGAGGAGACGACGCAGATGTACGCCCGGTACGACCTCGGGGAGTACGTCGAGGTCGGACGGGGGCGCTCGTTCCCCGCGTCGGGTCCCTGGGATTGCAGCGCCCAGGGCGCCCACGCGGACGGCGAGCCCGGTGTGACCTCACTGGAGCGGTGCACCAACGCACACCACCTCCACGTCGACGAGCACCCGGAACATCAGATGCTCGCGACGAATCCGTGTGTCACGGGCGAGACGTTGATCAGCACCGAAGACGGGCTCGTGCCCGCCGAAGACCTCTACGATCAGGGGGTCGCCCGGGACGTCGTCGTGGACAGTCGGCTGAGCGACGACCAGACCAAGGAAGCCAGCAGCGTGTTCAAGACTGGCGTGAAGGACGTCTACGAACTCTCCACGGAGGAAGGGTACGAACTCCGCCTCACTGCTGACCACCGGATGATGACCGACGAGGGGTGGGTTGAAGCACAGAACCTCGAGCCAGGCGACACGGTCCACGTGCAGGACCGAAAGGGCCAGTTCGGGAACCACGGCTCCGCCGAGGAAGGCCGAGTGCTGGGCTGGCTCGTCGGAGATGGGCACCTCAAGAACGGTGAGGAACGTGCCGTTCTCAACTTCTACGACGAGGACGCCGAAATCTCCGAGCAGCTCGCCGCGGACGTCAACGACGTGGTCCGCGATCCGCGCGGCAACGCGGATTACGAGATCGGCGTCAGCGAGATTTCCCGGGGAGACGGGTATCGTGGCGCCCAGGCCGTCGAACAACGGGTCCGTTCGGCCCGCCTCTACGAGTACGCCGAACAGGCGGGACTCACCGACGAAAAGCTCCAGGTTCCCGAAGCGGTCATGCGAGGCAGTGAAGCGATGGCCCGGGGATTCCTCAGGGCCCTGTTCTCAGCGGATGGGGGCGTTCAGGGGAACGTGGAGAAAGGCGTCTCGGTCCGTCTCACCAGCACCGACACTGACCTGCTGCAAGAGGTCCAGCAGCTCCTGTTGAACTTCGGGATCTTCAGCAAGATATACGAGGACCGCCACGAGGCAGGCAGTCAGGAGATGCCCGACGGCAAGGGCGGAACGAAGACCTACAAACGCCAGGCGGACCACGACCTCGTCATCTCGAGGGATTCGCTGGTCACCTTCCGAGAGGAAATCGGCTTCCTCCGGGAGGACAAAAACGACGCGCTCGACGAACGGTTGGCCAAATACACGACCGGCCCGTACAGCGACGCTTACGAGGCGACAGTGTCGGCGGTCGAAGCGGACGGCCACGAGACTGTCTATGACTTGACAGAACCGGACACTCACTCGTTCGTCGCGAACGGCCTGGTCTGTCACAACTGCGGGGAACAGCCGTTGGAGGAGTACGAGGCCTGTAACCTCGGTCACGTGAACCTCTCGACGATCGCTGCATCTGACACGTCAGATTGGCGAGCATGGTCGGACGGACGGGACACCGCGGAGCTGGAGGCGGCCGTCGAGGCGTTCCTCGAGGACGCCATCGACTGGGAGGAGTTCGACCGCCGCATTCGAGTCGGCACGCGGTTCCTCGAGGACGTCGTGACGATGTCGGACTTTCCGGTCGAGGAGATCACCGAGAAGGTCCGCCGCATGCGCAAGATCGGTCTGGGGATCATGGGCATCGCCCAGCTGTTCGTCCAGCTGGGCATGCGCTACGGCTCCGAGCCGGCCAACGAGGTCGCTCGCCAGCTCATGACCCACATCAACCACGAGTCCAAGCGGGTCTCACACGAACTGGCCGAGGAGCGGGGCACCTTCGAGGAGTGGGAGGACTCGAAGTACGCCGATCCCACCCGCTATCCCGAGTGGTTCGAGCATCACACCGGCGAGGACCCCGAGGCGTGGGCCGACGGCTACACCATCCGCAACCACAACACGACGACGATCGCCCCCACGGGCACGACGTCGATGATC
>CAZENJ010000101.1:2443-7174 GCA_964513485.1 uncultured Thermotogae bacterium | reverse complement strand
TAAACTGGGTGCTGGACCAACTCTTGCTTGTAAAATAAGTATTATATTCAACCCTAAACTTTCAGCTGACCTGATAAAACCGCTGGATTTAGGGTCAGTGTTTATTAAAATTCTTTAGAACAGGATTGGAATTATACCAGATCGTTATTCTTAAGCCGGGAGATGTTTACGAGTTTGATAAATTCTAGCCTTGAAGGCAGTCATCGGTCCAGCTGGTCGCTGATTATATTTGCTTTTGCTTTCCTCGGTGGGGCGGTAATGCAGCTGCGGGGAGCTCTGCTGCCAAATTTTCAGTCTACCTTTGAAGTTTCCGAGAGCCTGCTCGGTCTGGTAGCGCCCATGGGAACGCTTGGCTTTACCTTTACGGTGCTAGCAGTTGGCCTGGCTGCGGGCCACCTCCCGGTAAAGAAATTTATGCTTGCCGGGGCCGTAATTACTACTGCGGGTACTTTTTTAATGGGATTTTCTCCCGTTTATCCTGCCCTTTTATTGTTTTTGGTGTTTCGGGGGCTGGGGACCGGGTTGTTTCGGGGGCTGGATCGTCCCCTGCTCAATCATCTCTATCCCGGAAGATTCGGCCGAATGTACAACCTGCATGCCGCAGCGTGGGCTCTGGGGGCTGCCAGTGGCCCGCTGGTTGCCAACTTGATCCTGAGTATTACCGGTAACTGGAGAATCGTCTATTTTTTCTACGGCATTCTGTTTGTTTTCCTTTCCCTCTACTTGCTCAACAATCGGCTGGATACCTCAGAATTTGAAGAGACACAGCTTTCATGGGAGAAGTTGAAGCGTATTAGCAGGAGAGCAAAGATACTTGGAATGTTCGTCGGGATTGTCCTGAACGTGGGGATCGAGGCAATCTTTTTTACCTGGCTTCCTTATTACCTGAGCGGGATCTTTAGCCACGGCTTCGGTAATACGGCCCTTTCCCTTTTCTTGCTTGCTTATGTGCCCGGCAGGTTAATTAGCGGCTGGCTCGCGGAAAAGCTGGACTTGTCTCTCCTGGCTCTGCTGAACTCTATTTTTATTGCCGTCCTGTTAACTCTGGCGTTCTTCTTTACCTCAGGCTATCTCCAGGTAGCTTTTATCCTCTTAAGCGGATTTTCAGTCTCCAGTAACTTTCCCACCTTGCTGTCGTTGGGGACCAGTACTGCCCCGAAACTAAGCGGCCCAATAAACGCTTTGGCCATGACATGTTCCGCTCTTGCCCTGTCTGCCTTCCCTCCTCTGGTGGGACTAATCACGGATTACCTCTCCATCGCCTTAGCCATGAAACTGACAGTAATATTGGCGATAGGATTGGTAATAAATCTGGTCTTCCTCAGGGCCAAGCTGGTAGCTTAGCCCTCAAGGCAATCTTCCGGGAGAGAAGCAATTATCTTTTTCAAGTTAAGTTTTTCAATTGGCTTTTCCATAAGTATTATCCTAAAATAAGCCAACAAAAACCGGGTAAGTTAAGCAGGAGTTTTAGGCATAACTGTACTTGCTTGGGAACTTGTCCCTGTGGTTGTTATTAGAGGGGGTTTAATGAAGAGAGCCGGGGTGGATGTCGGAGGCACTTTTACGGATGTAGTGGGGGTTAAGGACGGGCATGTCATCGGTTATAAGACGAAATCGACCCCCGAAAACCCGGCTGCCGGGGTCGGGGACGGGCTGGGGATTTTCGTCAGGGAGACTTCGGGAGTCGACCGGTTAAGGTATCTTCATCACGGGACGACTGTCGGAACAAATGCCCTGCTGGAAGGTGAAACCGCGGAAACGGCGTTAATAACGACCGCGGGGTTCCGCGACGTCCTGGAAATCGGCAGGCAGGACAGACCGGATCTTTACGAACTTTACGTCTCGCGACCGGCGGGGGTGGTCCCCCGGGACCTACGTTTTACTCTGGAAGAAAGAGTTGGCCCCGAGGGTGAAGTAATTGAAGGTCTGGATCGGGACGAGCTGGCCGATCTCTCCAGGAGAATCCCCGAGACCGTAGAGGCGGTTGCCGTCAGTACCCTTTTCTCCTTTGCCAATCCCGTACACGAGCGGGAGATAGTAGAGTTTCTCCGTGACAGGGGGTACGAAAACGTAACACTCTCTTCCGAGGTAATGCCGGAAATAAGGGAGTACGAACGAACATCGACCACCGCGATCAACGCGGCATTGAGGCCGCTCTTCCGCGATTACATGGACGAACTTGCGCGGGAAGCGGAAACTCTGGGGATCGAGGCCACCTGGCTTGTAATGCAGTCCAACGGGGGACTAATAGGACCCCGGATAGCGAAAAACTACCCCGTGAGGACCATACTGTCCGGGCCCGCCAGCGGAGTGAAGGGAGCCCAGTTTGTCGGCGATGCCGCTGGCTTCGAGGACCTAATTACTCTGGATATGGGAGGTACCAGTACCGACGTTTGTCTGATAAAGGCCGGTGAGCCGGCAGTTACTACCGACTGGGAAATAAAAGGGCATCCAATCGGCGTGCCGTCGCTTGACGTACACACTATCGGCGCCGGAGGAGGGTCGATCGCCTGGATCGACGAGGGTGGTGCCCTGAGGGTCGGGCCGAAGTCAGCCGGGGCGGATCCCGGACCGGCCTGTTACCCTGATGGAGGAGAGCAACCGACGGTAACCGACGCGCATCTCGTGCTCGGTCGACTGGACCCCGAATTTCACCTTGCAGAGAGTTTGAGCCTGGACAAAAGCGCGGCCGAGCTGGCGGTCAGAAACGAGATAGGGGCCCCGCTCGGGATGAATCCGACCGAAGCAGCCCAGGGGATTCTCGACGTGGCGAATGCAAATATGAAAAGGGCCCTGAGGCTGGTAAGCGTCAATCAGGGTCACGATCCCCGAGGTTTTACGCTTCTGGCCTACGGCGGTGCCGGACCACTTCACGCCGCTCGCCTGGCAGCTGAAATGTCAATTCCCCGGGTAGTAATCCCTCCGGCTGCCGGTGTACTCTCGGCGCTCGGGTTGCTGGTCTCGGATACCCGGCAGGAATTCGTATCTTCCGTGCTAAAGAATTTTGACGAGGTCGACCCGGTTCGTCTCGAAAAAACCTGGCTGAAGCAAAAAGAGCGGGGAAGGGAAAACGTTTCCGGGGAGCGGATCGAATACAGGGCTTTTCTGGACGCCCGTTATTCCGGCCAATCTTACAATCTCAGGCTCCCGGTGCCGGAAATTCATCCGGACGAGCGTGTTCTTGCCGGAGTTAAGCAGGAGTTTCACAATATGCACCAGAGAAAGTACGGGAGTTCAAGGCACGAAGAACCGGTGGAGGTAGTCAATCAGCGCCTGGAGATAGTTGGAAAAATTGAGGATATCGAATTAACAGTTGAGGGCAGGGCAGCTGAAGCCAGTCCACGAAAGGGCGAGCGAGAGGTTGTATTTCCGGACGGGCCAAGGAAGACAGAAATTTACAGGTACGAGGCTTTAGAGCCCGGCGATTCCATTGTCGGTCCGGCGATAGTCCATTCCAGGGACTCCACTGTTACGATAAACCCCGGCCAGAAGGCCCGGCTGAACCGGGGTGGGGCTCTGATAATAGAGATATGAAAGAAACTAAAAGCGGGAACTACAGTTTGGATCCGGTGACGCTGGAGGTCCTGCGCAATTCTTTCGCGATGGTGGCCGAGGAAATGAGTGCCAACCTGGTGAGAACGAGCTACTCGCCCAACATCAAGGAGCGGCGGGATTCTTCCTGTGCCCTCTTCGATCGGAAAGGCAAGCTAATTGCCCAGGCGGAGAACATTCCCGTTCACCTCGGCGCGATGCCCCGGGCGGTGAAAGCAGTGCTGGACGAATTCGATCCCGCCCGGCTCGAGCCCGGCTCCGCGGTAATTCATAATGATCCCTACGAGGGCGGCGTTCATCTGCCCGATATAACGATGGTCAGTCCGGTCCATCATCGGGAGTCATTGATCGGCTTCGTCGCGAACAGGGCCCACCATGCCGACGTCGGTGGTTCATCCCCCGGCAGCCTCTCCGCAGACAGCAAGAGTATCTATGCCGAAGGACTGCAGATACCTCCCGTCAGGCTCGTCAGAGACCGGGAGATGTGCGACGAAGTCATGAGGTTCGTTTTGGCCAATATGCGGGCCCCGGCCGAAAGGGAAGGGGATTTGCGGGCCCAGCTGGCAGCAAATTACACCGGGGAAAAGAGGTTCAGGGAACTGATCGCGGAACACGGTAAGGAGAGAATAACGGCCGCTTTTGCCGACGTACTTAATTACAGCGAGAAGAGGACCCGGAGCAGAATAAGAAACTTACCCGATGGTTCCTACGGTGCCGTCGATTTCCTCGACGATGACGGCTGCGGTACGACGGATATCCGGGTCGAAGTCAAAATAGAAGTCAAAGATGACGTGGTCTCAGCCGATTTTGCCGGAACCCACGATCAGGTTGAAGGGCCGGTAAATGCTCCCATCGCCGTTACTGAAAGCGCGACCTACTACAGTCTGCGAGCTGCGACTGATCCATCTATACCGCCAAACAGTGGTTGTTACAGGCCGATATCGATAAAAGTCCCGGAAAAAAGCTTATTGAATCCGGTAAAGCCGGCATCGGTTGTCGGGGGAAACCTTGAGACCTCCCAGAGGATAGTCGACGTTATCCTGGCTGCCCTTGCCGGGGCGGGAATCGGTTCCATTCCGGCCGGTTCCAATGGTTCGATGAACAACGTTACCTTCGGGGGTGGCGGGGAAAAATCTTCGGCCGATTACACTTTCTACGAGACGATCGGCGGGGGAAGTG
>CAZENJ010000101.1:0-2433 GCA_964513485.1 uncultured Thermotogae bacterium | reverse complement strand
GAATTCACTGTCACATGACAAATACCCGCAATACGCCCGTCGAAGTAATAGAACAGAATTATCCCCTCCGGGTGGAAAAATACGGATTCAGACGGGATTCCGGCGGAGCCGGGAAATACCGTGGCGGGCTCGGGCTGGTGCGGGAGATACGAGCCCTGGAAGACGGGACGGAGTTTTCGCTTCTTTCCGACCGGAGAACGCACAGGCCCCGGGGACTTTCGGGCGGTAAACCAGGGCAGTCCGGTAAGGACGTGCTGATCAGAAATAAAGAGAAGAGACCTCTCCCCGCCAAGGTCACAAAGGAATTACGGCAGGGTGATCTGGTCTGCCTCGGGACGCCCGGCGGTGGCGGTTATGGAGATCCCCGGGAGCGCCAACCGAAGATGATCGAGCGGGATTTACGGGAAGATAGGGTGAGTCGGGAGAGGGTAAAAAATAATTATCCGCAGTACGAGAGTTTTCAGAGCTGATATTTTCTGATCGCGTCCTAGATAGTATATTGCTCCGACCTTTCGCCGCCCCCGGTCTCTATTCTCTCTCTCAGCCGGCTGGAAAGGTAATCGATTCCCCAGACCATCGCCACGATCAGCATGGTCATGACGACTGCCTTCGGAAAGTTCCACTTGTTAATGTAGCTGTAGAGCCGCATCCCGATACCTCCCCCGCCAACTATACCGATAATCGTCGCCATTCGTACGTTGATATCCAGGCGATAGAGGGTAAATGAGAGGTAGGGGTTGATGATCTGCGGGATTACGGCGTAGACAAGCACGAGTAATTTCCCGGCACCCGTTGCCTCTATTGCCTCCAGCGGGCCCGGATCTATGCTCTCCACTCGCTCGGAGAAGAGCTTAGTCATGTCGGCGACCGAGTGAACCCACAGGGCCAGCACGCCGGGAAAAGGGCCGGTTCTAACCCAGACGATGAAGATTATCGCCCAGATTATCGGCTGAATCGAACGAATGACGCTGGCAATGCCCCGGACGGCCGTATAGACGACCTGTGCTGCCGGGGAATTCATCAGGTTTTTCGCACCCAGGAAGGAAAGAACTATCGCAAACGGCAGGGCCAGTGCAGTGGCCATAAAGGCCATATACAAAGTCTTGACCAGTAGCTCTGCGCCCTCACCAAGCACCGACCAGTCCGGTTTGGCAAATGCACCCCAGAGTTTTAGCGTGCTCGGAAAATTTGTAATGAGTTTCGTCAGGTCCAGATTTATCCTGTTAAGGGCGACCACGAAAAGGCCGATGAAGAACAGGACAACCAGAAGGTTTCTCCAGAAGTACCAGCTGGTCCTCTCTCTTATTTCCTCTCCGTCGCTCATACTATCTTCTCCCGTGCTTTCCCGCTAATCCAGTCGAGTATCCAGACCACTACAGCGATTACTATGGTAACTGCCCCCACCTGTTCCCAGTCGAGCTGGTCTTTATAGTAAAAGAAGAACCTACCTATACCGCCGCCACCGACCAGGGCGATAATCGTGGCCATTCTGACGTTGATATCCAGCCTATAAAGGAGGAAAGCGGTATATTGAGGTATTACCTGGGGCACCGCGCCGTAGCGGATGGTCTGCCAGAAGGAGGCACCGGTGGCCTGAACCGCCTCGATCGGTCCCTTCTTTATTGCTTCCACCTGTTCGGAGAAGAGCTTGGCCAGTGCCGCCATAGAGTGAATCAGCAGGGCAAATGAGCCCGCCGCGGGCCCAAACCCGAGCCAGATCGCGAAGACTATCGCCCAGATCAGGCTCTCCACCGACCGGACCACGTTGAAAAAGGCCCGGGTCAGGTAGAAGAAAATCCTCCTGAACCAGCTGCCGCCCATGATGTTTCTGGCCCCGAGAAAACCGAGAGGAGCTGCGAGAATTCCTCCGATAAGTGTGGCGAGGTATGCCATGAAGAGCGTGTTGACCAGACTGCCCAGTATCGAACCTTCCATTTCGGGATCTACTTCTATCAAATGGGCAAAGTTCGGGTGAGATAAACCGTGCCAGAGCCCGATAGTCTTTGGGGCACGTCTAATAATGATTCCCAGGTTTATATCCGTCGTTAACCAGCCGACCCAGAAGGTGAATACGACCAGAAAGATCGAAGTCAGCCCCCAGTTTGTTATCAGCCAGGGTTTCGTTGGCGGGGTTTCTTCTTCTGTAAGGGATTTGAGGCCGATACTGACGCCGAAGTACTCGCTGGCAAGGGCACAGCCGAGCGTGCCGAGAACTGTCAGTGCCCAGCCCCAGGGCGGCAGGGTGAGCGTGCCGTACCAGTCGACGTATTGTGTGTACCAGTAGCTGTTGAGCAGGAAAATTACCGTATAGGAAATGTAGCCCCAGATAAGCCAGTCCAGGATCAGCGGCTTTGCTCGCTGAAACAGGTCAGGCAATATGGACTTTCTCGGCTTCTTCACCGAATACCTCCTTGAATTTCTCGTCGTCTATTC
>CAZENJ010000100.1:0-7287 GCA_964513485.1 uncultured Thermotogae bacterium | reverse complement strand
GTTAAGCAAAACTCTCGAAAACCGATATGTTGCCTTAAAATATATTTTGTGATATAATTTAGCTGTATTATAAAATTGAAGGTTTTTTGGAGGTGATGTGGAGGGATTAAATGATTTAGGCTCCAGTAAAGGATTTTTTTCCTCCAATTTTTACTTTCCTTATTTGAACTATTCCTTACCTCATAAAGATCCTGCATATTTTTAGGCAAACCAGTAAATATTTCCCCGAAAAGCAAGATAGAAAAGTAAAGGAAATATTTAAGAGAAATTGGACCATAATTTTTCAGGAGGTGTAAAAAATGGAAAATAGACAATCGGGGAAAGGAGGTATTACCAGAAGGACCTTCCTCAAAGGTACAACCGGGGCAGTCCTGAGTCTTTCCGCGCTGAGAGGATTCAAAGCCAGAGGGCAGAACGCTGTGAAGTTAGGAGTGATCTGGCCCCTGGGTGTTAATCCAGCCGGACTCGAGATGAAGAAAGGGGCGGACTTTGCTCAGGAGATGGTCAATTCCGGGTTCGATCTGAGCTATCCGGAGTTAATTCCTTCCTGGACCGGGATACCGAGCCTCAACGATTCCAGGTTAGAACTAGTCTACGCTGACCACAAATTCGACCCTGAAGTGGGAGCAAGCCTTGTGGGGGAGATGAAAACAAAAGGAGTCGTCGGGATTGTTGGAGCACTAAGCAGCCAGGTAACCGACAAGGTGAGTACCGCGGCGTTTGAAGCCGGACTACCAATGGTAACTTCCAGTGCGTTTCTCTCACCGCTGACAAAAAGGGGGATGGATTCATTTTTCCGAATCTGTTCTGACAACCTACAGGGGGCGAAATCCTTCTTTGCCTCCATGGCAAATTTTATGGAAGAGATTCCGGCAGAAGAAAGGGCAATGGTGCCGAAAAACTACATCTATCTTGTCGTTAAGTACCCCGGCGTGGAAGAGGACATGGAGGTAATCAAAAGATTCGCGGAAGACGGTGTCGAAGGCGAATTCGAGGGAAAATTTACTTTTGAACCACTAGTCGTGGAAGAGGGGACAACGATGGGAGAAATTGCCGGTCGACTGGAAGAAATGGACATCGGTTACAGCGACGGTCTGATTCCCGTTCTGCCGTCCAACCAGGTCCTCTTTTTGGTAAAAGAACTTGCTCACAAGCACTCCTCGCCCGAAGAAAGACCCGGACTGGTTTTTGTGGACCCATTTCTTTCCACGATGCAGGGCTTAATGAAGGACCTTTCCCGGGAAGAAAAAGCCGGCTGGAGATGGACTTTTACAAACATCCAATTCTTCCCGGCCGTCTTCCGGGCTGACGCGAATTTTGCCTCAGACTATATCGGATCCTTCCGGGACAAATTCGAGACTGCGGTCGGCGCGCCAAACCCGCTGAACGCGCTCGCCTTCTCGGGAATTCACACCTGGGCGGCAATACTGGATCGCGCAGGTTCGACAAAACGGGAGGATATCGTCAAAGCAGCCAACGACGTATCGCTTATCGATATCATGAATACCAACTGGAACGGAATAACTTTTGGCGAAACCAGTTTTGGCGACAGAGGTGCCAACATCGACGTAATACCCGGCACCGCTCACCTGGACGAAAGAGGCAACCTTCAGGTAGTTGAACTTCCGGGCGGTTTCACTCCATCTTCTGCTTACGCCAACGTCAATATTACGACCAACTATAGCTGTCTCATGAACTGCATTTCCGTCGGAGTAGAGGCAAACGTAACGGTCCTGGAATCGATCGAACAAAACACTTTCGATAACCACGCCACTTACAGCTGGGACTCTCACAACACTTCCACAAGAACCACGGAAGTTGAGACCACAGTTACGACTGACGTGGAGACTACCGGAGCCAAAGGTTGTTTTCTGACCACGGCCTGCGTCCAGGCCAGGAACCTCCCGGATGACTGCTACGAACTCGAGACGCTCCGGAATTTCCGCGACAGCTACGTTAAGAATACGCCCGGAGGACGGGAAATAATAAGAGAATACTACGATATTGCTCCGAAAATAATTAAAAGAATCTCTCGACTGAAAACGTCTTCTGCGATCTACGAGAAACTTTATAAGGACCTTGTCCTGCGGTCGGTCAATCTGATAGAGCGAGGAGAAAAGCAAGAAGCTTTTTACAATTACAGGAGAATTGTCAAAGAACTCAAAACTGGATATCTCTAAAAGGTTGTACCCTATTGATTCAATCCAAATTTATCACATTGCCCCGTCCGGTTGGCTTCCGAGCGGGGCTTTTTTAACGATCCGGCCGATTGTTTGCTGAACTCGGGACTTTCCGTAAAAGGGAAGAAATTTGTTACCATGGATAAAGACCAATTAACTTGATTTAATTGCTTGGGTTGCCATAATAATAGATGTTCGGGGAAATCGGGGTTGAAACATGATTAAAAAATTAATCCTCAAAGCGGCTACAATATCTTTTTCGGTCCTGTTTCTTCTATCGCTTTCCGCATACCCACAGGATGGTTGCTGCTCCATCACCTTCTCCCCAGCTGGTTCAGTTACAGGCAAACCAGGGGACACCGGGATTTATCTGAACACCGTCGAAGTAGAGGTCCCCGGTAGGTGTTTTGAGGCGGGAGGCAATGTCGATATCGGGCTTCCCGATATAAACTTCATCGGCCCACCCCCGGATAGCGGTGCAATAACCTTAACGGATCCTCCAGGGCAGTTCGTTCCGGGAGACGGCACAACAGTAACTTTCGATATAATGATGGAATTATCCCCCGACTTGGCACCGGGGATTTACGAATTTACTCTCAGCGTAGATTCCACCTGTAATGGAGAACTTGGAGAAAGCTATACCGACTCGGCCGAATCGGGTATTTTTACCCTCACAGTTTTTCCGAACACAATACCGGTGTGCTGCCTGCCGGTGATTGAAGATCCGATGGCCTCTTCCGTCGATCCCGGAAGTACCAGATCAATTAGTACGGTTCGAATAGACAATAACTGTCCGTCTTACCCGGGTTCACCGGGATCGATAACCACGAGCGTTTCTAAAACCGTTTCCGTTCGGCCTACTCCGGGGTCAGGTAGCATGAATTTTACCCTGTCTCAAACTACCTTAAGCGTACCATTCGGTGGTAGCGCGGAAGTTGAGATAATTGGAGCGTTTTCGGCTGACCTGACGCCAGGGTTTTACGAGGTGGAGCTTGCGGTAACAGCGAGTTGCAGTGACCCCATCTACGAACCAAGAAGTTATTCCGATACAAAAACTTTCACTATTTACGTCCAGCCTGAAGTAGAAGACGAATGTTGTTTTCCCGCTCTTGGTCCCCAGCTAAACACTGCCTCCGTGCCCGGAGATAGAGTTGCGTTGTCGAAAATTACCGTATCAAATACATGCTCCGTCGGGGCTCGAGAATACGATTCCCGCCCCGGCGTTTCCGTGGAAGAGCTGGACGTATTCCCTGATCCAAGCCCGGGAAAAATATTTCTTTTACCTTCCCCGCAAGAATTACAACTGAAGTCCGGTGAACTCAGAAACATTACCCTCTTTGCAGTTCTGACGGAGGATGTACCCGAGGACTTCTACCAGCTGGAGGCCTCACTGAAGGTCGAATGTAATTCACCGATGGGTAAACAGGAGCACGAAATCACGGGAAGTTTTACGCTATCGGTGGAATCCGAAAAAGAGCGATCGTTTGTCCCCGGACTGGAAATACCTCCTTCATTTACAAAAGGCGTCTGTGCTGCACCGGGATCTACAGTGCTGATCCCGGTAAATACGATCCAGAAGCCGGAGGAATTTAAGTGGGAGGGAGTGGCGGAATTCGCCGGAGGTGAAAAGCGGGTAGATCTCCTCGCTGCGTCCCACAGGGCGGTCGTTACTGTTGTGCCGGGAGGTTTAGAGGGAAAAACGGGACTCCGGATAAGCGGGCCGGGCGGGAGAAGCAATTCGGTAGAAATCGAGGTAAATGAATCCTGCACAAGCAATGAAGGGAACGAAGTAACCGAGGAAAAGGTGCGAGAATGGGGCGAGGCAGTACCAGAGGACCTCAAGGATAGGGCTACGGACCGGACCGGACAATTTATAGACTTTTTACCGGGCGAAGTAATTATCCAGTTCACGGGAACTACCGAACAACTGAAATCATTAAAAACAGAATACGGCCTGGAGTCCCTGGAAAGAATTCCCCCTACTGATTTCTTCGTGGCCAGACTGGAAGATCGTGGCATAAGAAACACCCTGGAGACTGCCGACAGCCTATCCGCCGAAGAAGGGGTAAAATACGCAACGGAGAACGGCCTGATGACCTTGCTGCAGGAGGAGCTAAACGATCCCAAAGTAAACGAACAGGAGCAACTACAGGCTACGAATATCTTCGCCGGTTGGAAAAACTTTTTTCCGATAAAGGGCCAGGGGGTCAGAATAGGCGTAGTAGATACCGGCCTGGATCTTGCGGTCAAGGACGAAGTGCGAACTTCCAGGTTTACCCCAAACGGGATTGACGTCAGCAGTGGCAGTCAGAATTTGTCACTTCTCCTTGGCACCTCCACCGCGGACGATCGCAGGGGGCACGGTACGATCGTCTCCGGCATTGCCGCCGCCCAGGGAGACAACGAGAAACTGGGAGCGGGAATAGCTTACAATAGCCGGGTAATCCCGATAAAAGTTTTCGGCCGGAGCAGGTTTACCCCTCAGGATATCATCGCTAAAGGACTGGTGGCCGGGTTCTACCTGGAAGCGGACGTAATCAACATGAGCCTCGGTTGTTCGCGCTGCCGTCCTTCGAAGGAACGACAGACCAGAAAGTACTTTGCCAGAGTTTTGGATTCCTTATACGCCGATTTCGAAAAGAGAGGCTTAACCCCCCCGATCATAGTCGCGGCATCGGGAAACGACGGCGAGGGAATAGTCGACACGCCGGCCGCGGACCCCAGGGTAATTGCCGTTGGCTCCTATAACTTAAAGAAACAAAGCAAAAGTTCGTTCTCCAACTACGGCGAGGAGATAGATTTCGTAGCCCCGGGCGAGAATATTGTTACGACTCTCCTGGGGGGAGAGTTCGGCGATGCGGGTTCCGGGACTTCTTTCGCTTCACCGCAGGCAGCGGGCCTGGTAGCATTAATTCTCTCGACCCAGCCGAAGCTAAAGGATTTAGGCGTAGAAGCAGTTAGAGAGAAGATCAGGGAGTGTTTCGTCATGGACGTCGGGGAACAGGGCTTCGATAAATATACGGGCTGGGGGCTAATACATATTCCGGAGCCGGAAGAAGTCGACCCCGAAAAGTGCCTGATATTTTCGGAAATTGGTACAGGTAAGGATTGAACTTACGTCGCATCCTCGTAAGCATTGGTTTTCTCACTGGAGTGGTAAATTTGAATACTAAGGCGACGTCCATCCTGGCCTTAACATTGATACTTTTGCTGCTCTGGCTACCTTCTGTGCGAGGAGAAACTACCCTGGAAGGAGAGCTGGTGACGGGGCTCAGCTTGGCGAGCAGAAATTGCAAATTAGAGGATGGTTCTTTCTTATGCAATGACGTGCAAGAAGACGGTCCGGTACCATATTTCTTTGAAAGCCTGCTTGAACTGGAATTTAACGGCGTATTCGGTCCTGGAGACGAATTGAAGAGTATTTCCGAATTTTACCATCCTTATACCCCGTTCTCGGGCTTGACCTTTCAGGGTTTTACGGCAGAAACCCTTATCGGAGAAATCGCCTCTCTGGAAGGTGAATTAATATTTTCCCCAAACATTATCCTTTATACTACTCCCGATAGAAGGACGGAATCATACGGCGCTACTTTTCCCCGGCTCACCTTCAGAAGATTTAAATCTACGGTTGAATTTGAGCTGGCCGGACTAACTGCCAATACAACTCTGCTTCTTGATAACTGGCAGGACAAACCGGAAGAGAAACCGAAAATACAATCGGGACTTATCCTGAAGTTCACGACCGAAACAAAAGAAGAAGTCCAGCTGGAATCGGAAACCCGAATCGGAGTAAAAGACGGCGTGACCTGCTTCGGCAACTGCATCGGGCCGCTGAAACTACAACAAAATGCCGTCCAGGAAGACAACGGTTTCGAAGAGTTCCTGGTTTCCGCGGATAATTTTTCAGTTAACGATATCGACCTGAACCTATCCGGGAAGCTTTCTTCCGACGCCGGTTTCAATTTTTTGAGCCTTCGGGGCTCCAGAACCTTAGAATACACGGGATTCGACGTGACGGTTTCCTCCAGCCTGGCTGTAACTCGTGAAACTTTTCTACCATTTGCGGGGACCTCGATTACCTGGTCCGCCGACCCGCTGATCTTTTCCTTAAGATTTGACGAAAGTTATAGCCTGGAAAATGCCACCCAGACAGTTCAGTTTAATCCTGATTTGGCAGAAGTATTCAAGATAGAGGAGCTAAACTTCGGCAGCCAGGCGCTGCTCGGCAAACAGATAAATGTCAATTTGACGGTCCCGACCGACCCGGTAGATTTTACCGCCGCCCTGCGTTTTGGGAACGAAGACGGTCCTTACGTGCTTAATTCTGGCATCCTGAGCGCAAAATACGACGGCGATCCTTTCGGGGCCAGCGGGATCCTTGCCTTCCGGGGTAATTCAAGAATTCTAAAATTAGAAACCGAACTCGATTTTTAACTGATCTGCCGGGAACCTTTCGCCCTTGCCCCTGAGATGAACGACTTTATTGGAACAGGATTAAACCTCTTTTTCGGCTTCTTTGATCGCCTCTATCAATACCTCGGTACCGGTTTTAACCATCTTTTTCGTCAGCACCAGCGGGGCAAGACAGCGTACCACGTTGCCGTAGTGGCCTCCCAGCTCAAATATGACCCCTTTCTCGTAGGCCAGCTCCTGGACCCGCTCGGCCATTTCCGGGTACGGTTCTTTGGTCTGTTTATCCCTGACAAATTCGACTCCTATCATCAACCCCTTGCCCCGGGATTCCCCCAGATATTCCATTGAACTCTCTTCCGCTTTTAACTGGCTTAACATGACTTCTTCCATATCTTTCACGTGCTCGTTGATCGCGTTTTCCTCGATAAATTCCAGGCTGGCAAGTCCGGCTGCCATCGCCACCTGGTGCCCCCGGAAGGTTCCGATATGTGCCCCGGATTCCCATTCATCCAGTTCCTCCCGGTAGATGATTGCACCCATGGGAAAGCCTATTCCGCCAAACCCCTTCGCTACCGTCATTATATCGGGCACTGTGCCCGTTAGCTCCGAGCTGAAAGTTTCTCCACAACGCCCATTGGATGCCTGTATTTCATCGAAGATCAACGGTATATCGTGTTCGTCGGCAATTTCTCTC
>CAZENJ010000099.1:4157-7332 GCA_964513485.1 uncultured Thermotogae bacterium | reverse complement strand
CGTCAAAGATCAACGGTATATCGTGTTCGTCAGCAATTTCTCTCAAACCCGGAAGGAAATTATCCGGAGGCACTATGCTGCCCCCTTCCCCCTGGACGGGCTCGACGATAATCGCAGCCGGCAGAGAGATTCCCGAATGTGGATCCTCTATCATCCTCCTGACGTAAGCGAGGGTCTTTTCCCCACATTCTTCCGGACTATCGGTATCGAACGGACAGCGATAAGGGTAAGGATACGGAGCGAAATGGGTCTGGGGCAATGTCGGCTGGTAATCGGAAAAGAACTTTCTCCCGCTGGAGGCGGAGAGAGCACCCTGAGTCATTCCGTGATAGCCTCCCTGAAAAGCCAGGATAGTCTTTCTGCCGGTATTGAACATTGCAAGTTTAAGCGCTGCTTCCACGGCATCCGATCCCGTCGGGGCCGTAAAGAAAACTTTTCCTTCACCCAGTTGGCCCGGGGCAAGCTCGAGCAGTTTCTCGGCCAGAGCCGTTCTGACTTCCGTCGGGAAATCGAGAGCGTGGACGATTTTCCCCAGCTGTTCCTCGACCGCATCCATCACCGCGGGATTCAGCTGGCCCACGTTGAGTACACCCGCCCCGCCAAAAAAATCCAGGTAGACGTTACCGTCGACGTCCCTGATCGTCGCCCCCTTCGCCTCGTCAATCGCCAGCGGCGTCGCCCTGGGGTAAGAAACGGCGCTGCTTTCCAGCTCTTTTTGCTTTTCCAGCAGTTCGAGCGATTTCGGTCCCGGCGGCGAGACTTCTATTTTCGGTTCTTCGGTAAAATGTAGCTCTGAAAGATCGAGCCTGATATCTGTTTTAGTCTTATCCATGTATAGCCCTCCCGGAATGCACTATATGATATATTCTATATTGTAATCCGGCGCGATGCAACCTGAATGAAAACTTTCGACTACCCTGTGATTATAAATAGTCATCAATTGTCTTCCTGAAAGGACTTTCGAACCCGACTCAGCGTCTTTTCATTCACGATCAATTCCAGAGCGGATAGCCCCAGCGCTTTTGCCGCAAGGACCATGCCCGCAAAACCTTTCTCCGATCGGGTCGCCCGTGCGAACGCCTCGGTATGTAAAGCGGTTCCTTCCTCCGTGATTTTTATCATCGGATGAATCGTCGGGACTGTCTTGCTCACGTTTCCCACGTCCGTCGAACCGACTATCTCTTCCGTCGTCTCCTGCAACCTTTCATCGTACCTCCCCAAGTTTTCGGCAAAGACTTCGGTAAGTACCGGATTATTGACCAGGTCCTCGCTGGACTCGAAGCTGTCGACCTCCAGGTCAGTTCCCGTCGCCACCGACGCCCCCTCGGCACATTTTTTCACCCGGCCGACCACTTCCTCCAGGTAACTTCTTTCTCCGGCCCGGACGAAAAACTTCGCCACGGCCTTCTCCGGAACGATATTTATCGCCGAACCCCCGTCAGTGATGATTCCGTGAATCCGGACCCCGTCCTTTACGTGCTGTCTCAGGGCGTTAATGTTTTCGAAGGTCTGAATAACTCCGTTTAAAGCATTTACCCCTTCTTCCGGTGCTCCAGCGGCGTGAGAAGCCCTTCCCGTAAATTTGAATTCCAGCCCCTCGAGCGCGATGAATTTTGGATTCAGCACAGTTCGATCGAACATATGGGCCATAAGCGCGGCATCGATGCCCTCGAAAACTCCGGCGTCAACCATGGGAACCTTTCCGGAATAAAGCTCTTCCCCGGGCGTTCCCAGGGCGACGATCTTTCCGGGCAGTCCGTGCTGCTTCACGACACGCTTCAACCCTATCGCCGCGCCCAGACTGGCGACGCCGCTCAAATTATGGCCACAGGCGTGCCCCAGATCTTCCAGCGCGTCGTATTCAAGCAGGAAGCAGATCTCCGGTTCGGGGTCGCTTCCGGTAAAAGTACAGCGAAATGCCGTCTCCAGTCCGGCCAATCCTTTCTCCGGCTCAAACCCCTCGTTGGCCAGCTCATTGACAAGAAGATCCCGGGCGTCGTATTCCTGGAGCGAGAGTTCCGGGTTCTCGTGAATTTCTGAACTCAATTCCTCCATTCGGTTTTTCAGGTCTTCGACGTTTTCCTCCAACTCGGAGTTTAGCCGGCTTTTCTCCAGCAAGTTAATCACCCAATGTCTTCAAGAAAGCTAAGTTGTTTCACCGGGAAAACCCGCCTGACAGGTTCCGGAACGTCTATTTAACGAAGAGTTTTCTCGGTAATTCCGCCAGCACTTCCGCGCCGTCTTCGGTAACCCTTATCGTCTCGCTGAACTCCATCAGGCAGGGTTCGGACATCGTACTGATCGTATGGAACGTCATATTCGGCTTCAGGATCGTCTGATCGCCTAATTGAAAACTCGCCGTTCTTTCCCCCCAATCCGGCGGGAACCCCAGACCTGCCGGATAACCGATCCGAGAGGAGCGTTCGTCGAACACCTTATTCGCTTCGATTGCCACTTCCTCTGCCCTGATACCGGGCTCGACGGTCTCAATTGCCTTGATGTGGGCCTCGATCCCCCTTGCGAAGACTTCCCTGGCTTCCTGTACCAGGGGAGACTCCTCTTCGGCAACTATCACGGTTCTGCAAATCGGGGAGTGATATCTTTCCTTACAGCCCGCGATCTCCACGGCAACGGAAGTGTTCTGACCTATCGGCGCATCCGTCCAGGTAATATGTGGTGCCGTCGTGGTCTGGAGCAGCGGGGGGATAGACGGGGTACAGCCACCGTTCTTCACCATTGTATGGAGAATCTCCGCCGCCACTTCGTTTTCCCTAACTCCCTTCTCAATCGTCTCTACTGCGGCTTCCATTCCCTTTTCGACGATTCTCGACGCTTCCTTCATGTACGCAATTTCCCTTTCGGACTTTTCGAGATAAACCCGCGGAACCAGCTGAGTTCCGTCCTCTATCCTGGCTTCGGAAAGCTCTTCTGCCAGCCTTTTGTAATAAAATGCCCGACAGTAATAATCGTCCAGTTCCATCCCGATCCTGGCCCTTCCCAGTCCTTCCGAGCGCAGACTATCCAGCAACCGGTCGATCGGGTGTTTCGGTTCGGGATAGTTGACGTAGTGATCGACGTATTCCTCGCCGTAAGGCCTGATCATATCCTTCTCAAGCCAGGTATTCTGTCTGGCCCCGGGCCTGTCAATACTCCGATTGACCAGGAACTGATCCCG
>CAZENJ010000099.1:0-4126 GCA_964513485.1 uncultured Thermotogae bacterium | reverse complement strand
TCGGACTTTTCGAAGGGCAACTGCGACCCTTCCCTGCGAACTGCGCTCATGCAAAACCTCCCGTGAATTCTCTTCCGGACTCGTTTCCTCGTGCTCCAGCGACAAAAATACTATATCGTATATAGACTATTTCCACAACGAGGGCTCAAGCACGTGGCAAACGGTCGAATTATCTCCAATCCCCCAGAAGCGGAAAATGGATTCGGTTTTTCCTCCTGGGCTCAGAGGCTACCCGGTAAGTTGGGATAAAAGGAAAATGCTGGGGATGGATCGAGGGCTTTTCTGGCCGGACGGGAGGAAGTCAGGTCGCCTGCTCCAGAACCTCCAGGGTCCTGTTTTCGGCGTTTTCGAGATGCGTGCGGACAGCCTCTCGGGCCTTTTCTAAATCGGGCTCCAGCATCGATTCGATGATCTTCAGGTGTTCCTCGTTGTTGGTCAGGACTATCTCTGGAGCGTCTTTGTTGGAACTCGCTTCCGTGAAGGAGCGGATTCTGAGGGAATGATTACTTACCTGATTCAGTATTTTATTCAGGAGGGTATCATCAAGTGCCATCTCTATCGTTTCCTCCAGTCCGAGATCTACCTCCAGATTTTTCTCATAATGTTTGGAGTCCAGCGAACCTTCCTCAACGGCCTGCTGGATCTCCAGGGCCACGTCCCGGAGTTTTTCCAGCTCCGCTCTCAATTTAGGGTCCGCTTCAATCTCCTCCGCTGCCATACCAGTTGCATAAGGTTCCAGGAGTTTTCTGACTTCATAAATTTCCAGTACATCTTCCCTGGTGACCGGCGCGACACGGGCCTTTTTATTTCGGGCATTCTTTACCAAACCCTGGGCGGATAATTTGGCCAGGGCCTCGCGGACCGGAGTGGGGCTAACGCCGAGATCCTCGGCCAGTGCGTCAATGGAGAGTACGTCGCCCGGCATGAGCTCGTTTTTAACTATCGAATCCTTGATGGACTCATATACCTTTTCCTGTAAAGTCTCCCGCGGTATTTTACCGACCATTGAATCTCCCACCCCCAATTCAAAGTTTACTATATGATAATGAGGATTTATTTCAAGAAAGACTTTGCTCGCTATCGTTTCCGGGAATATCCTCCCTTATCCCGGAGAAGAAGTTATAAGTTACCGTCTTCTCGGACCCGGACGGTACGGAGGCGCCGTGCGGCTGATTCGGAGGGATAATCACCAGCTCACCCGGAGTCACCGTCAACCGCTCGCCGGGTCTGCCCTCAGCACCACGTAAATTCAATTTTCCCTTTACCACGATCGTAATCTGTTCGGCAGGGTGATGGTGGACGGGAAACATGGAGCCACCTTAGTAAGAATACTGAACGAATTCCAGTTTCTCTCCCCGAACCACCTTTCGCTCCACACCTTCATCAACCGCTTCGGTTTCCACCGCGTCGATCCCCAGCTTTCTCATTTGTGGTCGATCACCTCCGCAATTGAACCCGCGAGGGCTGCAATAATTTCGTCGACATGCTCTTCTCCAATGATAAATGGCGGGGCAATCATTATCTGAGTCGTTCTCCTTCCATTGGCCGGACTTCCTCCGGGGTAAATATGGACTCCCCGGTTCAGACAAGCCCGGCGCAGTCTCCCCGGTAGGCCCTCTGCCCTTTCGAAAGGTTTCCTGGTGTCTTCGTCCCTGACGAACTCCAGCCCGATCAACAACCCTCTCCCCCTGATTTCACCCACGTTTGGATGGTCCGCAAAAGCATCCTTCAGCCGGGCCAATAACTTTTCTCCGGTATTTTTTGCCTTTTGCACCAGGTTATCCCGACGCATGATATCAATTACTCGCGAACCGGCAGCCGCGGAGACCGGGTTGCCCCCGTAAGTAAAACCGTGGTGCATGCTACCGTCCCCATTCTTTACTGTTCGGTAAATGTCATCGTGAATTATCACGCCACCCAGCGGGGTGTAACCGGCACCGAGTCCTTTCGAAGCAGAAATTATATCCGGAGTTATTCCACTGTGCTGGATTGCCCACCACCTGCCTGTCCGCCCCATGCCGCTCATAACCTCATCGACAATCAACAATACATCGTATCTGTTGCAGATCTTCCTGATCCGCTTCCAGTATCTATCCGGAGGATGAACTCCCGGGGCACTCGAGCCCGAAACAGGCTCCGCTATAAACCCGGCCACAGTGTCCTTACCTTCCTGCAGTATTGCCCGTTCCAGATCCCCGGCACACTCCAGAGAACAGGTTTCGGGACGTTCCCCGTACGGACATCTGTAACAGTAGGCGGGAGAAATTTTCGGATTGGGTGCGGTCATGGGCGCGTACGGTTCCTGTCGGCTCGTCTTTCCGCTCAAGGACAGAGCACCAAGTGTCGCCCCGTGATAGGACGTACTGCGGGAAACAATTTTATACTTTCTCTGGTCTCCTCGTTCGATATGATATTTTCTGGCCAGCTTAATTGCAGTTTCATTTGCCTCCGATCCCCCCGATACCGGATGAACTTTCGTCAAATCGGCGGGGGAAACAGTTACCAGCTTTTCGGTCCAATCCGCCAGAGGCTCCGAAAAGAACCCGGACATGTGAGCATAGTTCAGCTCTTCCGCCTGTTCTTTCAGGGCCGCGGCGATTTCGCCGTTACCGTGACCGAGTGAACAGACGGCCGCACCGGAAGCTGCATCCAGGTATCTCTTGCCCTCCGCGTCGTAGAGATAGACACCTTCCCCCCTTTCCACTTTCAAAGGAGGACTCTTTAGATCTCGCCAGAATACAGAACTCTCAGCCATATCTATCTTCTCCTTCCTGGAAGCCGAGTTCCCGGGAAATTTCCCTTCCCTCGTTCTTTACGACCTCGGCATAATTAACGATCGCTTCGTCCGTCATCCTCAAAGTCGGACCGACGATACTTATCGCGCCAATAACACGCTCGGAATAATTAAATATCGGAGCTGCTACCGCCCTTACGCCCTCTGCAAATTCCTCGTCGGAATAAGCCCAGCCTTTCTCCCGCACGGCCCCAAGTTGACTTTTTAATTCTTCCGTATCGGTTATGGATCGCGGCGTCGTATCACGGAACAGTCCCGCCGATTTCAGGTTATCCAGGTGTTCGTCCGGCAGATAGGCAAGCGCTGCCTTTCCTTCGGCAGTACAGTTCAAGGGCCTCCAGGCTCCAAGGTCCGCCGTCCAGCGGAGAAGATGGGTAGATTCTATTTTATCAATGAACACGTAACGTTTTAGGTCGGGTGTTAGCAGGGCCAGGTAAGCACTCTCCTCCGTCTCTCGCACTAATTGGTGTAAATGGGGTCGGGCAACTTCGTGGACGTCGAGTTGGTTCAACAGAGAGGCTCCCAGTTGAAAGATTTCCACTCCCAGTTCGTACTTGCTCGTCTCCTCGTCCTGACGAACCAGACCCTGAACCTCAAGTGAATTTATTAGCTTCTGAACGGTTGATGGGTTATATCCGGTCGAACGGGCCAGCTCCCTCACACCAACCGGGGTTTCCCCCAGGCTTATCTTTCGCAGCAAAATTACCGCACGTTCCACGGAAAGTATCGTGGATTTTTCCTTGTCGGAAACACTGTTTCCCATAACTTGAATCACCGCTTCAAATTATTATAATGACTTTATAGCCAGCTGCAAGATTGACAGTATTTTTACCGAAGCACCAGAGCGCTTGCTAAAAGGAGAAGTTGAGCAAAAAGGAAAATTTTCGGATCAACCCGGGTTGTTTTTCTCATGAAAATAAATAGAATATAGAATATGGAAGATTTACCGAAAAAAAATTTTCCGCGAAGCAGCGAAGAAACCTGGATAGAATTTTTCGTTTCCCGGACTTTGGACTATTCTCCAGTTCTCGACAAACCGATCTTTCCGATAAATTTCACCGAACGAGAGACTAAACTCAGGAGGTGATATCTCTACTGCAAATTAAGCTAGCTACTGAAAACTACTTTTATGAGCTTCCAGGTCAAAGTTTTCATTTACCAACTTACCACACTTTAAATGGGAGGCTGTAATGAAAAAGAATTCAAATCTACACGCGTCAAAAATAACGGCAATACTTATTCTATCCAGTTTGCTCATCTTAAGCGGGCTCACGGTCCTGGCAGCTGATCACGATGACGTGTTGCGCTTGAGAGCTCGTAAAGGGCAAGACA
>CAZENJ010000098.1:0-7351 GCA_964513485.1 uncultured Thermotogae bacterium | reverse complement strand
AGAGGCGACAGCCCCGAAACCACAGAAGACCTAGAAGTAAAACTTGACTGGGTAACAAGAGAAGCAATAGAAAACGGAATCCCAGTAGATGAAGTAAAGCGGAAACTTGACGAACACAAAGACAAGGCAGAGCAGTTAAGATAATTCCTTGACTGTTCTCTTTCACATATAGGCGACAGGTTTAAAAAGGTTAAACACAAATGTGTTTAATACAAGGAGGCGACAACCACAAATGGAACAACTCTACGAACGACAAGCACGACAAGACGAAAACCTACGGAAACTAGCCGACAACGGCGAAAACCAAGAAGAACCAACACTATACGAAGGTGAACCATAAATGGCGAGTAAATGGAGGAACGGCGAAGGAAGTTTCAACACAGGAAGCGGAAGTTTCGACATAGAGATAGGACTCAACAGCACCAAAGGACGAGACAGTCTTTCATTCAGTCTTAGAAATCCAGAGACAGGTAATCCAGTAAGCCAACAGTATGTAGATGACGAAACAGGAGAAGCAGTAGCCAGTAGTCACTACGGATGTGCGAGAGCAGTAGAAATAGGAGAAGAAGAAGTAGTATTCGACAGAGGAGAACTAGACGAAATCAAGAAAACAGCTCTTAGCGACAGCTTTAATGTTCAGAAAGTAATCGACAGAGAAGACCTTGACCTAGCAAAAATTGACAAAAAGGCTTATCACCTAACACCGAACGAAGACAACGAACTGGAATACAGTATCGTCCACTACGCACTACAATCACAGGACAAAGTTATCCTGATGAAATACGCACCGTCCACAAGCGAAAACCTATATGCGATGTGGAGTGACAGCAGAGGCTTATGGTTGTCGCAGATGGTGTATCCAGAAGGATTTGAAACAGCAGAAGTAAATATGGAGGAACTTAATGAGAACCTTCAAGAAAAAGCCGAATCCTTTATCGAGAAAGTAGAAGAAAACAATCAAGCCGACAACATAGTGAACGACCAAAGAGAGAAAATCGAGGACGCAATCCAGAAGAAGATGAACGGCGAAGAACTTGATGTAGAGACAAAGCAGGAGGAAGCAGAGCAACAGGAAGCAGAAGACAAACTGGAGGCGGTGCTTTAAAGATGGACTGCCTTTTTTGTGGAGAAGAAATCGAAGACGGTGACGAAATAGCAGACGCACAACACGGAGAAGCCGTAATCCGTGAAGGAGAAGAAGAATGGACAGGACAAGTCAAATACGGAAGTGTGATAAAAACCGTCCACGCAGACTGTTTTGAAAAAGCACAAGACAACTTCAACGAGGTGATAGAATGAGTTACAGGTTACACGCAGACCAGAAATATTGGCAGGAAACCACTTATGACGAAGAAATGAAATGTGTAGATGTAAGAACAACCGACATAGTGAATGACGGAAGTGACGGCTATTACTGGATAACCTCAGAAGACAGAGAAGAAGTCTTAGCAGTAGACAACTTTATGGAGGCGGAAGAAATCATTATCCAGTTAAGGAAGGAAGAAATAGAAGACCTTGAACACGCAGAAATGGAGTATCCAGATGTAGCAGAAGTAAAAGCAGAAAGACCACCTTATTAAGCCGTCTTGGTAGTCAAGAAGCGGTGTTCATTATTTTTTATTTTTTACCACACCGCACAACATAAGAATGTGAAAAACCAGAAGTAAAATATGGTATATACAGAAGAAGACTGTATTGAGGCTTTACAAGAAGCAAAATCAAAAATAGGACACAGCCCTTCAAGAAAAGAATACAGAGAATTAGAAATAAGCCCTTCAGATTCAACAATTTCAGAGAAGTTAGGAAGTTGGAACAAGGCAAAAAATAAGGCAGGACTTGGAACTAAAGAACAGAAATCACTTGAAGAAATACCTGAACACTTAGACATAACACAAGAAGAATGGAAAAAAATGCCGAGAAGCACAAGGTATTACCACAGAAACAGAGATGAAGTAAGAGAAAAATTAAGAGAAAACAACAAAAAAAGACGACAACGAGCAAGAAAATATGTTAGAAACAAGAAGAAAAAATCAGAGTGTAAAGAATGTGGCGAAGACAGACACCCCGACCTATTAGAATACCACCACAAAAACGAAGAACAAAAAGAAGCAGGAATTTCAGAGTTAGTTCAGTTAGGGAAACCAAACCAAAAAATCGAAGAAGAAATTAAAAAATGCGAACTGCTATGTGCGAACTGCCACAGGCTTAAACACACTTAAAAAACTTAAACAAGAGGTTATATTATGATAGAAGAATACGCACAACCCAAACAAAGCAAAAAAGAAAACGCACCAACCGACTGGAAGGTAGAACTGAAATACGATGGCACACGACAATTCCTTCTAAACACGGGAGAAGGCGTAAAACTCTACAACAAGAGAGGAACAGAGAAAACAAGGCATTTCCCCGATATAACGGACGAAGTAGCTTTACCTGAAGGCACAGTATTAGACGGAGAGACTATAGTAACAGACGACCTACACCCACACGGCAACAAAAATGTATTACAGAAAAGAGATGGAGGCACACCAGTAGTAAGACAAAGCGGAAAAATGAACTTCAAAGAAAAAATGAAGATGAAGCAATACCCCGCACAGTTTGTAGCATTTGACATAATCAAATACAAAGGCGAATCAGTAAAAGATATGCCGTTAAACGAAAGGAGAGAACTGTTAAAGACTGTTGTAAACGGCTTAGGCGAAGAAGTGTTTGTAAGCAAGAGATACGAAAGCCTTGAAAAAGGTTGGGAAGAAGTATTAGATAAGAAGATGGAAGGTGTAATCCTGAAAAAACCTGAAACACAATACCCAGTTGGTAGGACACCGACTTGGCGAAAGGTTAAAAACATTAAGGATACAATCATAACAGCAAGAGACTACGAAGAACATAACAAAGGAATCACGGTAATCGGTGAAGACGACCACGATGACAACCATAGACTGACCGTGAACGGTAGGGTAAGTAAACAGGTTAGGCAGGAAATCGAGGACAATTCAGAGGCAGAAGTAGAAGTAAGCTATTTAGAGAGAAGTAAAAACGGTAAACTACGAGAACCACGATTTAAGAGGTTAGCAGAATGAAAGCAGAAGAAAGACTACAAAAAATAAGAGAGCATTTAGAAATAGCCTACGGACACGAAATGTTCTCAGTAGAAGAACTTGAAAACAGCGAAGAAACCGTTGAAATTAAGATAAGCAAATACTACACGGACGAAACAAGAAAAAAGAGGTTAAAATTTCACAACGAAAAAATAGTAGGTGTGTGGGATAAAGATGAAAAATAAAGATAAAATAAGGAAGAATCAAGAGGCGAGACAGGAAACCGATGTAGAGAACTGTATGATAAAATCAGAGGCAGAACTACAAAAAATGTATGCCGACCTTTAAAAACTTGACGGTATTAACCTTTATAAAGTTGTGGAAAATACTGTGTGTGTGTTAAATACTATGCCAAAATCTCAAAAAATAACAACGAGTGTTTAAAAAAAGATGACAAAAGAATTTATCCAATACCTAAACGAAATACACAAGAAGTGTTGGGAGGAAAGCGATGACGGGGAAATACAAGCAGATGAAATAAAAAGGATAATCAAGACAGTAGCAGGATACACAGTAGTAGAAAAATACTGGGAGGAACTACACGACTTCGGACGGATAGAACAAGTCCCTGAAACACAGAAATGGGTGGTTAAAGAACCGGAAGCGGCAGGAGTAGATGTAGACAAAGACGACAGAAAACGAAAGAAAACAGTTACCATCCCTGAAAATGTGTTACAGGCAGGAGAACAATACGGAGTGAACTTCTCCGCAGTGTTTACGGAGGCAGTAATACAAGAAGTCTCAAATATTGAGCAGTTTGTGGAAGACTACTTAGGCGACCAGTATTCACAGCAGGAAGCCGAGTTCATATTCGAGATGATTAAAAAAGAGCTATACCTGAAGAAAGGTGACAGACAGCAAATGGCAAGAAGAGACAGAAGACGCAGACAAATATACACAGATATATTCGATGAAAGAGCGGACTCAGACAAAATCGAAGAGCTTAGGCAGAAAAGTTTCGAGCTACAAGAAATGCTTGAGGTTTAAAAGGTTTACGAGGTAATACAATACTATGAAGACAAACAAGGAACTCCTGAAAACAAACGCAGAAGAATACGCAAAGGCTAGGAACGTAGACCCTTCAAGGATAGACTTCGAGAGCATACTTGATAAAGAACTGACAGAGGCAGAGAACTGGAGTAAAATCAGGGATAAAGTAGAAGGCTTGATGGATGCAGAGGATAGGATAGAACAAAAAGCTGAAGACCTGACAGAGGAAGAAATCAAAGCCAAAGAACGAGAGATACACGAACAATACATCGAGGAGATAGAACAACAGAAAGAACAGGAAATGGAGAAGTTTTTCGGTGACGGAAGCACAGATGAAGAAGAGGAAGTTCAGAGCTTCTACAAGTTCTTCAACCATTATGTGAGGGCGATAGCCAAAGGACACCATGATGCCTTGATGATTAACGCAAGGCACGGAATCGGGAAAAGTTACCAGATTCAGAAAATTCTTACCAACGAGCTTGGTGCTGATGGCTACAAAACACAGAGTGGTTACTGCCCACCTTTCCAGTTTTACAAAAAGTTGTGGGAAGTAGAAAGTGACTCAGAACAGGAGGTGTTATTCCTTGACGACATCGAAGGCTTGATAAACAACAAGAAAGCACTGGCAATCCTTAAACAGGCGACATGGAGTGAAACAGACAAGAGATATGTAGAATGGAACAGTAGCACCAGCAAACTCCAGAACGAACACGGAGAGGATATACCAGCAAAGTTCGAGTTCACAGGCAGAATTATTATGTGCTTCAACAAAGTGCCTGACGACCCAATCGTCCACAGCCTACAAGACAGGTGCTTCTACTACGAGCTACAGTTCACCTACGAACAAAGACTAAAGCTGATAAGAGCAGTAGCAGAGAAAGGTGTTCAGGAACACGACATAGACAAAGAGACAAGGCTTGAAATAGCTGACTGGATAAGAGAAGTAACGACCTCAGCAACGAAAGATGTGAACCTGAGAACGTTGATGAGAGCTTTCAAGCTCTACGACTACGCAGAAGAAATTGACGCAGAGATAGGAGATGAGACTTGGCACGAACTTACCAACGAACTCATCGAGACAGATGAGAACCTTTACCACGCACGAGAAGTAATCCTTTCAGGAGAACACAACACGGTAGGAGACAGAAAGGAAGCATTTAAGGAGAGAACAAGCAAATCGGGTAGGACATATACAAGAGCAAGAGACGAACTACTTGATAAAAGCGAGAGAGTTCAAGAGGCACTTGGACAGGCATAGGATTCGACAATCCGACACGAAATAGAGAATATGGAAACGGAAGCACGACTGGTTGGAGGACGGTGTTCAATTCCCGTCCGTGCTTTATGAGAGCTACGACACACACGCACAGATTCACACCAGAAGAAATCGAGGAAATGAAAAATAACACAGGAATGACAGATGACGAAAATGTCCTTGAAGAATGGGCGAGAAGATATTACCCGATAGGTAAAGGAGTTTACAGTATAGAAGCAATAGAAACAAACGAAAAAGGAGGAGAAGTAAGCATACAAGAAAGGTGAAAAATATGGAATATAAGGCAAGACTAAAAGTAGATGACGACAAGATAGAACCGACAAAGGCACTTGAGAAAATCAGAGAAATCGAAGGCGTAGACATAGAAACAGCCTTTTAAAAGTTTACACCTAAAACATACACACGAGGCTTGATACACAAATGGAAACAACCCTAAACGCAGACCACACAGACGAACTATTCGACAAAATGTCAAACCTGATAAGCGAAGCCATCCTACGCTTCACAGAAGACGGCTTGGAGGTGACAACAGCAGACCCAGCGATGGTAGGAATGATTAACCTAGAAGTCCCTGAATCAAGTTTCGAGGACTACGAAGTAAACCCTGAAGACGAAGAATACGAACACCTGACAGAAGAAGGAGAAGAAGGACTGCTTATCGGTGTAGACCTTGAAAACCTTTCAGCAATCGTAAACCTGTTTGACGAAGAAATCACATTCACAGTAGACGAAAACCAGTTAGTATTAACAGAAGGAAGCGACAGGTTTGAACTGCCGATTCTGAACCTTTCAACAGACGACATCCCAAGTATGGACGCACTTGACGACTTCAGAATAGGCGGAGACCTGACAACCGACCAATTCAAGACGATGGTTAAGAAACTGGCAGTAGCAAGTGACAGCACCACAATCACCTTCAACGATGACAGCACACTTGAATTTGAGGCAGGAGGCGACCAAATGAGTATAGAATCCAGTTTCGAGCTGGAAAACGTAGAGAACCTAGCAGAAGCAGACGAGGAAGAAGAAACACCAGAGTCCGCACAGAGTATGTTCGCACTTGACTACTTGAACAAGGCGGAGAAAATGTTTAGAAGCCTTGAACCGTGCGACAAAGTAACGGTGAAGATGGGTGAGGACTTCCCGATGGAGATGACACACGAAGCAGACCGTGAAAACCTGACGTTTGTTCTCGCACCGAGAATCGAGGAGCAGTGATTTACATGGAAGACTACGATGACGTGGAGATGGCTAAAGACGGCGACACAGGAGAACTTGTTTTCACAGCCGTGAAGACTTCAAAGACACGCAACCTTGAAGGAGATGTAGTAGAAGCGGAGACACGGGAGGAAATCACCCGTATACCCGACAACAAGGAAATAGGTATGGAAATAGGGACAAGCCTATGTGAGAAATACAGTAGAGACCCCGAACCAAAATCCGTATCACAGAAAATGGATGAAGTATACGACAGGTAACAGGGTTTAAAAGCCTTGTTATCTATTTACTTTTTACAAAAGGTGACAAACAAAGAATGGCACTCGACTCAAAACTAGCCCGAACGGACGAAAAAATTCAAGAAAAAATCAGAGAACTAGGCGGAGTAGCAAACATTGATAGTCCTCTACGACAAGTAATCGTTCCACTTGCGAACGAGAGAATGTATGAGGACACAAGTGAAAGACTACGAAGGCTTAGAGACGACCACAGAAGAAGCAGCGGCACAGACTGGCTTGACCGAGTTCCAGCGAAAGAACCTGACCGGAAAACAATCGGAAACATCGCAGAAAGAATAGAGTTCGAGGAACTGGTTAAAGCCGGAGCAAGAGAGTATCAAGCCTTCACAGGTGAAAAGGTCGGCTACAACCTCGAAGAACTCCAAATAGATAGAGGTGAGAACTGATGGAGGAAACACTTATGATGGATGACAAGGAACTCGCACAGCACATCGAGGAACTACAGGCACAGGTTCAGGAACTTTACAACG
>CAZENJ010000097.1:0-7510 GCA_964513485.1 uncultured Thermotogae bacterium | reverse complement strand
CCCCGGAAACCAGCAATCAGACGTTTGAAAGGATCTGGCTGGGTTTTACGGAAGAGGCAAAGCGCAACGAGATCTCTATAGTCGGTGGTCATACCGGACGTTACTCCGGATCGTCTTTCCCAATAGTCGGGGCTGGTACGGCAATGGGAATCGGAAGAAAGGGCCACCTCCTCCCCGGAGGACTCGTTCCAGGAGATAGGATCTACGTATTAAACAGGCTCGGACTGGAAGCCACGGCAATCTTCGCCTTCTACTATCCAGACAAGCTTTCGAAAATGGTATCCGGGGAGGTACTCTTCGAAGTGAAGCAGAGATTCGACGAAATTACTCCAACCAGCGATCTCTCATTTCTGGCTTCCCTGCCGGGAGTTAAAGCGCTCCACGATATCGCTGAAGGTGGACTACTGGGAGGACTACAGGAACTTTTATCCGGGAAAGATCTCGGCGCCAGGATCGTAAGGTCCAAAATTTCGGCCAACCGAAACGTGGACCGAATCTGCCGGGAACTGAACCTGGACCGCCTGAAAATAACCAGTATTGGCTCCGGGATCGGGGTCGTATCACCGGAATCCGACGAGGAATTTCTTGCTGAAGCCCGCGCTGCAGGACTTCCCGTCGAGATGATCGGTAAGGTAAAGGGCGAAAAAGGGGTCACTCTCGAAACGGAGAAAGGCGAGAAAACTCTTACCGGGCCCGTCCACGACGGTTTCTGGGATCGATTATCGGAATTCGGCAGGGATAGGGGAAATTCCGGTACTTAATTGTCAAGTAACCACTCAAGAGACGTGCCCCGGGGAAACCAAATTAATTTTGACCTTTTACTCTCCAGCCTGGACCGCCTCTTCAGGTCTTATCGGATGCGACAGTTGAATCTTCGGGGAGCTTGATTTACTCTTAGATTGCTAAAAGGGGAGCTCGACTGTCGGGCTGAGAGGAGGTAAGACCCTCGACCCTTAGAACCTGAACCGGATAATGCCGGCGAAGGAATTTATCCACTCTCAGCTTCTCTTCAGGCAGTGAAACTCCCCTCCAGTCGATATCAATTATTGAGCCACAAGGAGGGTGAGTATGTACACTCTTAGAAGTAAAGCGTTTTTCAGAGCCTGTTCTGTGCTGCTGGCTTTAGGCCTGCTTCTATCGGCTACTGCCCTAATCACCACGACGCCCCGGGCCAGAGCGGCGCAGGGCGACAAAAAACTGGTCGTTTACACCTACGATTCGCTGGTATCCTACGGTCTGGCACCGGCGCTAAAGCAGGAATGGGAAGAACGCTACGACGTGGAATTACAGTTCGTCGCGACGGGCGACTCCCGACAGATGCTCTCCCGCTTAAAACGGGAGAAGCGGGCAGGTAAGATCGAAGCAGACGTATTCATCGGGGTAGAGAGGAACGACGCTCCGCTCGCGCTGGGGGAGGACCTATTTTTACCTCTGGATAAACCCGAAATCCCGGAGCTTTCCTCCGTTCCGGATAGACTATTTTTCGACGAGCGGTTACGGCTGGTGCCGTACGAATTTGGCTATATTACTCTGGTTTACAATCAGGACAAAATCAAGACTTCAGAAGTACCCACGACTTTCGAGGAGCTGACTGAGCCCCGTTATCGGAAGAAATTGATCCTGGAGGACCCCCGGACTTCCTCTCCGGGATACTCTTTTCTTCTCTGGACGATAAAACACTATGGGGAAAATTATCTTGACTACTGGAAGCGACTTTTGCCAAGCGTGCTGACGATAGCCGGGGGCTGGAGCGAAGCCTACGAAATATTCCTAAACGGCGAAGCACCAATGGTGGTCAGTTTCTCGACCGATACCGCTTACAGCGTGATAGCGGAGGGCGACGCGAACCAGAAAGTGCTCTTACTGAACAACGAAGGCTATTCGAACATTTACGGGGCGGGAATAGTTAAGAGTTCCGAGGAAAAGGAATGGGCCAGGAAGTTTTTGAACCTGCTACTATCTCCGGAGATACAGGCAAAGATACCGACAACTGAATGGATGTTTCCGGCCAACCGGAAGGCGGAACTGCCGATCGAATTTTACCAGTACGCGGTCAGGCCGCCGAATCCGGTCGAAGTTCCTCTGGCCAAAATTGCGGAAAACGAAGCTCGGTGGCTGCGGGAGTGGAGCCGGGCGATCAAGTAAGAACGGATAAAGGAAGGTCATCGCACGACTTAGGTTTGAAGAATAGCGGTTGAGGATTACGAAGAAGAATGAGAAAGATACTTTTACTGTTCCCGCCGGCCGTCCTTTTACTATTCTTTTTCTACCTGCCCCTGGCAAATTTGCTGGGAGAAGGGATATGGCTGGAAGGGAATATCAGCCCTCAACCGCTATTAGATCTTCTTTCCGACCCTTATTACTGGGACGTGATAAGATTTACGACGGCCCAGGCAATCTACAGCACGCTGCTTTCGCTCGTCATCGGCTTGACCGGGGCCTGGATCCTCAGTCGCTATCAGTTCCGGGGGCGAGAGCTGCTCCGCTCTCTGACGGCGGTTCCTTTCGTTCTGCCTGCCATCACCGTTGTCTCAGGTTTTCTGGTGTTTTTCGGCAATAACGGTTTCTTGAACCGAATTTTGATGAACCTCTTCTCGCTCGATAACCCCCCGCTAAGAATTCTCTATTCTCTCCGGGGCATCGTCCTGGCACACGCTTTCTACAATGCCCCGATAGTGACCAGGATGGTCGAGGCCCGGTGGAGCGATATCGATCCTTCCTACGAGGAAAGCGCCGCAATTGCCGGGGCGGGGCGGTGGACGATTTTTCGGAAAATATTACTGCCCCTGCTGACACCGGGGCTGGCCGCCAGCTCCGCGCTGGTTTTCATTTTTTGCTTTCTCAGCTTCCCCATCGTCCTTACCCTGGGTGGGGCCCAGTTCGCCACGATCGAAGTCGAAATCTACACTCTGGTCCAGACGCTGGGGGAATACAGGCTGGGAGCGGCCCTGGCCCTGGTAGAAATATTCTTCTCCCTTACTTTTACCTACCTCTACCTGAGGCTGGAAAGCAGGTTTTCCGTAGAAATTCTATCGGAGGGCAGTAGAGAACGGGAAAAGCTCTTTCGGAACGGTTTCGACAGGGGAAAGTTATTCGTCTTTTTCTCCGCCTGCCTCGGGGCCATACTGTTTCTCGGGCCCCTGTTCGGGGTGATCTATCACTCCTTCAGCAAGGCAGGAACTTTCACGCTGCAGTGGTACGAACAGATCCTTTCCACCGGATACGAGGCCCTGATCGGAGCGGTCCCGATCGGGGCAATTCAGAACAGCCTGTTGTTCGCACTGGGTGCTTCCCTGTTGAGTGCTCTAATTGGGGTCCCGTTGGCCTATTTTCTGGCCCGGGGTGGCTTGAAAGGAAGTAAAATATTTGATGCTCTGGCAATGCTGCCCCTCGGCGTTTCATCAGTGGCGCTGGGCTTCGCCTTTCTCGAAGTTTTCGTCTACGGCCCTTTCTCTTTTCTGCCGAGATTCACCGTCATCGTAGTAGTCCACGCAATACTGGCTTATCCATTTTTTATCAGAACTCTGGTTCCGGGCCTGAAGAGTCTGCAGGGAGAGCTAATCGAATCCGCCCAGCTGGCCGGGGGAAATAGATGGCAGATATTCTGGAGAGTCGAATTGCCGATTATCCGTGGATCCCTGCTGGCCGGTCTGGCCTTTGCCTTTGCAATATCAATGGGTGAAATGAGTGCCACCATCATGCTCGTTCGACCGAGAGTCAAGACGGTTCCGATCGCGATATACGAATTGATCGGAGCCAGGGCATTCGGCAGTGCTTCCGCTTTGAGCGTCCTTTTGATCGTCGTCGTTGGCCTGGTCTTCTTCCTCATCGACAGAGCCGGCGGCGAATTCTGGGGAGGGTAACCCTCCTGGATAAAAATACGGCCGGTCAAAAACTTAGATCTCTATCCCGACGCAATTATTTTGCAATTATTTGAAAAAATATATAGAATTAATCGGGTGATCAAGCATGGGTATTTTCGAGGGTCTCTGGAAGGCCGAATCGGAGGTACACGAAATGATCCAGCGCCACGTCGGCCTGGTAGAGGAGACCCTGAAAAAATTTCAGGAAGGTATGTGTCTCTGGGTGGACGAGAACGATCTAGAGCGAGCGAACGAACTGGCTCTGGAAACGCACAACCTCGAAGGGGAGGCCGACGATCTCCGCCGGGAAATAGAGATGAAATTGATTAACGGCGCTCTGCTTGCCCGTTCCAGGCGACCGCTTCTCGATATCATCGAGCGGACGGATAAACTCGCCAACGCCGCCGAGGCAGCGATGGACTTTACCCTGCTGCAGCGCATAGAACCACCGAAAGAACTGGTACCGCTCACGGAAGAAATAGTCGACCTTTCAGTTGAAATCGTTACGGAAGTCAAAAAGGGCCTGGAATGCCTCTTCGGAGGGAACGGAGAAGTGCTCCAGTTCACGGAATCGATCGAGGAGTTAGAAGGAGAGATAGACGACCGGGAGCGTGACTTTATCCAGGAACTTTTCCAGCTCGAACGCCTGGACCTATCCGAAAAGATATTGCTGCGCCAGTACCTGGAAACCCTGGTAGAAATCTCCGACCGGGCGGAGGACCTCTCCGACGAAATGGAGATACTAACGGCTACGAGAAAGGTATAAAAACTATTTCTTAGCCTTCCACCCTTACGCGCTTCTTTATCTTTTTCAGGGTGGCCGGACCGATACCGTCAACTTCGGTCAGCTCGGAGGGAGAGGAGAACTGTCCCAGCTTTCTTCTGTGAAAGACGATCCGTTCCGCCAGCACCGGACCGACCCCGGGCAGGGCCTCAAGTCGCTCCGCTCCGGCGGAGTTTAAGTCCAGCTTTGGCTCCGTTTGCACCAGTTCGGGGGTCAGGACTTCCGTCTCCCCGAGTTCTACCGGTTTCCCGTTAAATTCCTGCAGTCTCCCTCCCCCCGAATCTCGGCCGAGCAAGGCCGCGAGATGCGGGTGAAGGAGCGCAATAGTACCGAGAGAGATCGCGACAAACAGGATTACTTTATCGCTTCTTTTAAACAGAGGTTCCATATACCCGCCCCCCTGCCTAACCGAAGAGTTCTCTTATCTTCTCCACTCCGGCTTCTTTCCTATCTTCCCGCATCTTTTCCGGCAACCTCTCGTATCTTTTCTGGCCGAACTTTTCCTTATAACCCAGAACGAATATTTCCTTCAACCTCTGCGAAGGCTCGGGCGGGATTTCCTCGCCCTGCTCCCCCGCGAAGGATTCTATTTCGGGGAGGAATACGTCGATTTTAACCGAACGCTCGAAAAGCTCTATCCCTGCCTCGAAATCCTCCCGTTCGATTGCTTCTTCCCCCTCCCGAAAAAGTTCTCTTCGTTCTACCTCCCTTTCGGCGAGTTCCTCCATCCTCTCTTTCTTTTCCCGATAGTGGGACAGTTCGCCGACAGGGAAGGATAGAACTTCGAAATCGCATTCGGCCGGCTCCGGAACCTCCTTTTCGTCGGGAACGATCTTCCCGTGGTGTTCCAGGCAGCTTTCCGGGGTCGAATAAGTTATGTTCGCGTATACCTGGAAAAGCTGCTTTCTTCCCCGAATTCGATGCAACAGAGCCCGCAGTTCCATTATGTTATTGATTCATCAACAGTGCCAGCAGGGCCTTCTGAGCGTGCATTCTGTTCTCCGCCTGCTCGAAGATCACGGAGCTGGGACCGTGGGCCACTTCCCGAGCTATCTCCTCGTCGTAATGTGCCGGGAGGCAGTGCATGACGATCGTATCCGGCCCGGCAACCTCCAGCAGTTCGCTATCGACCCTGAAACCGTCGAAGCTCCCTTTCTTCTGACCGGCCACGTCTTCCTCTCCCATGCTGGCCCAGACGTCCGTATAAATTACGTCCGCGCCCTTTACGGCCTCCTCCGGTTTATAGCAAATCTCTACTTCCGTCGATTTCCTGGCCCGGCTCACTACGGCATCGTCCGGTTCGTAACCTTCCGGGCAGGCAATTGCAAAGTCGACGCCGACCAGACCGGAGGCGTTGATCAACGAATGGGCAACGTTGTTTCCGTCACCAACGAAAGCCAGCTTTAGCCCGGACAGCCTTCGCTTGCTCTCGTAAATGGTGAAGAAATCGGCAAGTGCCTGACACGGGTGGAGAAAATCCGTCAGCCCGTTCACCACGGGAACCGAGGAGTACTTCGCCAGCGCTTCAATGACCTCGTGTTCGAATACTCTGGCCATGATCCCGTCCACGTAACGAGAGAGAACCAGGCCGATATCTTCCGTCGTCTCCCTCTCACCCAGCTTTATATCGTCCGGACCGAGATATACGGCGTGACCGCCCATCTGAGTCATCCCGACTTCAAAAGAGACCCTCGTTCTGAGTGACGGTTTGAGAAAAACCATGCCCAGAGTCTTATTTGGCAGGACCCTGTGCTCCTTGCCCGAGCGGAGATCCCGTTTCAAACTGCCGGCAGTTTCCATTATCTCCCAGAAATCATCTTCTTCCAGCTGATTGACAGAGACAAAATTTTCAAGCTTCATAGTATCTCTCCTTCTGTGTGAATTTTAATATCCATCTTTCCGGCGCAAACCGACCTGAATATAGGGTAAACAGCTAAGGGTAAGCCATGCAACTCTTATTTTTGTTAGCGATCTTTTCAGTTAAACTTTAAGCAAAGAAACTGGGTATAGGCAATATTGCTGGATCCAGAAAATAGTTTGTAAAAATTACGACAGGAGGCTAACTATGAGTTTATCGCCGCTAGCTGTTGATATCGAGACTGTCGGTCAAGAATGGGACCAACTGGACGAAGAAGTCCGGGAATACCTGCAAAAGAGGGGAAGGGAAAAAAAGACAGAAGAGGAGGTCAGGCAGAAACTCTCGTTAAACCCCGGAACCGGAAGAATCATTGCCATAGGTCTGTGGCGCCCGGAAGAAGAAAAGGGGGGCGTCCTGCTGGAAAAAACCGAAGACTGCGAGACCACTGATGAATGGGAGGAGTCGAAGGACGGTTCGATGATATACCGGGGGAGCGAGTCCCGGATGCTGGCAGAGTTCTGGCGCTATATCTCTCGGGGCGTAAGCCGCCTTATTACTTACAACGGGCGCTCTTTCGACGGCCCCTTTTTGATGCTTAGATCTGCGATTCTCGGCATAGAACCCTCGAGGAGTTTCTCCCCTTATCGCTACAGTTTCAACCGTCACTGCGATCTCGCGGAGGTAGTAAGTTTTTTCGGGGCCCGCGACCTGGAGTCCCTGGATTTCTGGTGCCGGCAGGCGGGTGTAGACTCGCCCAAGGAAAATATGCAGGGGTCCGAAGTCGGCAAGGCTTATCGTGAAGGCAGGATCGAAGAGATAGGCAAGTACTGCCTCCGGGACGCCCGGGGAACGGCGGAGTTGTTTAACGTCCTAAGTCCGGTGATCGAAATAATGGAAAAAGAGCTCTGACCGCCGACGATCTCGCTAATTCTTGCGCGCAAATAATCTCTCGTTATTCCTTGAAGCTCTTCTTACTCCCAACCATTTTTGCTTGAAAAATCGAAA
>CAZENJ010000096.1:5305-7642 GCA_964513485.1 uncultured Thermotogae bacterium | reverse complement strand
AGCAGGATGTTATGGGTTCCCGGGAAAGGGACCCACGCTGGGCGCTGGCCTACAAATTTCAGCCCCTCCGGGGCACTTCCGAGGTCAGGGATATTCGAGCCCAGGTCGGCAGAACGGGATCTTTGACTCCAATAGCACACCTGGAACCGGTACAGATAGGAGGCGTGGAGGTAAAGCGGGCTTCCATGCACAACCAGAGCGAAGTCGAGAAGAAGGATATCAGGATCGGGGACAAAGTTCTGGTAGAACGGGCCGGGGACGTGATTCCTCAGGTCGTAAAATCGCTACCCGAGGAACGGGACGGGTCAGAGCAGAAATTTACGATGCCCGATAGCTGCCCGGTCTGTGGCTCAGACGTCGTGATCTCCGACGACAAACAGCACGCCTACTGTACGAACGCCAGCTGTCCCGCCCAGGTACGGGAACGCTTGATCCACTTCGCCTCCCGGGGAGGGATGGACATCGAGGGCCTGGGGGACAAAATCGCCGAGCAGTTTATCGAGACCGGTCTCGTGGAAAGTCTCGACGACCTCTACAGTCTGGAGAAAGACGACCTGCTGTCGCTGGAGCGGTTCGCCGAGAAATCGTCGCAGAACCTGCTGGACGAGTTAGAGGAGAGCAAAGACCAGACACTGTCACGGTTTTTGTACGCCCTGGGGATACCGGAAGTGGGCGAGCACCTGTCCCGGGTTCTCTCCAGTAACTATTCCACCCCGGAGGATCTGATGGAAGCTACGGAAGAGGACCTGCAGAGGATAAACGAGATCGGTCCGGAAGTTGCGAGGAGCATCGTCGGCTTCTTCTCTGCTTCCGAAAACCGGGAATTGATCGAGAACCTTCTCGATGCTGGAATTACGCTAAGTAACCCGCTGAGTGAGGAAAAAGAATCTCCTCTGGACGGCCTCACCTTCGTATTTACCGGCAGTCTGGACCGTTGGACCAGAAGCGGGCGTCAGCGGCAATACGGATTACGTCGTCGCCGGACCGGGCGCCGGTTCCAAGCTGGACGACGCCGAGGAGCTGGGAGTTCCCGTCCTGGACGAGGAAGAATTCGTCGAGTTTCTCGAGGGAAGAATTGGTGATATAGAGCTCGAGGAGAGTTAAACGATCAGTTATCATCAGATTCCAGGATGATGGAGGTCAATTATGCCAGAACTTCCTGACGTTGAAGTATTTCGAAGATATTTGGAATCTAATGCTCTCGATCAGGAGATAAAGGATGTAGAGGTAAGAGGGGCAGAGAGAATACTTAAGAAAACTAGCCCGGAAGGACTCAAGTCTAGACTGGTCGGACGGAAATTTTATTTCACCCGGAGACACGGTAAGCATCTATTCGCCGGTCTGACGAGCGATGGTTGGGTCATGATGCACTTTGGTATGACCGGGTTTCTGAAATACTTCAAGAACGAAGAGGAAGCACCGGGACATATTAGGGTGCTTTACAAGTTTACCAACGGCTACAAACTGGCCTACGATTGCCAGAGAAAGCTGGGCCAGCTACAACTGGTTAACAACACCGATAATTTCGTTAAGAAAAAAGGTCTAGGTCCTGATGCAATGTCGGTTGAACTGGACTTCGAAAGCTTTAAAGAAAGTCTGAAAGGCAGCAGAGCGATGATAAAATCCGCTCTGATGAATCAGGAACTTATAGCGGGTATCGGGAATATCTACTCCGACGAGATCTTGTTCAAAACGGGGATTCATCCTAAATTGAGGGCGAAGGATCTATCGAAAGAGGAACTTCGTAAGGTTTTCTCTGCCATCCCGGTAATACTGGATGAGGCCATAGAATCAGAGGTCGACCCTGAGCGGATGCCCTCCAACTTTCTCATTACCCACCGAAAGAAAGGCGGAGAGTGCCCTAAGTGCGGGGGAGAAATTGAAAAGATCAAAGTCTCCGGGCGTAGCTCCTACATCTGCCCCGTCTGCCAGGAAAAGCCGTAGATCGATTGTCAACTACAGGACGGCGTTATTCTTTTTTCAGTAGGCCCATATTCCCAAGTGAGTACTTTTTCAACCCCTTTGCCTCCGCGAAGTGGTCGAAGGCGGAGCTGAAATCGACGTTATCAGCGAGGAGAAAGCCTCCGGGCTTGAGGTGCTTCCAGGCAAGGGAAAACTCTATCATCATTGCTTCGAAGGAATGCTCGCTATCGTGGATGAAGAGGTCGATTTGTCGACCCTGCTTTTGTAACTCCTCTAGAATTTCAGGGGTTCGATAGATAGTATTGCCTTTCCTGAATTCCCACCGCCCTTTCAGAGAATCCGGGACTGCCCATCCGGGACTCTCGCCCGCCGGGATTACCGCGGAACTAGATTGACCCTCGGTGGTCTGAGGGA
>CAZENJ010000096.1:4416-5166 GCA_964513485.1 uncultured Thermotogae bacterium | reverse complement strand
TTATCTCCGTTCAACTGCTCGAACTTTTCGTCAATTCGCTCGATTAGCTTCTCTATGAAACCCCCGTCGTCGAACTGCTCCTTCAACTCGTAGGGCTCAAAATCTCGGTTTTGGGATTGGTTCGGCATTTGATAATACCTCCGTGGCGGATTAGATAACCGGACTTCGCTCATGGATTTCTTCTGGACGAACTTATCAAGGCAGCAAATTATTTGCCGATAAGTCAATCCTGGAAATGGATTGAGCATTAAGCGTCGTCAGGAAACTCTTGACTCTTTAAATACGATCAATCCGAATCTCAAATAGCGATCTCCGCATCTGTTAAATTCTAAGGACCAGCTTACCGGAGACAAGAAGTAAGACAGAGAAAAAGGAACCTGAGCACCGGGGGGTTTTTAATTTCGGCTTGCCCGATAGCCAGGTCTTTCTAGCCCTGGTGTATACATGGGTTGAAGTGTTTAGTCTTTTACTTTGGTAGTAATTACGTTAAACATACCAAAGGACATATCTATACACTTCAACCACCCACAACAGCGGCTCTGGAAAGAGCCGCCTATCGAAGAATTTAGTTGGTGAAAGGATTCAGGGTTAAATTGAAATCGCGGTGGCAAAGCCATGGATCGGGCATAATGCCCCACACTGTGGGCAGGAATAGCTCGATTTACGGGATTTCTTTACTCGTAGGGGCCCTCGATAACTCCCCTGCCGCCGTCCGCAATTAGCTCGCCTTTTGCAAACGCCTTTTCTATC
>CAZENJ010000096.1:0-4406 GCA_964513485.1 uncultured Thermotogae bacterium | reverse complement strand
GGAGTTAAAAAGGAAGAATTATCGTCCGTTAGATTTTATTTTGTAGAGGAGGTTTTCAAACCTCCACAAAAACTGGAACTCTAAAGAGTTCCGCGGTTAATCTAGAAAACGATGGAACACTAAAAGTTCCGCTACAAAAAGACAGTGTATATCCTGGATCGCCTATTGCAGTCAAGCATAGAGGAGTCCTTCAGACCTCCAGGGAAAACACGGAACTCTGCATCCTCGTCCGCCACTAATAAAAATAGCAGGTCGGGCTCCCACGCCCGACCGAATGGTTTAGTACTGTACTAACGGGAGCACAGGAACTCCTTTTGCTAATATTTTGGGAGACTTATAACAAACTGTCTAAAACAACAGTAGGCCGAGTCCCCGTGCCCGGCCGGAATTTTGCAAAAAGACGCTAAAAGATGTAAAGTTCATTCTAGCTGGATGTAGCGGAAGCCTTTAGGCTTCTATATTCCTACCATCAATATGGTCTCCGGTGAATCTTCACGCCCATCTATGATCTTTCCCATCCAGGGGGAAGATTGTCGCAGTTGATATGGACTGGCGAGTTAGTCTGGCTGTACTATACCCACAGGTGGATAGCTACATGAGACATATAAGTTCTGCTCTAATAGAGCACGATAACTCCTTTACAGACGAAAGTTAAAATGAGGCATACGAATAACCTTTCCTCGATTCTTGAGACGGGGCAGTATTTTTTATTTATGTCCTTACTTTAAGTTATACTCTGAGTAGAAATCATACGAAGGAGGTTCCAATGACCCGTCGACTCAGCAATCTAGTTTTTGAAGGCGGTGGTGTTAAAGGCATAGCCTACGTTGGTGCGCTGGAAAAGCTGGCCGAAGAGGAGCTTTTGTCGGATATCGAAAACGTCGGGGGCACATCCGCGGGAGCGATAACTGCATTGATGGTCGGATTGGGCTATACTCCGGAAGAAATAAGGAAAAGAATGATTGAGATGGATTTTTCCTACTTTCTGGAATCCTGCAGGTTGCCGGTAAAAAACGTGACTGATTTTTCAAGCTGGAAGGGCTTATTCAGGAAGAATTGGCTCATGGCATGGATCTGGGTCGTCATTCTATTCCTGCGTTTATACCAAAATTACGGACTCTGTGAAGGAATAAACGTCCGGGGGTGGCTTTCCGAAGCCATAAAGAGCAAAACGGGCTTGGAGAACCCCACCTTTGAGGAACTTTACGGCTCTGATAGCGGGGAAAACTTGAGGAAGATGTATTTTATCGGAGCAAATCTTTCCGAGGGGACCTCCGAAGTCTATTCTCTGGAAGATACCGAAGACATGCCAGTTATAGATGCTGTCAGAATATCTATGTCTTTCCCGCTGGCATTTGCCCCTGTCGAGAAAAAGGGGTCCAGGGTGGACGGTGGGATAGTCCGTAATTATCCGATCAAGCTATTCGATAAAGTAAAATATTTGCATTACAGGCCCGATTTAGAAAAGAATATTGAGATATACGACGAAAGAAACGAAAGGGAAAAAATAAAGACGGAAGAAAATAAGTGGTTCTTCAACGAAGAGTCTCTGGGTTTCAGGCTGGATTCCGAAGAGGAGATAGAGTGGTTCACCAGGAACAAGAAGCCGGAGCCGAACGAGATCGACAACGTTTGGGAATTCTTTTTGCGGTTTATAAATACCGTTCTGTCCGTGCAGCAGAGCTACCACCGGCGCAGTGAAGACTGGAGAAGAACTGCGTACATCGATACTCTCGGGGTAAAGACTCTCGATTTTAACCTCGATAGCCACAGGAAGCACGACCTGGTTGAGGAAGGCCAAAAAGGGGTAGAGGATTGGTTGCGGGAACACTGGAATCGGGAATAAAGCATCTTGCTGAAAAATGGTTCTAAAACTTGGAAATTAAGGATTGCCTGATCGGGTCCAGATTACGAAAAACTACTTCGATGTATAATTAAAATGGAAGGTTGAACGTTTAATCTTCTGTAAACCTAAATACCGTTTTCCGCACCTGCTGAGCCCAGTGACTTTGTGACAAAAATACAGGTGAGACAGAGGAATAAAAAAGTTGCCTGTCTCTCGACGATAGTTATTTGTTTTCTTCTGACAATATCTTCCCCGATAGATGCACCCGGTCGGGAAACCGAAACCGCCTTCATACCTGGGGGCCAATTCCAGATGGGAATTCCAGTGGAAATGATTGAGGACCTTGCCGAACTCGGCCGAGGGGTTCCCCACCTGGATAAAAAATTAGCTTACAGCTGGTGAGCGGGGATTTATAGTCAGCCAATGCCCAATCCGGGAGAGCCGAAAACTCAACGCAATCAATAAATCCGGTAATTCTCAAAGAGTAGTTTAATTATCCTGGATGCCCACTTAGAAGTTGGTCTTAAATTTGAGAGAATAGCAGGAGTTTGGTTATAGTAGAAAAGGAGTTATCCTGAGCTCGAGGAGGTAAAACCAATGAGCAGCATCGTAAGAATACTTTACAAAGCAGCACGGGCCGCAAACGACGTCTCGAAGGTCTCGAGCGGAAAACCGAGCAAAGTGGCAAAGAGGGCGGCAAACAAGGCAGTCGGTCGGAGTCTGCTCTCGAAGTTGTTTTTTAAATAGAGCTCGTTTTCGAGAAGTTAGCCCGGGATAGAAGAAGCTAACGAGGATTCCCAAAACTCATTCCCCCAGGTGTTCTTTTCTCACTTTACGGGAGAAAGAAAGAACGAGTGTGAAAGTAAAGATTAAAACCAGACCCATATTAAAAACAAACGGAGGTAAAACAATGCCCGAAGAACTCTTAAGTCAAACCAAAGTAGGCGACAGCCTGGAAGTCGGAGCGGAATACCATCCGGAGCACGGAGTAGTAACTATTTTGCTGAGCTCTCCGGAACAGTCAACCGCGCTTAACCTGGAACCGGACAAGGACGAGCTCGACAATTTCGTCGAAGCCGTAAACAGGATTCAGGAAGAATATTCGGGCAGGTAGCCACGAACCGCCCGGAGAAAGCCCCGCTTCGAGAGTTAAACGAGGAAGTAGCCAGTACCCCCGTGAGACAATAAACTTCAGCCCGGAGGTGGTGCTGGCGGGCTTAAACACTTGTCAAGTTCCCGGAAGTATAAGAAAATTACCTTAATATAGTTGAAGTCCCGAATTTATTCGGGCAACAGGGGAGGCGGTTGGGATGTTCGATGATATTCTCGAGGAAAAAGGGTTCGAAGAGATCGAGACGTTCGAGGAGTTTCAGGAAGCTGTCAGTCAACGGGTAAAAAACTACAACAAAACACCACAGGGGGAGCTGGGCGGGCTGACTCCCGAACAGGTTAGCGCGCTCGTGTTTCCGGATTGGCCGGGTCCGAATAGTCCGCTGGCAATAAACGGCTCCCTACCCGAGCAACTGGCGAAGCAGGTGCGAATCGTAAAGAATAGCAGGATTTTCCTCGAAACTGCCCGGGAAAAGGGAGGTCTTCCTTCCACTAAAGCCGGTAACCTAAAAAGGAAGGCCGTTGCCGACTTTCTCGACAGAATGAAGTTCGATCCCGACCACGTAGCGTGGATCAGGGAGCACCACACCGCAATCAACGAGAATCACGTCCGACCGCTGACCATTCTAAGGGTCTTTCTGGAAACTGCCGGGTTGATCGATCACCACGACGGGAGATTTCACCCGACGGCCAAAGGGTTAAATATGCTGCAGCCCGGGAAGGCTCCTGAGTTCATGAAGTACCTGTTTGTTGCTTATTTTCGAAAATTTGGCCTAAATTATTTCACTAGATGCCACGGATGGAACGAGTTTCGGGAGATCTTGCCTTATTCACTGTATCGTCTGAGTAAGTTCGATGACGAGTGGCAAAGAATCGAAATAATTGCCAATAGAGTGCTGCTTAATTCCATATTCGAACTGGCAGACCAAAGGGGTACTGGCAGCCTGGCTTATACTTATTCATTACTAATTTTAAAACCCCTCAGCAAGTTTGAACTGCTCGAAGGGCGCAAACTGGGAGTAAAGGGAGTCGAAGATTTTGATCCCCAATATCGGAAAACTCCTTTATTTGATCGGTTTATTGAGTTTGACTTGAGCAAAAGTTAAAACTCTTTAACAAAAAGCCGAACCTATTGCCAGCGCAGTGCGGGTCCTAGTGCCTGCCCGGGAGAATATTCTCACTTAATACCCAGTACCCAAAGTGATGGTAGAGGATTTGCCCTTACAACTCTTCTCCCCCATAGATGGGCAAGGATTTACCCTTTAACTCTTTCTCCCCCTTTGGATGGGGAAGGATTTATCTTTTAACTCTTTCCTTTCCCTTCACGGGCGTGGATTCACCTTTTGAACTTTCCTCCTCCTCACGGGCGAGGACTTACCTTTAGAACTCTCCTCCCCCTTCACGGGGGAGGTCTTACTTTTTCCATTCTCCTCCCCCTTCACGGGGGAGG
>CAZENJ010000095.1:0-7934 GCA_964513485.1 uncultured Thermotogae bacterium | reverse complement strand
CTTGTAAACCTAGTTAGGAGTTGAGTCTTAAAGGAGAGAATCGCACGATTTAGGTTAGAAGAATATGTCCGGAAGGCCAATAAGGGATATTTCCCCCTGAAATCCAAGAAAAATTAGAGGTGAGACAGGTGGAACTTAACTTGAACGATAACGTGGCGCTCGTTACCGCATCCAGCAGCGGTCTGGGCAAAGGATCAGTCAGGGCGCTGGCGGCGGAAGGTGTAAACGTGATTATTAACGGAAGGGACGAAGAAAAACTCGCGGCTGTGGCACGGGAATTATCGGAAGAGACGGGGGCAAAAGTCCTGCCGGTTCAGGGAGATATTAAGGAGCGCGAAACCATGGCAAAGCTGGTTGATACTGCGGTGGATAAGTTCGGGAAACTGGACCACATCGTGACCAGCGCCGGCGGTCCGGCCAGCGGCAGTACTCTGGAGACGTCGGAAAAAGACTGGTACGACGGCTTCGACATGATGGTCATGAGTGTCTTCCGCCTGGTAAAAAAGGCCGCGCCCTATTTGCGGGACGGAGGGGGAACTATAGTTAATATAACTTCGCGGAGCGTCAAAGAAGCTCTGGATTCTCTGGTCCTCTCCAATTCGATTAGAATGAGTGTAATCGGTCTGGAGAAGACGCTTTCGCGGGAACTTGCTCCCGAGGTCCGCGTTAACTCCGTTCTGCCCGGTCCGCACCATACGCCGAGAATAGATGGGTTAATCGAACAGTCACTGGAAAGAGGTGAGTTCGAAGATAGGCAGGCGGCCCTCGAGAGTTGGACCGGCAACGTGCCGCTGGGAAGGATTGGCGACCCGGATAAGCTGGGAAGCCTTGTCGCTTTCTTGAGCTCTGAGAAAGCAAGTTTTATTAACGGAGCCGCCATACCGATTGACGGTGGTAGTTCCAGGTCGAATCTTTAGTTCTGAACCCCCTTGGTCGGCAACTCCAGTATTTGCCGATATTTATTTTGGAAATTTCTTTATATTTCATATAATATTGGTGTTTCCAAGGAGACTGTTGTAGGAAAGGCCACGGGAGGTAAAACTTCCGTGGCCCTTTTTTCTTCTGAGCTTTACAAGGTCGTCGTTATCCCGGGGAACGCAAGGATAAAGGGAGATTTCCCTTTATATGGGCTAGAACATCGGTCTGAGCTTCGGGTGATGCAGGAGGTTGCGGTAATTCTGATTTATTCGCTCTGGAAATAGGCAGACCTAACTTTCTTCCTTTATATCTTCGGTACCGGGTATCGGTTGCTGGCCTCTGACCAGCTGGGTAATACTATCGCTTGTGACAATTCCCAGAACCTCCTGGTTGTCGTCTACTACCGGAAGGGCCGAAATATTGTACTGATTGATCTTGCCTGTAACTTTTTTTATCGGCTCCTCCGGTAGAGCCGTTATCACGTCGGTCGTCATTATCGGGGCAAGCGAGTCGTAATCATTGGCAACGGCGTTGGCGACGTCCCACGCGGTCAAGATGCCGGCCAGTTTGTTGCCGTCCTCGACTACCGGAATATGGGTAAAATCGCTATTTATTATGCATTCCGAAGCGCGTTTTATAGAAGTGTTTTTATGGATTACGGGGACGTCATTTTGCATCACGTCCCTTACCATAACCTGTGAGAGAAAGTTGGCTATCATGTGATGGAGCTGGCCCGGTTCGAGGAAGAAGGCGTCGTGGCCGTAAGTAGAAGTAATTTCCGAGTAAGTAACGTCCACGTCGTTTGATTCCAAAGCTTTGACGATTTCTTTCGACTGGTAGGGAGGATAGAGCCAGTCTGAAGTGATGGAAATAACCAGAAACTTTGCCCTTACCCTGGAGAGGGTCTCTCCGAGTGAAACCTTACCGCCGTTAGTCAGGTCGAAGTAATCCACGGCCTTTGTCAGGTAAAGGTAGGAGTTGGCGTCGAACCTTTCGGCGAATGACCCTCCTTTATAATGGAGGTAATTTTCCACTTCGAAATCGCCCTGAAAATCGAAGTTGAATTTCTTTTCCCCCTGTAACTTCCGGCCAAATTTTTCTTTCATCGAGGTGTCGCTCAGATAAGTGATGTGGCCGATCATCCTTGCCAGCCTCAGGCCGTCTTTTGGGGGTTCGTCCCCATAGTATTCTCCTTCCTTCCATTTTGGATCTGACATTATCGCCCTGCGGCGCACCTCGTCCAGCGCTATCTGCTGCGGCGTGGAATGGCCGGTCGTAGCTATGGGAACGACGAACTTCACGTCATCTGGATAGGAAAGGGACCACTGCAGTGCCTGCATCCCACCAAGTGAACCACCGGCTACCGCGAACAGCTGGTCGATTCCCAGCTCGTTCAGCAGGAGCCGCTGGACCGTCACCATGTCTTTGACGGTAATGACCGGGAAATCCAGGCCGTAAGGTTCCCCGGTTTCCGGGTCTATCGAACCCGGCCCGGTGGTTCCTTTACAGCTCCCCAGAACGTTTGAACTGACTACGAAGTACTTATCCGTGTCAAATGCCTTCCCGGGACCAATCATGTTGTTCCACCAGCCGGGCTTGTCCTCGCCCTCGTGCCAGCCCGCCGCGTGTGCCCCGCCGGTGAGCGAGTGGCAGATCAGTATGGCGTTGCTTCTATCCTGATTTAGCTCCCCGTAGGTTTCGTAAGCAACGTCAATCGGACCAAAGGACTTCCCGCTTTCCAGCTCGATCTTTTCGTCGTAATGAAATTTCCTGGTCTCAACTTTTCCGATAGATTTTTCGTCCATAATGTAACCTCGTTGATTGTACTTCCCGAAATATTACGGATTATTCCGGGTTTATCCAACCGGGCAATCCGGAATACCGGTCCAGAGTTCATCCGGTCGCTTGATTCAATTCCTCTTCCCCGGGCTTCAGGTCGATCTGTGAAAAAAGCGACTTTGATACCCGAGAGGAATTAAACTAATATAAAAGTGGTAAAGAATCTAATTTCAGCCTAATTTGAGCGGTTTTAACACATAAGCTGGAAAGAAGAGGGTTATTCATGAATTATATTTTACAGGCGAGATTTGGTCCAGCACCCAGTTGAGCTCCGGTACGTGGCTCAGGATTTTTTACTTTACTACGTTATAGTTTGCCGGGCTTGTTTAGCGTTAGATTATATCCCTAGGTAACTTTTCTCATCTGGGTGCTGGTTGAAAGTTTCGGGAGAGCAAGTTGGCTTAAACATCACTCACTGGGCGAAGCAATTAAATTTCTCAAACAGTAGCTAGTATAACTTGTATTCTGATTTAGAAGTTGTTCTTAAAAGAGAGAATTGCACAACTTAGGTTAAAAACTAATTCACACGGGAGGATAAAATGAAATACAGGGAATTTGGAAAAACCGGCTGGAAGGTTAGCGAGGTAGGTCTGGGTACCTGGGCGCTGGGGAGCGATGCCTGGGGAGATGTTGACGCAACTCAGGCGCGGGAAACGCTTCAGGAAGCGATTGATCAGGGAATAAATTTCTTCGATACCGCGGACGTCTATGGCGACGGTACGAGCGAAGAGAGGATAAGCGAGGTGCTTGACGAAACCGACGAAAGGATTTACGTTGCCACGAAATTCGGGCGACGGATCGAGCCCCACAGAAGTGAGGGTTACACAAAAGAAAACCTCGAGAGGTTCCTCGACAGGTCACTGGAGAATCTCGGCGTCGATACCATAGACCTGGTCCAGCTCCATTGTCCGCCGACCGACGTTTACTACCGACCGGAGATCTTCGAAGCTATGGAAGATTTCGTCGAAAAGGGGAAAATTCAGTACTACGGCGTCAGCGTGGAGAAAGTCGAAGAAGGGTTAAAAGCGATAGAGTATCCGGGGCTGACGAGCGTCCAGATTATCTTTAACATGTTCAGACAGAGACCGGCTGACCTCTTCCTGGAGCGCTGCAGGGAAAAGAACGTCGCCGTGATTCCGAGAGTCCCTCTGGCCAGCGGATTGTTGACGGGCAAGTACGATAAGGATGCAACCTTTCCCGAAAACGATCACAGGAACTTCAATCGTAACGGAGAAGAGTTCGACGTCGGTGAAACTTTTGGCGGGGTAGATTTTGAGACTGGGCTGGAAGCAGTTGATAGGCTCAGGCAGGTCAAGCCGGACGACTATTCCATGGCCCAGATGGCGATAAAATGGATACTATCCCACGAGGAAGTCAGCGTGGTTATACCCGGAGCCAAAAAGGGTAAGCACGTCCGTGATAATGCCCGGACCAGCGATTTGCCCGAGTTGCCTCCGGAGGTAATGCATGAAGCAAGAAGTGTCTACGAGGAGCTCATAAAGGAACAGGTACACCATCGCTGGTAATGCGCGGGTAGAGCACTTGCCGGGCCCCGGAAGAATTTTGGCTGTGAAGCGGGGTCTTGCTTCATAATTATTTATAGCGCACCCCTCCTCCAATCGCTGGGGGAGGGGTTGTTTTCTCCCGGAAGTTCTCCCTGGTCCCGGGCTGCTGAAAGGCTCCTGAATTGTCCCTTGTTCAGGTCTCTCTGTGCCGTAGCTGGCCCGGGTAGACAAAGTATTGTTAGCCCTTACTCGTCGATGTCTATGCAGCTATCCTCCTTGACCACGTTTAGCACTATGGACGTATCGGCTCTTTCCACGGCCGAAAAATTCAGCATCCGCTTTATCTCCCTGTTCATGCTCTCCCGACTATCGAATTTTCCTATGACGAGAATATCAAACTCCCCGGTAATCTCGTAGACATGGGTTAAGTTTCCCTCGTCTCTCAATCTGTCCACGATTTCCGATAGCTCGCTTCCTTTTGCCTGAATCTTCGTTATCGCGGTCAGATCCAGCCCAAGTTTCTCGTAATCTATAGCCGGCTTGAATCTCTTAATTACGCCGTCTTCCATTAACCCTTCCAGATGGTTGCTAACTGTCGATGGGGAGACGTCGATTTCTCTCGCTACCTCCCGGATCGATTTTCTTCCGTCTTCCATCAGCGTCTGCAGAATCTTTCTGTTTAACTTCTCTTCTTCCATTAAAGCCTCCCGTAAACGAGCTAGTTCTCTCAAACCAGCATTCTTAGAACATTCATTCTTATTATAAGCAAAATATCAAACAATTCAGTTAAAAATCAAGAAAATACTTGACATATGTCTAAACAACCTTATAATACACCTATACATTTATCCTAGCAAACCTGGAGGTTGATTCAAGGTGCTGGAGACCATGACGGATAAAAAAGTAGACGAAATCGTCACTTCCCTGGAGGATCGGGATGTTAAATTCATTAGGTTGCAATTTACGGATATTCTGGGCATCCCGAAAGACGTCGAGATTACGCTTGACGAGTTACCGAAAGCACTAACAGAGGGCGTTGCCTTCGACGGTTCCTCTATCGAAGGATTTGCGAGAATATGTGAGTCCGATATGTACCTGCATCCGGATATTGATACGATGAAGATATATCCCTGGAAATCGATTACAAACGAGGGCGAGGAGTACTCTAACGCGAGGATTATTTGTGACGTTCATAAGCCGGACGGAGAGCCGTTTGATGGTGACCCCCGTTACGTTCTGAAAAAGACCCAGGAAGAGGCCGGCGAGAAAGGTTTGAAGATGTTCGCCGGGGCGGAGCCCGAATTTTTTATGTTTAAAACAAATGGCGAAGAGCAACTTAAGAAGAGCACGGCGGATTTGCACGACCAGGGTGGCTATTTTGACCTGATGCCCGTAGATAAAGGAGAAGAGGCGCGAAAGGATATCGTAATCAGCCTCGAAAAGATGGGATTTGAAGTAGAAGCCGCCCACCACGAGGTTGCCTCCAGCCAGCACGAAATAGATTTCCGCTACGACGAAGCTTTATCCCTGGCGGATGATTTGATTACGTTTAAAACCACGACAAAAACCATTGCTCTAAAGCACGGCCTGAACGCAACCTTCATGCCCAAACCCTACGCGAAGATAAACGGTTCCGGCATGCATACACATATTTCCCTGACCGAAGACGGTGAAAACTGTTTTCACAAACCCGATAACCCCTACGAACTCTCGGATAAGGCGCTCTATTTCGTCGGCGGGCTGATCAGACACATTGGTGCAATCACGGCTCTGACCAACCCGACGATAAATTCTTATAAGCGCCTGGTTCCCGGTTACGAGGCACCGGTTAACATTTCCTGGGGACGTCATAACCGATCCGTATTGATAAGAGTCCCTCATACCAGCACTCCGAAAACTTCGACGAGGCTGGAGTTGAGAAGTCCGGACCCGACGGCCAATCCTTACCTGGCCTTTACCGCCATGTTAAAGGCCGGTTTGCACGGCATAGAAGAGGAAATCGAACCACCGGAACCGGTGGAAGAGGACCTTTACGAGATGGAAGACCGGGCGAAGGCGGAGCGAGGCATAGGTTCTCTGCCGGACAGCCTGAGAAGCGCCCTGGACGCTCTGGAGGAGGACGAAGTGATATCCGGTGCGATTGGCTCACATATACTGGAACACTACCTGAGGGCAAAACGAGCTGAGGCGAGAGAATACCAGGTGAACGTAACGGACTGGGAAATCGAAAAGTACATGAAATACTACTAAATCAGCAAAAGCGGACCTATGTTACGCCCACTTTTCCTCTCCTCTGGCCGGGGGAGGAAAAGTGCGGTTGAATAAGTCAAGAACCCCGCAGCAAGCTGTGGGGCTTCCTCGGCAAGTTTTGGTGACGTGAGGCTCTTCCCAATCTTTTTCTTATAGGCTGATCTCCGCGATCACGGGCAAGTGGTCGGAGATCACAAGGGTATCCTCGCGCCGGACGTAACGGCTGCTCAGCGACACCTTGTCCGAAAGAAATAGGTAATCGATAGTTTTGTCTGGTTCCCGGATATCGGGATCGTTCGGGAAGTGAGTGTACCACGCTTCGGGATTCTCCCCGTTGACTTCCTCGTAACCCGGAATGGCCCGGTAGCGATCGAAGAGGGGTTTTAAGACCTCTTCTTCCCTGGGGTCGCGGGAATTCTCGGAACCGGAAAGGTTTTCCTCGCCTTTCCCGGGTGGTCGGAGGTTAAAATCTCCCCCGGTGATCCAGGGTATGCCGGCACTCGACCTGTCCTGGAGCAGCTTTCCGATTTCTTCGACCTGACGGGAACGGACGTCCGATCCGAAGGCAAACGCGGTGAGGTGAGTATTAAATATTGCCAGGTCCTTTCCTTCTTTTCTGGGCAGTCTCGCCTCCAGGGCAGCCCGTTTGAGGTCGAACTGCCGGACGAACCAGTTATCCGGTTTCAGGGGGAGTTGATGCCGCAGCCCTTCCTCTATTTTGTATTTGGATACTATCGCTAACTTCATCCCGACAGAACCCATTATCTTCGGATGGGGCGCAAAAGCGGCCTTCCAGTAAAAGGCTGAAGAGTAACAGGAATAGTCCTCCGGTAACTGTTTTAGCAAATTTTCTAACTGGTCTTCGTGATCGGTTCGTTTCGCGCCGTGGTCTACCTCCTGGAGCAGGATCAGGTCCGGGTCTTCGGATTTTATTATACTTGCTACCCTGCCGGTCGTCCTGTCTATCGCCTCCGGGGAAGGTCGCCTGTCCGAACCACCTTCGTAATAGAAATAGTAGCCCTTGCCCGCCATAAACTGAACGTTCCAGCTTAAGACCTTGATTTGCTCGTCTGCCGAAAGAACGGGCGCTCGGCTATTGCAGGTTACGGGTGCTGGCTGGACCCGGTTCGGTTGGAGAGTTGTGAACCAGGTCCAGCCAATAAAGGCCAAGAATAATACCAGCAATGACGCGGCAACTCCAGCAAGCACTTTGATCGTTTTCTTGTGCTTAATCTCTTTCTCCCAGGAGAATTTTCAGTCTTTCGCTTCTAGTCTAGAAATATCTTTAGTTAACCCGCCGACATTATACCATAAAGAAAGTTTTCTGTAAAAAACGAGGTCCGCCGCGGCTTCTACCAAAATTTGCCGAGAACCCCCCAGGGCACCCCCTGGGGGTGAATCGGCTGGTTTTTGTCCAGCACC
>CAZENJ010000094.1:0-8145 GCA_964513485.1 uncultured Thermotogae bacterium | reverse complement strand
GGACCGGCCGTACGCGATCTTCGACGCCTTCGACCGGGACCTGTCGATAGACACCGTTGCCACGGCGACGGGAATGTCGCCGTGGTATCTCGAACGGTTCGAGAACGTCGCGAGGGCGGCCGCGGACGCCGCCGACGGCGACGTCGAGGCGGCCCTCGAAGCGGGGTTCACGGACGGCGAGGCCGCCGCCATGGCCGCGAGCGGCGAGGTCGACCTCAGCGCCAGCGGGGACGGCCCCGCGGGGGGCACCCGGGGCTCGACCGACGCGGAGCTGGCGAGGGTGGCGTCCACGGGCCCGGACCGTCGCTTCAAACAGGTCGACACCTGCGCGGGCGAGTTCGCGGCGACCACCCCGTACTACTACTCGGCGCGCTCGCCCGCCGGCCAGGGCGAGGACGAGGTTCGGACCGACCCGGCCGTCGACAGCGTGGTGATCGTCGGCGGGGGCCCGATCCGGATCGGCCAGGGCGTGGAGTTCGACTACGTGACCGTCCACGCCGTCCAGGCCCTGCGGGAGGCGGGCATCGACACCTACGTCGTCAACAACAACCCGGAGACCGTCTCGACGGATTACGACACCTCCGACGGGCTCTTCTTCGAGCCCATTACGGCCGAGGAGATCGCGGACGTCGTCGAGGCCACTGGCGCTGACGGCGTCATGGTCCAGTTCGGGGGCCAGACCTCCGTGAACGTCGGCCAGCCCCTCGCGACCGAACTGGATCGCCGGGGGCTCGATTGTGAGTTGCTCGGGACGAGCGTCGAGGCGATGGACCTGGCCGAGGATCGGGACCGGTTCAACCGGCGGATGGCCGCCCTGGGCATCGACCAACCCGCAGGCGGGTCGGCCACCAAGGAGGCCGAGGCTCTCAACCTCGCCCGGGAGATCGGCTACCCCGTCCTCGTGCGGCCGAGTTACGTCCTCGGCGGCCGGGCGATGGCCGTCATCGAGGACGACCCGGCGCTTCGTGAGTACGTTCGGGAGGCCGTCCGAGTCTCCCCGGCGAAACCGATCCTGATCGACGAGTACCTCGAGGGGGCGATCGAACTCGACGTGGACGCCGTCGCCGACGGCGAGGACGTCCTCCTCGGGGGCGTAATGGAACACGTCGAGAGCGCAGGGGTCCACTCGGGGGACTCCGCGGTCGTGATCCCGCCGCGGAACCTCGACGGCGCGACGATGGGCCGGGTCCGGGAGGTCGTCGAATCGATCGCGTCGGCACTGGACGTCATCGGCCTGCTCAACGTGCAGCTGGCCGTCCAGGACGGGACCGTCTCCGTGCTGGAGGCCAACCCCCGCTCCTCGCGGACGGCCCCGTTCGTCTCGAAGGCCACCGGGGTCCCGATCGCGAAAGCGGCCGCGCGGGTCATGGCCGGCGCCTCGCTGGCTGCGCTCCCCTACGTGGAACAGATCCCCACACAGCCCTCGGTGAAGGAGGTCCTGCTGCCCTTCGACCGGTTGCCGGGGGCCGACCCGCGGCTCGGGCCGGAGATGAAGTCCACCGGGGAAGTCATGGGCACGGCCGGCTCCTTCGGCAAGGCCTACGAGAAGGCCCAGATGGCCATCGGCAAACCCATCCCGACCTCGGGGACCGCGGTACTCGACCTGGACCACGAGGAGTTTCCCGACCCCGACTCGCCGGCGGGCGAGGAGCTACTGCGGGGCTTCGCGAGCCACTACGACCTCGTGGCACCCACGGACGTGGTCGAAAAACTCGAGCGCGGCGCGATCGACCTGATCGTCTCCCGGCACCGCGAACCGCTCGCCGTCGCCGTCGAGCAGGGGGTTACCTACTTCTCGACCGAGCAGTCCGCGAGGGCCGCGCTGTCGGCCCTGGAGGCCAACGAGGAACCGCTCGACGTCGAACCGATCTCCCAGCGGCCCACCCGGACCGCGAAATGGGGGGAGGGATATCAGGCCCGGGCCGACGCGTGGAGCGACCGGTAGGTCACCGATCCGGCGCGTGGGGCTCGCCGGGATAGGCCTTCTCGCCGGCCTCGACGCGGACGTCGAGCCAGTTTTCCGTCGGGATGAGCGGACACTCGTAGGCCTCGTTGTACGCGCAGGTCGGGTTGTAGGCCTCGTTGAAGTCCAGGACCCACGCGCCCTCGACGAAGTGACGCTCCCGCTCCAGATCGAGATACCGGCCGGCGCCGTAGGTCTCCTCCCCGTTGGTCTCGTCGCGGAACGGCACCCAGAGCCGGTCCTCCGAGGCGTCGCCCTTGTAGGCCTGGATCGTCACCGCCTGGCCGTCGATCTCGAGGCGGAACTCGCCCCACCGGAGGTACTCCTGGGCGTTACCGGCCGTGGTCTCGACGGTCAGGGACTCCTTCTCGTCGTGTTCGTGGAGTTCGAGTTCGTACCGCATCGACTCCTCGACGGGGAAATGCTCCAGGCCGGCGAAATCCGCCGATCGCGGAATCGGCGATCGGGGACTCTCGGCGAAGTACTCCTCCTTCTGGGCGCGCTGTTCGCGCAGGGCTTCGACGTAGTCCTCAGGCATGGATGACAGTTCGACTCGAACGGTAAAGGTCACCGGGTTGGTTCCCGCCGGCCCCCCAATGGCGACTCAGTCCGCCGGGTGAGCGCCCGCCGACGCCATCGCGAGCACGTCGTCGAAGAACGAGAGCGTGTCGTGAGGGCCGGGGTGGGCCTCGGGGTGGTACTGCCGGGTGATCACGTCGAGGGCGGCGGACTCGGCGGCTTCCGGGGTGCCGTCGTTGACGTTCTCCTGGGTCACCGCGAGGTCGCCGGCGTCCTCGACCATGTAGCCGTGGTTCTGGGTCGTCATCAGGACCCGCTCGGTGTCGTGGTCCAGGACGGGCTGGTTGACCCCGCGGTGGCCGAAGGCCATCTTCGTCGTCGATCCGCCGACGGCCTCGGCGACGATCTGCATGCCCAGACAGATCCCGGCGATCGGGACCGACCCGAGGAACCGGTCGACCAGCGACCGGGTCTGCCCGTAGTTCGCGGGATCGCCGGGCCCGTTCGAGACGAAGAGGAGATCCGGATCCAGGGCCGCGACGGTCTCCGGCTCGGCGTCGTACGGGAGAACGTGGACGGTCGCACCCCGGTCGACCAGCGAGTCTATGATGCTCGCTTTGGTCCCACAGTCGAGCAACGCGACTGTCGGCCCCGCGTTGTCAGCGCCGTGGACGGCCGCCGACGGGACGGTAACCCGGTCGCCGATGGCCGTCAGGTCGCCCATCTGGGGCGCCTCACCGAGCAGTTCACGGGCCCGCTCGGGAGTGGCCTCGGGGCCCGCCGCGACGCCACACCGCATCGCACCCTCCTCCCGGATCGAACGGACGAGCGCCCGGGTGTCCACCTCGTCGACGGCCGGGACGCCCTCGGAGCGCAACCAGTCAGCGACCGCGTCGGTGAACTCCCGGCCGACCGCCGCGCTGGGATGAACCCGGTCCGACTCGAACCGTTCCGCTCGGACGCCGTAGTTGCCGATCAGCGGGTAGGCGAAGGTGAGAACCTGGGCCTCGTAAGAGGGGTCGGTCAGGCTCTCCTCGTACCCGGTGTAGGGGGTCGTGAAGACGATTTCACCGGCAGTCTCGCCTGGTGACCGGGCCCGGCCGGCGAGCAGGGTCCCGTTCGCCAGGGCGACGTAGGCGTCCGCCATTGCGAGTTTCAAACGTTGGACCGAGTATAAGCTTTGCTTTCGAAACAATGTTACGATTATCGTAACTTCTTTGGTCGTGGTCGACGGATGGACCCCATGGACGACGTCGACCGCCAGATCATCTCGATGCTGCGGGAGAACGCCCGCCGACCGTACACCGAGATCGCCACCGAACTCGGGGTCTCGGAAGGCACGGTTCGCAACCGGGTCGAACAGCTCCTCGAGGCGGGGATGATCGAGCGGTTCACGATCACCACCCGGACAGGGAACGTCAAGGCGATGGTCGAAGTCTCGGTGGGGATGGACGTCGACACGGACGCGCTGGTCGACCGGATGGCCGACTGGGGCCCCGTCGAGTTCGTCTGGCAGGTGTCCGGCGAGACCGACGTGGTCCTGATCGTCGACGCCGTCGACACGGAGGCGGTCAACGACCTGATCTCCCGCACCAGGGACCAGTCCGCGGTGCGGTCCACCGAGACCCGCCTGATCCTCGAGGAACAGCGAGCCTGAATATCGGAGGCTACAAACCACTCCTCGTCGTTGTGCCGGGCATGGCTGACACGAACGGGGAACGGTCCGGCGGGGAAGCGGTCGTCGCGGTCGACGCCGAGGACACCCCCCAGGGGACCGTCGATCGGATCGACGCACACACCGGGGACGGGATCCGCCATCGGGCGTTTACCTGCATGCTCTTCGACGAGGAGGGACGGGTCCTCCTCGCCCAGCGGGCCCGTGACAAACGGCTCTGGGACACCCACTGGGACGGCACCGTCGCCTCCCACCCCGTCGAGGGCCAGAGCCAGGTCGACGCGACTCGCGAGCGACTGGAGGAGGAACTGGGGCTCACGCCCGACCAGTACGAGGACCTGCGGGTGACAGACCGCTTCGAGTACAAGCGCCACTACCTCGACGAGGGCCTGGAGTGGGAGGTCTGTGCGGTGCTGCAGGCCACCGTCACCGACCCCGACCTCGACGTCGACCCCGCGGAGGTCGGGGGCACCCTCTGGGTGGACTACGACGACCTCTGGGAACACCCGCGGAACTACCGCCAGTTGCGGACCTGTCCCTGGTTCGACATCGCGATGCGACGCGACCAGCAGGAGTGATCGAGCTCCGGCCGTCGGTCCGCGCAAGCCTCCTCGGCCACGCCCGCGCCGCGGCCCCGGCGGAAGCCTGTGGGCTCCTGGGAGGCCGTGACGGCACGCCAGCGACAGTCACTGTCGCCATCCCGACCCCGAACGTCGCCGAGCGACCGCGTGACCGGTACGTCGTCGGCCCCGAAGCGCTGGTGGCGGGCCAGGAGGCTCTCGAGGCCGACGGCTGGGACCTCCTGGGCTTCTATGCCTCACACCCGCGAGGCCCAGCCCAGCCGAGCGCGACCGACCGCGAGCGGGCCCGCTGGCCCGATCACGCGACAGTGATCGTCTCGCTGACCGGGACGAAACCCACACTCTCCGCGTTTACGGGCCGGCAGCTCGATCCCGTGGCCGTCGAGACCGTCGCCCGGCGATAGCACTTAGGTGCGCCGGACCCCAGTCGCGGGTATGGTCGACTTTCAGCGACGGGACACCCACCGCGACGAGCCCGAGGACTCGGGAGAAACCGGCGAGGAGCAAACGTCCGAGGAGCACGACCACCACGCACACGACGTGGCGACGGTCGGCGCGGCCGTCCTGACCATCTCCAGTTCGCGAAACCTCGACGCCGATCCCAGCGGCGACGCAATCAGAGACCAGTTCGAGGCTGACGGCCACCGCGTGGTGACCCGCGAGGTCATCAGAGACGACCGCGACCGGATCCAGGCGGCCGTCAACCAGCTCGTCGACCGGCGGGACGTCGACGTGGTCGTCACCACCGGCGGCACCGGCGTGACCCCGGACGACGTGACCGTGGAGGCCGTCGGCCCGCTGTTCGACAAACACCTTCCAGGGTTCGGCGAGCTGTTCCGGCGGCGGTCGGAGGAATCAGTCGGGACGAAAGTCCTCGCGACTCGCGCGACCGCGGGCGTCGTCGACGCCGTGCCCGTTTTCGTCCTGCCAGGGAGCGTCGACGCGGTGGAACTGGGCGTCGAGGAACTCATCCTGCCGGAAATCGGCCACCTCGTGGGGCTGGCCGGCCGCGACCACTGAATTACGTCGCGACTGTGACCCGGACCTCGATGCCGTTCGGGTCGACGACTGCGATGCCGTTTTCCCGCTCCCTCACCTCGCGGTCGAACCGTTTGCTCGCTGCTTCGACGGCCTCGGCACGGGGGACAAGGAACTCGATCCAGACCAGGCCCTGCCCCGTCGCGGGCTCGGTTCGCTCCTGATAGGTCGTCACGCCGAGGTGATGGTGGGCGTCGCCGGTCGCGAAAAAGCGGGCGACGTCGCCGATCTCCCGTGTGGTGACCAGGCCCAGTTCCGTCCCGTAGAATCGGGTGGCGGCCGCCAGATCGGTCACCTCCAGGTGGAAGTGCCCGATCGCGGTCTCAGGTGGGGCGTCAGTCTCGGCCCGGCCCGCCTCGCGCAACGAATCCAGGTCGAGGGGCCGGGTCTCCATGACGACCTCGCCGTCCTCGCGGGGCCACTCCGAACGGGGCGCCGTGGTGTACAGTTCGACGCCGTTGCCGGCCGGGTCGGTCAGGTACAGCGACTCGGTGACGCCGTGGTCGGTCGCGCCGTCGAGGTCGTAGAAGGTCTCGATCCGCTCCAGGGCCGAGCCGAGGGCGGCCCGAGAGGGGTACTCGAACGCGACGTGATACAGGCCCGCCTCGGCCGCCGATCGTGGGGCCCGCTCGCTCCCGTCGCGGAGTTCGACCAGCAACCGGTCCCCGACGCCCAGCCTGGCCGAGGTCTCGTCGTGGCCGAACAGCGTGAGGCCGACGACGTCCTGGTAGAACGAACTCGCGTCGTACAGGTCCGGGACCGCGAGGCCCACGGCGCCCGGTCGGGTCCGGTCGGGAAGTGTCCCAGCGTCCATGGGCCCCATTTGGGACGCCCCTGGTATCCACCCTGCGGTCGATTCAGCGGGCCTCGATCGCCGCGAGCTGCTCCTCGACCAGCGAGTCGGGCTCGATCAGCGCGGGATCGACGCCGAGGTCGAGCTGCCGGGTGACTAAGCCGGGGACCGAGGCCGGAGCGTACCAGACGATCCGGACGTCCGGGGCGAGGCCCTTGGCGACCGAGATGGCCGAGGCCTCCCCCGCGTCGGTGACGAAGAGGAGCGCGGCCTCGGCGAGGCCGGCCGCCTCGAGGGCGGACTCCGTGGTCGGCCCCTCGATACGGGCGGTCTCGACGCCCTGGTCCGCGAGTGCGGGCTCGAGGCCGCGGTCGGGGCCGAGGATGAGTGCGCGGGTCATCACTCGTACTCGATGGTGGCCGGCGGTTTGTGCGTGACGTCGTAGACGACCCGGGAGACCGAATCGAGCTGGCCGGTGATCCGGCTCTGGATGCGCTGGAGGACCTCCCAGTCGAGGTCCTGCGCGCGGGCGGTCATCCCGTCGCGGCTCTCGACGGAGCGGACCGCCACGACCCAGCCGTGGACGCGGTTGTCGCCCTTCACCCCGGTGGCCTTGCCCAGCACGGCCGCGAAGGCCTGCCAGGGGTCGGCCTCCTCAAGTTCGTCCTCGACGACGGCCGTCGCCTCGCGGGCGACGTGCAGCTTCTCCTCGGTGACCTCCCCCAGGACCCGAACCGCCAGTCCCGGCCCGGGGAACGGCATCCGCTCGGAGATGACTTCCTCCAGGTCCAGTTCGCGGGCCACCTCGCGGACCTCGTCCTTGTAGAGGTTCCGCATGGGCTCGACGATGCCGTCGAAGTCCACGACCTCCGGGAGCCCGCCGACGTTGTGGTGGGACTTGATCGTCCCCTCGCTCTCGATCCGGTCGGGGTAGATGGTGCCCTGCACGAGCATCGAGGCGTCGACCTCGCGGGCCACGGTCTCGAACTCCCGGATGAACTGCTCGCCGATGGCGTGGCGTTTCTCCTCGGGGTCGGTAATCCCGGCCAGAGCGTCGAGGAACCGATCCTGGGCCTGGACGATCCGCAGCGAGTCCATGTGGGAGAACGTCTCGCGGATCGAGGCGGTCTCCTCCTTTCGCATCAGGCCGGTGTCGACGTACACCGGCACCAGCTGGTCGCCCACGGCCTCGTAGGCCAGGGCCGCGGCCGTCGAGGAGTCGACCCCGCCGGAGAGGGCGATGATTGCCGTCTCGTCGCCGATCTCCTCCGCGATTTCGGCTTTGGCCTCCGGGATGAAGGAATCGACATCGACCATCTCAGGCCACCTCCGTCGCCGGAGCTTCGGTTTCGAGCACCGCGTCGAGGAAGCCCACGAACGGCGGGCTCGCTCGCGTCGGTCGGGAGCGGAACTCGGGGTGGAACTGGGTCCCGAGGAAGAACGGGTGGTCCTCGAGCTCCAGGATCTCCATCCGGTTGCCGGCCTCCCCCGAGAAGCGCAGGCTCGCCTCCGTCAGCCGGTCGATGTACTCGGGATTGACCTCGTAGCGATGGCGGTGGCGCTCGGTGCAGGAGTC
>CAZENJ010000093.1:0-8149 GCA_964513485.1 uncultured Thermotogae bacterium | reverse complement strand
AGGACCTCCAGGACGAGTTCGGCCTGACTTATCTATTTATCGCCCACGACCTTTCTGTCATCAAGCATATCAGCACAAGGGTAGCGGTTATGTATCTGGGCCAGATAGTCGAACTCAGTTCAGTCGGCAAGCTCTTTTCCGACCCCAAACACCCCTACACCGAAGCACTGATGTCGGCGGTCCCGGTGGCGAACCCCGACTTCGAGTCGGAGAGAATAGTCCTGGAAGGGGACGTGCCTTCGCCGGTCGATCCTCCCTCCGGATGTTACTTCCACCCCCGCTGCCCGTACAGCGAACCCCGCTGCAGCGAAGAGGAACCGGAGTTCAGAGAGATCGAAGACGATCATTACGTCCACTGTCACTTTGCCGAGGACCTGAAGCTCGCCGGACTGGCATCCATGGAAAGTGAGTAGATTTAAGCTACTGCTGGGAACCAAAAATCCGGGAAAAGTCGAAGAGGCGAAAGCAATTTTGACTTTTCCCGGAGGAAAACTCGATATCCTCTCGTTCCGGGAGAAAGGCTTTTCCGACGTGGAAGAGACCGGTGAGACGTATCTGGAAAATTCGCGGGAAAAGGCCAGGGCGATAAGTGAGGAAACCGGCCTTCCGGTGTTGAGCGATGATTCGGGTCTCGAAGTCTCGGCACTTGACGGCGCCCCCGGCGTCCATTCCGCCAGGTTCGCCGGCCCCGATTCCACCGATCGAGAAAATCTTAACTTGCTTCTGGAAAAGCTCCAAGGCAGGTCGGATCGCGAGGCCAGGTTTGTCACGGTGGCGACACTGTACATGTCATCCGAAGAAGGCTACTTCACCCGGGGGACGCTTGAAGGAAGAATCACCCGGGAACCCCGGGGGAAAACGGGCTTTGGTTACGATCCGGTATTCGTGCCGAACGGATACGATAGGACCCTGGCGCAGCTCGGTCAGCCGGAGAAAAACCGCATAAGCCACCGGAGAAAGGCACTTGAAAAGATGAAGGACAAGTTGAGGGGGATCCTGAGAAAGGAATAGTCAGAATAAAGTCCCAGGATTGACCCGAACCGAGCTTTCTGGCTCCGAATTAATCTGAGATGATAGAATGTCCATTAGGCTGGTATTACTTTTCACCGCAATTCCCCTGATCGAGATCTACCTGCTCGTGAAAGTCGGTACGGCAATCGGCGTTCTCCCGACGGCTCTAGTTGTAGTCGGGACGGGTGTGATCGGTGCAACCCTCGCCCGACGCGAGGGAGTATCGGTCTGGAGAAGGATGAAAGGCAAGCTGGGAAGGGGAGAGCTGCCGGCAGAGGAATTGATTGATGGTGTGATACTCCTTATATCCGGGGCGTTTCTGCTTACGCCCGGAATCGTAACGGACGTACTCGGCCTGGCCGGTTTGATACCTTTCTTCCGCAGGGGCCTGCGAGGTTACGGAAGAAGATGGTTCAAAAAAGAGTGGGATTCGAAACAAAAATCTTATATTGATGTAGAGGAAACGGATCGGGACAGGGAGTAGGGCCTTTTGCTGCAAAAACGTTGAAAAAGCTCACTTAATTCTGAAACCCTTCGTTCGTTCTCTTCCCTTTTTCCAGTCGTCGTTTGAGCCAGTAAAAAAATATCAGATAAGAAACAAGCCCCAGCGAGGTGACCGTGGGTAGTTTAACCTCGGAAAACGGCAGGGCCGCAAGTTCCCTGATGGCGGTCTGAAAAATTAGGATAATCTTTTTCTCCAGCCAGATTATCGCCGATAAACCTGGAATCGGATAGCCGAAAACCAGGGCCAGAATTCCCAGGTACAGTATTGCGGTCACTCCGGGGATAGCCAGTAAATTGACGAGGGGTGCCCAGAAATGGGCCCGATGAAAGTGAACTGCCAGAACCGGGGCCACGCCTAGCTGTGCCGCGAGAGAAGCCGCGAAAATTCCCCGGAGGTAATCTGGTTGAAGCGGAAGGAACTCTTCAATTGGCCTGAATAAGAGGGCAATAGCAAAAGTGGCGCTGAAGCTCAGCTGGAAGCCGACTGTGGTTACTGACTCCGGATTGAGCAGAGTCAGGATCAACGCCGCTGCCGCCAGGGCCTGGTAGCGATCGTACCAGTCGTCCAGTATCAAACCTTTTTCCTTCAGGAGGAGGTGAGCTCCGCCGAAGAGGTAGATGAGCGAAGCCCGAAGGAGCGGTAGCTTGAAACGGACGGTTGTCAGGTACAGGAATACCAGCGGCAGACTCACCAGGTAAATTTTACCCCTGTTCAATCCCAGTTTGCTTGCTATCCACCAGCTGGCACCGATTAGAATTCCCAGGTGCAGACCACTTGCCGCCAATAGATGGGCCAGACCGGTGCTGTTGAAATAACTCTCAGTCTTTTCCTTCAAAGCTTCTCTCGTCCCGAATAACAGGGCCTTCAGGAAACTGCCTCTTTTCGGAAACAGGTTTTCGATCCTGCCGGAGACGATTTTTCTCAGGCCCCAGCCCAGCTCCAGAATCGGGTTACCGTAACCGCCATGCAGTTCCTCAATTCGCGCCCCGTAGACCACACCCCATATCCCCTCTTTTCTCAGATACTCTCGGTAGTTAAAACCCTCGAATTTCCTCGGCACCATAAAATCTCCGGTTACCGCGAGCTCGTCTCCGTAATTCAACCGGGACCTCGCTCCTTCAGCGATAAAGACCTTAAGCTTCCCCGGGTAGTTTTCCGGTTTAAGCGTAAATTCTCTGCCTTTACCAGTTTTGATGGGGTAAGTAACCACCTCACCTTTTACGCTTTCCAGGTTTCCTAGCCGAGCGTATAGCTCTCCCGGATTGAAGTAACTTGCGCTGTAAAGGATGATTCCGAGAAAGAAGAGAGCCGAAAGCCCCATAAAGGTCCCGCCCCGTATACCGGTGAACTGGAAAAGTAAAAGCGTCGCCAGGGAACAGGCGATTCCGATAACCGGACCGGGACGGAGGGAAACGATCCCCAGCAGGCTGGCGAAGATAACGCCGGCTACTACTCCCAGAAAGGCAAGTACCAGAGGACGTCTTCTCATTGAACAAGGGAGACGGCTCGATAGTTACGGTTTTTGGATTTTTTAGAATTAATGAATGACCGGATTTCAAATTCGATTTCTGGTTTTTTGTGTTACTGTCTTCATCCAGGCTTTATTCATTTTAGTTTTCCGTGGGCTTAATGCAACAGTCAAAGGCGCCGAAAAGGAAATACCGCGGGAATTCGTCGCTGGAGCCAGGGCGCCGCGAGGTTTTATCGCTTGTTCTCGGCAATTGGCCTCAATAAAATCAATGAAAGGAGTGATTAGATTGGAGAAAATTGAAAAATTGCGAGATCAACTCGAAGAGATAGGTGACTACCTTTGACCTGGACGAGCTGAAAGAAGAACTGGCCCGGTTGAGGCGGGAAATGAACGAACCCGATTTCTGGGACGATCCGGAAGAGGCGAAAGCCACGTCGAAGCTGGCAAATAGGAAGGAGGAGAGAATTGAAACCTTCGAGGAACTGGCCGAGGAAATCGAAGAGATAGAGGTCCTGTATCAGCTGGCCAGTGAAGAAGTTAACGAAGAGGAACTGGAAAGCCTCGAGGAGAGGACTGAAAAGCTGAGCCGCCGCATGGATAGCTTCCAGCTGGAACTATTTATGGACGGTGATTTCGACGACAAAAATTGTTACCTCGGGATAAACGCCGGGGCCGGGGGCACGGATGCCCAGGACTGGGCCGGTATGCTGCTGAGGATGTATACGAGATGGCTGGAACGAAAGGATTTCTCCTATCAATCGCTCGGGGTCAGTGAAGGTGAAGAGGCCGGGATAAAGAGTGCCACTCTGGAAGTGGAAGGAGAGTGGGCTTACGGTTATCTGAAAGCAGAGGCGGGCGTTCATCGGTTGGTCAGAATTTCTCCCTTCGATTCCGCGGGCCGAAGGCATACCTCGTTTGCCTCCGTCAGCGTGACGCCGAAGTTTGAAGAGGACGTGGAGGTCGAGCTGGATCAGAACGACCTCAGAATCGATACCTACAGGGCCAGCGGGGCCGGCGGTCAGCACGTAAACGTGACGGATTCGGCCGTTCGGATCACGCACGAGCCAACCGGGATAACCGCAACCTGCCAGAACGAACGCAGCCAGCATAAAAATAAGGATACAGCGATGAAAATCCTTAAATCCCGGCTTTACCAGCTCAAAATGGAGAAACGAGCGGAAAAGATAGAGGAAATTCAGGGTGAGATGAAAGAGATAGAGTGGGGGAGTCAGATCCGGTCTTACGTCCTCCATCCCTATCAGAAGATAAAGGACCATCGAACCGAGGTAGAAGTAGGGGATACGGAATCCGTGCTCGACGGAGAGATCGACCCGTTCATCCAGGCTTACCTCAAGAATACCTGACCGAAGGGGGACTCGGCTCCCCCGGTTTCTAAATTACGGAACGGGGCGGCCGAACTGATCCTCCCCGCTCCGGATATCTTTTTTTCTTGCTTTGCGAAGACGTTGGTTGCAGCTTTGGAAAGTATCCGGTTCCTCCGGTCGATACTTCTGGGTTATTCTCGTTTGAGAATTGTTTCTTGCAATAGGCCAGGCTGTTAAATATAATGACTTTCAACCAAGCCATTTGAACTTTTCTTAGTTCCGTTCATCATTGGTTATTTATCGAGGGTGGTTCATTTGGATAGTCTCTGGCAGTATATCATTCAGCGCGTGGGTTCCACGATCCCCATGCTGTTGATCTTGATAACCGTCGTATTCCTTATTTTGCGTGTAATACCCGGCGATCCGGCTCAGGCCATGCTCGGCGGGCGGAACGTCTCGGCCGAGTACATCGAGGAAGTAAGGGAGAAAATGGGGCTAAACAAGCCGATTCCCCAGCAATTTATCGAGTACGTCGGGGGTCTGGTCCGGGGTGATTTTGGCACGTCCTTCCGCACGGACAGACCGGTACTGCACGAGTTGATGCTTAGGATACCGGCTACGCTCGAACTGGCTTTCTACGGGATGGCTATTGCGCTATTGCTCGGGGTTTCGACTGGTGCATGGGCCGCAGTCTACAGCGATACTTTTATCGATCATGGCTTGAGGGTATTTCATATCGGAGCCTTTGCAGTGCCGTTGTTCTGGATGGGCCTGATGTTTCAGATTATTTTTGCCGTCTTCCTCGGCTGGCTGCCCGTCGGAAACAGGCTCGACGCCCTGTCCATGGCGACTTTTGATCCGATCACTAGGTTCTACACGCTCGATGCGCTGATCAAAGGAGATTTTCAGTTGTTCTGGGAAGCGCTCAAGCACCTAATTTTACCCGCCCTGACACTCGGAATTATTCAGGCCGGTTTGCTGGGCAGAATGACCAGGGCCAACATGCTGGAGATTCTGGACAAGGACTACATCAAGACGGCGAGGTCGAAAGGGTTGAAGGAAAGGTTGGTCATTTACAAGCACGCCCTTCGCAACGCATTGATTCCGATCCTGACTGTCTTTGGTCTACAGTTCGCGATCCTTATCGGCGGCGCGGTACTGACGGAGACAATTTACGCCTGGCCCGGTGTCGCGAGGTTTCTCATAACGAGCGTCAACGCCCGGGACTTTCCCTCGATCCAGGGCGCGATTGTAATGATCGCCATCTTTATCACGACGATTAACTTGATAGTGGACATAATTTACGCTCAGGTCGACCCCAGGGTGAAATACTGATGCTCTTCTCTCGTAAACTATTTTCCGGTCTCTTTGGTAGGTTAAAAAGTGCCATGGGGCGACAGAAACTGCTGGCGGTGGGTACGACCGTAGTAGTAATTTATTTGCTCGTTACGATACTGGCTCCCTGGATCGTTCCCTACGATCCGGTCGAATACCGTTCTGCTCCGCGACTGGCTCCACCTTCGCTTGCCCATCCGATGGGCACGGATCAGCTCCAGCGGGACCTTTTTTCTCGGGTCATTAGCGGGGCGAGGGCGCCGATAATTGTCGCCTTCGGCTCTATCGCGCTATCGATGAGCGCCGGCACGCTGTTCGGACTGATTGCGGGCTACGTCGGGGGAGCGCTGGATCGTGCCTTCTCCCTAACGATGGACGCCCTTTACTCTTTCCCGTCGATAATCCTTGCCATAGTTCTGGTCTCGGTGCTTCAGCCGGGAGTAGATACTATGATACTGGCTATATCCGTGGTCTATATCCCCACTTACTTTCGGGTTACCAGAAGTGAAGTGCTAACGATCAAGGAAGAAACCTTTGTGGAAGCGGTGCACGCCATGGGAGCCGGGCCGGTCAGGACCGTATTCAAGCACATCGCCCCGAACGTGGTTAACGCTATAATGGCTGTTTCGTCCTTCAATATTGCGGATGCTATTCTGACGGAAGCCGCACTTGCCTACCTTGGTTTCGGACTGCCGCCCCCGACCCCGGACTGGGGGTTTGATATCCAGAACGGACAGAAATTCCTCCAGGCGGGTTACTGGTGGCTGGTGACGTTCCCCGGTCTGATGATCGTCTTTCTGTCGCTCGGCTTCGGTCTCGTCGGAGAAGGGATCAGCGACCTGCTCAATCCGAAGAGACAGCAGCAGAAAGTGGGATAGGTCCAGGAGGGAAAGTTTCTCTTCAGACCCTCGGGCCGGACGCTTGTTCCAGGTTCAGTGGACAAACTAAATCTGCTTCCCCTCTGGCTTTTTCCCCAGGCCGAGGCGGATTCGGCTTTGATCTTCTCCTTTGGCTCGTTTACCAACAACCTGTCCAGTAGCAAAATGGATAAATTATGCTTAGAATGCTGGCATCGTGCGGCAAATTTGCTTGATCATTAAACCTATCTGGTGTTAAACTTATTTTTGTCAAGGAATAAGAACAGGTTTTATCACAAAAGAAGGTCAAAGTTTTGCGTGGGGGTGATACCGGAACAGTTAATCAGGCCTGACGCGTTGATAGAGGTTATCTTTGACTAATTACCCAAATTAAAGGAGGGTAAAAATAGCATTATGAAGAAATTAACTATATTTGCTCTGGTGGCAGTATTGGCTGTAGGATTCTCTGTAGCTGGCCTGGCGGCGGGGGGTCCCGATACGCTCGTTATTGGTACGACGGATCGTGTTACCCAGCTATCTCCGGCCAATTCCTACGATCACTATAGCTGGCACGTACTCAGGATGTTGAGTGACTCCTTGCTTCAAATTGAACCGAAAAGCACCGAAGTTGGTCCCGCTCTGGCAAAGGACTGGGAAGTTGGACCCAAGGCAAAAGTTTACACGTTTCACTTAAGAGAAGACGCGACCTTCACCAACGGCGACGAAGTTACCGCGGAAGACGTCAAGTGGTCCTTTGAGCGTGCTATGAAGCTCGACGGTCCCGAAGGCGGAGTCTTCCTTGTCGGGGACCCGATAGACAAGATGGAGATCGTCGACAAATATACTCTCAAGGTTACTCTAGTGGAACCCAACGCTACCTTCCTCAAACGCGTTACCGGACAGGTAGGACCGGCTCTTGTCTGGAATAAGAACGGCACTCCCGCCGACGAATTTGCAAAAGGTGAACTGGTGGGTGTCGGACCTTACAAGCTCCAGAAATATCAGCCGAACCAATCGGTAATTTACGAAGCCTACGAAGATTATTACGGCGGAGCACCGGAGATGAAGACGGTAATCGAACTTAAATACTCCAACAGTACCGGTCTTCGTACCGCCCTGGAAGCGGGAGATATCGACATTGCCTTCCGGACGATGAACCCGGTAGACATCAAAGAGTTGGAAGAATCTCCGAAGTTCGAGACCCAGCACACTCCGAACAGCCCGAGCGTCAGGTACATGCTGTTCAACGTAACCAACGAAGTATTCAAGGACGAACGCGTCCGACGTGCAGTTACGTACGCAGTTAACAGGAATAAAATAGCAGAACAGGTTTTCAGCGGCCTTGCGGACCCGATTTATACCATGGTTCCCAAAGGCTGGGTCGGGCGAATGTCCACTTTCCCCAAACAGGATCTGGAAAAGGCAGAAATGCTCCTTGAATCGGCAGGTTACACCGCCGACGATCCCCTGAAAGCCACGCTCTGGTTTACCCCGAAACACTACGGCACGACCGAAGCTGACGTTGCAGCCGTACTTCAGGGTAGCTTGAATAGTCTGGATAACCTGGAAGTTCAGGCAAAAAGCCTCGAATGGGGTGCTTACACCGAGCGCATGGCCAGCGGAGGATTTGGCATGTTCCTGCTCG
>CAZENJ010000092.1:0-8196 GCA_964513485.1 uncultured Thermotogae bacterium | reverse complement strand
CATAGCTTAGCTTTTCCCCGTTGGGACCGGTAACCCGGCTTACCTTCGTCCAGCCGGGGTTGAACCCGCCAGGGTAGATGCTGTCCAGATTTATCTTGCTCAGATAAGGATTGGCTTCCCGGTACAGATTCCCCTGGAGAATGAGGACGATCTCGGAGATCGACCGGGATAGCTCGTTCGTAAATTCAATTTTTTCTTGCCCCCGGATGACCCGGGTTTTATCGATTAGCTCGGCCTGAATTGTATAATTGGTATTGGCGACCAGTACCGCCTGGCCGGTCCCGAGAAAAAGGACGAGAATTACCGCCGCCAGCAAAGTTTTTCTAATACCATTTGTCATTGGAGGGCTGCTGCTCGCTCAGGTTTCATAATCAAATGTTCCACCTCGGTTCCAACTTGAACTGATTTTGATTTACTTGTCCCCAATTATAGATTGAGGAAAACCGGATTGCAAAGAAAAAGAAGATTGAAGCTTTTGAGTTTATCCTCCGGAGCCGGATTAACCCGCCGTTCGTTGAAAGATGAGTCCAGCTTATGTATCCTTTGCCAAATCGGGAATGGTTCGTATGGATTTAAATATTGACCAGATGAAGGAGTTAATCGAGCTTTTCGAGGATTCGCAGCTCACGGAAATAAGCGTCGGTCAGAACGACTACCAGGTTACCCTGAAGAAGGATTCCGGGTCGCGACCGAAAGTAACTACGTCAGGCAGGCCTCAGAGCGGTGAAGCCGGGGAAGAACTCGCCGAGAAATCCGGCGGGACGGAAGGTTCTGATTTAGAGACCGGAGAAGAAGAAACGGCTGAGTCAGTTTCGGGGGGCGGGAGCTTCATTACTTCCCCGATAGTCGGCACGTTTTACAGAAGCCCGGCCCCGGAAGAGCCTCCCTACAAGGAAGTAGGTGAGATGGTGAAAGAAGGCGATACCGTCTGCGTCGTGGAGGCAATGAAAGTGATGAACGAGGTCAAGGCCGAAAAGGGCGGTAAGATAGTGGAAATCTGCGTGGAGGACGGCGATCCCGTCGAATACGGCCAGAAATTGTTTAAACTGGCTCCAGCGGACAAGGGTAGTTGAATTGGAAAAGTTACTAGTCGCAAACAGGGGCGAAATTGCCCTACGAATAATTGAGGCTGCACGCGAGCTCGGCTTGAGTACCGTCGCGGTTTACTCACAGCCCGACAAATCCCAGCTCCACGTCCAGCTGGCGGACGAAGCTTACTGCATCGGGCCGAAGGAGCCGGAGGAAAGCTACCTCAATCTCCCCGCGATAATTGGAGCCGCCGACATAAGCGGGGCGGACGCTATCCACCCGGGATACGGGTTTCTCTCGGAAAATTCGCACTTCGCCGAAGTCTGTGAGGGGCACGATATAAAATTTATCGGCCCCGATTCTTCCGTGCTGGAGCTTGCGGGAAACAAGCTGGAGTCAAAAAAGATAGCTCAACAGGCCGGAGTCGACGTCCTGCCGGGCACTGATAGAGCCATCTCCGACATCGAGGAACTAAAAGAAGAAGCGGAAAGGCTCGAGTACCCGCTGATCCTGAAGGCCGCTTTTGGCGGCGGTGGCAGGGGTATGCGGCTGGTACATAACCAGGATGAGCTGGTGGATGGATTCAAGTCCAGCACCAAGGAGGCAGAAATATCTTTCGGGAACGGGGATCTCTATCTCGAAAAATACCTTCAGCAGCCGAAACACGTCGAAGTTCAGGTTATCGCCGACGAGCACGGTAACTACGCCCATATCGGAGAACGGGAGTGCTCGACCCAGCGGAGACACCAGAAAGTTATAGAGGAAGCGCCGGCTCCGGGAATCTCGCCCGCGACCAGAGAGGAACTGCGACAGGCCGCGATTAACATTGCCAGCGAGTACGGCTACAACAGTTTGGGTACCGTAGAATTTTTGGTTGATGCGGACGAAAACTTTTATTTCATGGAGCTGAACGCGCGAATTCAGGTGGAACACCCGGTATCCGAGGAGATAGCCCGAGTTAACCTCGTCAAGGATCAGATAAGGCTCGCGGAAGGGGAGACGCTTGATCCGGAAGATTACTCGGATCTCCGGGGGCACGCCATGGAGTTCAGGATAAATGCCGAGGACCCGGAACATGATTTCATGCCCTCTTCCGGTCGAATCAGGCTGAAGCAGATGCCCGGAGGCCACGGCGTTCGCTTCGACACCTGGATTTACGACGGGGCGGAAATGACGCCTTACTACGATTCGCTCATCGGAAAACTGATTATTACCGCTGATAAACGTTACGACGCAATTACAAAAGCCGTATCGGCGCTGAGGCGGTTCAAGATCGAGGGTATAAAAACCAACGTCGGCCTTCACCTGGATCTGATCCGGCAGAAGGAGTTCAGGACGGGTGACTACTCCATAACTTTCCTCGAGGAGTTCATGGAGGGGACGGCGGAAGAGCGGGTCTGACGGTTAAAAAATTCAACATTTTCTGGAGGAGGTTTGTATGGACGTAGCAGAAGCAATTTATAAACGCAGGAGCGTGCGAAAGTTCGAAGACAGGGGAGTTAATCGGGAGGACCTGGAACAGTTGATAAATTACGCCAGATTGGCCCCGAGCGGGATGAACAAGCAGCCACTCGAATTTATCGCCGTCGACGATCTCGATCTGGAGAGAAAGTTATTCGGCCATACCAGCTGGGCCGGGGCCATTGACTGGTCGCCTTCGGCAGACGAGCGCCCCCGTGCTTATATAGCAATTTTGATCAACCCGGAAGTAGATCCCGTTACGGAAAAACACGATGCGGGTCTGGCGGTGGCCAATATCTGTCTCGGGGCCGTCGAAAGGGGCCTGGGTACCTGTATTCTTGGCGCGCTGGAGCGGGAACCGATTAAGGAGCTTCTAAATATTCCGGACCACCTGGAGCTGGATCTCTTGATAGGGCTGGGCTACCCGGACCAGGAAATAGAGGTCGAAGGCGAAAGCGAGGCGATCGATTACTGGTGGGACGACGACGGGGTTTTTCACGTCCCCAAAAAGCCCGTCAAGGATATCATGCACCTGAACGGCTGGAGCCAATAGGGATCTCCCCGGGACGACTCTCGGCCTAATGGCCGGTTTCTATCGGGGGGTGTTTGACGCCGTGGTGATGAGGATTGCCGACGTGCTATTTTCTTTCTCCGTAAGCCTGACGGCAATCCTGGTCATGGGTCTGCTCGGCGGCGGTGGAGTGCTGACCGTGGTGCTGGCCATTTCCCTCCCGGAATGGGTCAAGTACGCCAGAACGATGCGCGGAAACGTGCTATCGGTTCGAGAAGAGGAATACGTCGACGCGGCGGAGGCCAGCGGCGCCAGCGATTTCCGGATAATGGCGAAGCATATCCTGCCGAACTCGATCCCGTCTATCCTGGTAGTTGCTTCAGTCGAACTGGCCGTCGTAATCATGCTGGAAGCGACTTTGAGTTTCCTCGGCGTCGGTGTTCCCCACACCAAACCGTCGCTCGGGATGATGATATCGCTCGGACGGGACTACATCTTTGCCGGTAAGTGGTGGCTCGTCGTCTTTCCCGGTGCCGCTCTGACGGGCATGGTGATCGGGATTAACCTCGTCGCCGACTGGTTCCGGGACGAGCTCAACCCGAAATCGGTGACCTAATTCTCTCCCCGCCGGTAAAGCATTCCCCGCCATTTTGGTTGAACCAGAGACCAAACCGGTTAGCCTATTAAGAGCAAATTATCGGGTACTGGTAATCTGGTTCAACCGGATGCTGATCTGTATTCCAATCACAACAGGAGGGGAATTATGGTTGATTCGACTTCAACAAACTATCTGATCAGAGGGGGAGAGCTGTACGACCCCGAATACAATGGAGAAAAGGATATTCTGATTGCGGGTGGCGAGATCCTCAAAATTGCCGAGGCGATACCACGACCCGAGGGTTTCGAAGTTGAAGTTATCGACGCGACTGACGGTCTGATCGTTCCGGGCTTTATCGATTCACACGTGCATCTTACCGGAGGGGGCGGAGAGGCGGGGTTCAGGACCAGGGTACCGGAAATATCTCTCTCCGATATCGTCGAGGCGGGAGTTACGACTGTTGCCGGCCTGCTTGGAACGGACAGCGTTACCAGGAGTCCGGAGGACCTTCTGGCAAAGACGAAAGCGCTGAACGAAATCATTACCGCCCTTGCGTATACGGGATCCTACCATCTACCTTCACCGACTATTACGGGGTCAGTCAAAAAAGACATTGCTCTGATAGACGAGTTCATCGGGGTCAAGTTCGCCATATCCGATCATCGATCCTCGCAACCGTCCACGGAGGAGCTGGCCAGGCTGGCCTCGGAAGCTCGTGTCGGAGGCATGCTGGGGAAAAAGCCGGGTATAGTCCATCTTCACGTGGGGAGCGGTTCGGACGGCCTAAAGCCAATCCTCGATGTCGTGAGAGATTCGGAGATCCCGCTGACTCAGTTCGTTCCGACCCACGTGGGGAGGAATAGGGAACTGCTCGAACAGGGGATAGAGCTGGTAAATCAGGGCGGCTTTATCGATATTACCTGTCCGAGCGAATCCCTCAAGTGGGAGGAGGGTATGGGCTCCTCGATGGAGCGGCTCCTGGAAGGTGGTGCACCTCTGAGTCACGTAACTTTGAGTTCGGACAGCAACGGCAGCATGCCCCAGTTCGACGACGAAGGTAACTTAACCGGGATGGCCAGGGGCGAAATCCGGGCCCTCTTCCGGACGGTTACCGAACTGGCCAGGACGGATGCCCTGTCTCTGTCGGATGCTCTGAAGCTCGTTACCGAAAACCCCGCCCGCCGCCTGGGGGTTTTCGACTGCAAAGGGAATCTCGCGGAAGGCAAAGACGCCGATATTCTGGTTTTAACCGGCGAGCTGGAGCTGGAGAAAGTATTTGCCGGAGGGGAACTGCTTCTGGAGGGGGAGAAAACGCTGGCCAGTGGACCGTTCGAGTAAGTTCTCGGCAGTGGGCTCTCCGTGACAGGGATTGGAATGCGGAGACGGTTAACCCTTCCCGGCCCCCGGCTGGATAATTGCGGATGATAGCTTGGAACGAGAAAGGGGAATTCGGTTCCGGTCAGGCGCCGAGATTTTCCAGCCTGCGAGACAGATTTCTGCCCGCTTTGGAATTTTTCCTGTAAAAGACGGCCGGTTCGCCGACCGGAGCCCTTACTTTTCGCCGGACTCCCCGGCCTCTTTTTCCGTATTTATCGCCACTCCAGAGGTGAACCCACTCGCCTCCGGGGAAATAGACGGAAACTTTTTCCTTGCCCTGGCTAACGACGGGTCGAATGAGAAAATCCGGCCCCAGCATGAATTCCTGCTTCAGACCATAAACTCCCGGGTTGTCCGGATAGTGCAGCATCAGGTGTCTAACCAGCGGCATTCCCTTCTCGCGGGCTTCCTCCATTAATTTACTTCGATAAGGAGCCAGGGCCCTATAGATTCTGGCGAACCTGGCGAAGAACTTCCTGATATTCTTATCGTTGTAGATCTGGATGTTCTTCTCCGGTTCGCTCCCGCTGTGCCAGCGAAAAGCCGCCGTAAAAGTCGCGAGTTCGATCCAGCGTTTGACCAGTTCCTCCGAGCGGTGATAGGTAAATAGCGGAATGCTGAAGGAACGGTAGCCGCCGATATCCGGATGGTTGAGTGAGAAACCGGACAGGCCGCTGCTCAGCAGGGCCGGGACTACTGTCTTCAGCCCGTCGTAACGATCCCAGCCGATATTTTGATCTCCCGTCCAGAACAGCCTGGTTGTCGCTGGGCTCCCGGTAAAACCGGAGCGGCTAAAGTAAAGCGTTTCTTCCTCCTTGCCCGCTTCTTTAACGGCTTCCCCGTTGAGCCTGGCCCACTCGACCGGATATCGATTGTGGTAAGACATGGGGTCGACAGCCGAATCAAGGACGGCATCGCCCGGAAGATACTCTCCGTAGTCGGCCATCCAGCCCGATACACCGAGCTGTAACTGTTCCTTCATTATCTCCTTAAACCATTCCCTTGCCGCTCCGTTGGTCAGATCAAGCATCCCGGCGCTCGCCGGACCTTCGATGTCCAGAGGATATACTTCGCCCGAGCTATTTTGTACAAAATAACACTTCTCCGCCGCCGTTTCGTAAAGGTTCCTTTCCCCTTTTGAGTCTTCCCTGTCCTCTATCAGGCAGGGGTTGAAGTAAATTAAGACCCTTATGCCCTTTTCCCGGAGGTCGGAGATAAGTTGCTCCCAATCGGGATAGAGTTCTCGGTCTACCCGCCAGTTCCAGTTGAGTCGCGGTCCGGGTTTTTCGCGGGTTCCCGCCCAGTCCTCGATCCACAGGGCGGACAGCGGCACGCCAGCCTCAGTCAATTCTTCAGCGACCTCCCTGACTCTCCCGGAACCGCCCTGGATGTGAACTATCGCTCCTTCGGTAACCCAGTCCGGTAAAGGTTCCATGCGACCGGTAAAGCTCGAATATCCCTCCAGAACATCTCTCGGGGTCTCTCCGGTGAAGATCCTACCGCTCATCTCGGCCGCCCAGACCTGTATTTCGGCTTCTTCTTCGTCCTGGAAGTCGAATAGACTAAATTCAGTAGTTTCCAGAACCAGGGCCCTCGGCCTGTCGGTAATAAAATAGGGAACGGGAGCGTAAGTCGTATGCCAGGCGCCGCTGGAGTAGCGGGAGACGAGGTTTACCAGAATTGAATCCGGGATCTTGCCCCGGGCAATTCCCTGCTCCTGGACCCAGATCGGGACGGCTTTACCCTGTAAGTTCAGGTGGTTGTACTGCTCGCCGAAACCGAAAATACGTTCCTCCGAAGGAGACTTGAAGCGGAAAGCCAGGTTTGTAATTTCCGCTCCGTTTCCGTTGGTTTTAATCACAAATTCCAATTGGTTTCCGGAAATAGCCTTCATTTCAAAGGTAAAGCCAGCTGAATTGCCCCTCTGGCTCAAATTTCCCGTGATTTCGAACCCCGTTTCTTCTGGAGTAAGCTGCCAGGCCTCAACGGTATATTCTTCTCGAATATCCTGGCTGAGGCTAAAGGACCCGGCGTTGGAATCAACTGAACGGCTGGCACGGGCGCCGGCGATGAATTCTTCTGGCTCGAACTTAAGTAAAGGACGATCCGGGCTACCCGATTTGTATACCGAAAATACCTCTCCCGTTCGCAGGGTGAAAGGGCCAAAGCCGTATGTATTTACGGGGACGGACCTTTCGGTTTCACGGCTGGGGCAGAGATCGGAGCTATTAATCGTAGCGGGGAAGCGGGATTTAATATATATACCGGCCAGGACGATAATAGTTATGAAAACCAGCAGGCCGAGCAAAAAATTTCTCATCTTTCCTCCCGACTTCATTATAACGGGAGGGGGAGCGGCTGTCAGAGACGTCGGAAGTATTACCTGTGCTGATAAGGGTTTCTCTCATTCCCTAGATTAAACTCCGGAAGCGGAAAGGGTGGGGTCTGTCAGTGCCCGCTCCGGCGAAGGAGATGAATATTGCGAGCGAAGGATTTAAAGATTTGATGGGAAAGGGTGAAGTGCTGGGAACTTCCTTGTGCAGGCGAAGTAGTAGTTGGTCTGCGTGCCGGTATATCCATGTGGCGCTACAGAATTTTCCACAAAACCACTTCCGAATATTTTATGATTGCTTACTGGCCCAATTATCGGAAAATTGGGGCTTATTTACTTCACCGGTATATTCCGATATTTGACTCATCTGGGCGCTAAGTAAAGAGGGGTACAGTTAATTGTCGTGCTCGGATATGTATTTGTTTATTTCTCTTGCAAAGTTTCTAAACCTATTTAGGTTATGTAAATGGTCGTAAACTCTTTCGTCTTTAATATCGGAATACTCATGGGCCAATACATTCCTGAATCCGGCCATTTCAACCATTCTTTCGCTGATTTCACCCGAAAGAATGTCTTTTTCCCGTAATATTTTGAACAAATCTCCGTAGTTAGCCGGCTCTCTAAAGTCCCCCGAGGCAATTATATGAGATGCTATATCCAAGCTAGCTTGAATTGCTTTTTCGAAACGTCTCTCGACTATATCACGGGTGTCTCTATCGTCCAGGTAGTCTTCTTTTGAAACTTCTTGCTTATCCTCCAGACCTCTGATATTTATTTCAAGAAGTCCCAACTTCTTTTTGATTCTACTGATGTTTACCATATTCACCCTTCTTTATTCGCTCGGTCATAGCCTCTCGCCACTCTTCCTTTACCGGGGCAAAATCCAGC
>CAZENJ010000091.1:5726-8278 GCA_964513485.1 uncultured Thermotogae bacterium | reverse complement strand
GGAAAGTCAATGAGGTCGGAGTTTTCGTTCCAGGCAGCGAGGTTATCTTCCAGTCTTTCCATCGTGGTATCCGAGCCGCCATCCGTTTCGGGCATCATTATAAGAAATTCGTCTCCGCCGTATCTTACCACGGTATCGGCAGACCTCACGTTTTCTTTCAATAGGTTTGCAACTTCCGAAAGTACCCTGTCTCCTGTGAGGTGAGAGTACCTGTCGTTGATTTCCTTGAACCGGTTGATATCAACCATTAAAAAAGCCAGCGGTTTGGCGTACCTTTTTGCCCGTTCAACTTCCCTCTGGAGGGTCTCGTTGAAATATCGCCTGTTGTAGAGGCCGGTCAACGGATCACAAATTGCCTGCTCGCGGAGCTCGTCCTCCAGCCTGATTCGTTTTACTTCCTCGGCCAGGTGCCCGACCAGTATCTCGGCGAGCTCAATATCCACTCTGGTAAAATCTCCCACGATTCGGGAACCGGCCTGGAAAACGCCTAAATCCCCGATTGGCACGCTCATATAGGCTCTGAGGGTGGGGTCCTCCGGCCGGGCTACCTCCTCTTCCCGCAGATCCTCTCCCCAGATGGTTTCGCCATTCTGAAAAACTTTTCCGACCAGCCCTTCGTCCGGCTCGAAATCGGGTAAATCCCAGGATTCCATCCTGGTCGAAGCTTTGGGTACGAGCTTTCCGCTTTCGAGAATGTAGATATGGCTGATGTCGAATTGCAATACTCTGTTGGCTACCTTTATCGTGGTGCTGTAAAGTTCCGTTTCCGTCTCGCAGCTCTGGAATTCGTCCACTGCTCCATGTAATTGCTTCAGCTGTTCTCTTTCTTTTTCCCTTGCTCTCTCTAATTCCCTGCGATCGGTCACGTCTCTGAATACGTCGAATGAACCCTTATATTCGTCACCGGAAATCGGTCGCGGCGTCACCGTATTTCGCAGAACCCGCTTTTCCCCGTCCGGCCGAGTAATTTCTAGTTCGTAAGTGGTCTTTTCTCCCCTTTTCCTTTTTCGAGTCTGTTCCAGCAGTATTTCCTTCTGGTCCGGTTCCAGGAAATCAAATATACTTTTGCCCGCAAGTTCTCCTTCTTCGACCCCGAATATGTCTTCCGCCGCGGGGTTTGCAAACAAGAAATATTCGTCCTCGTCGACGATGGCCACGCCTTCTCCCTGGTTTTCCACGAGGGTTCTGAACCTGGCCTCGCTCTTTTTCAAGGCCTCTTCGGCCCTTTTTCGTTCCGTGATGTCCCTGTCCATGCCCAGAAACCCGGTTATATTGCCGTCCGAATCGCGGCGAGGGAACTTGTAAATAGAATACCAGCGCGTCTCTCCGTCGGGCAGGGTGACTTCTCTCTCCCTGCCGATTACTGGTTCACCTCTCAGGGCACGCCTTTCATCCGCCATGATTTCTTCTGCCTCCGGCCAGAAGTCCTCGGCGGTCTTCCCGATCATTTCTTCTTCGTCCAGATCAAAAAGCGATGTATAGCCTTTGTTGACCCTCTCGAAACGGTGCTGATCGTCTTTGAAGTAAACCAGATCCGGGGTCAGGGTCATTATGGAGTTAAAGAGATCTTCTTCCGCCTGTAATTCTTCTTCGACTTTTTTTCGCCTGGAGATATCACGGATACTGACAAGTATCAGCTTCCTGTCGTTAATTTCTACTATTCGGCCCCTTAACTCTACTGGCACCTGGGAGCCGTCTTTTCGGATATTAACCGTTTCCAGGGCTTCGCCGGATCGAGTGGCTTCGTCTATCTGGTCGGGCAAAAACGCCGGTGCCTCTTCCGGAACCAGGTCCTCGACTTTAAGTCCGAGCAATTCTTCCTTTTCGTACCCCAGAAGTCGGGAAGCTTCCCTGTTGACTTCAAGAATATTCCCATCCCGGTCCTCTAAGAAGAGCGCTTCCGGCAGAAGCTCGATCAATTCTTCCGGTTTAACTACGGAAAACGACATACTTGCTGCCTCCAGTTCCTTCCCAATCGGACCTATCATGCCCGGTTAACGACAAAAGGGGGGTTTGCAGGTTGAGTAGCGGGTTGCAAAGTTCCAATACGAGGAATTGGAACCGTTCAGTTTCGAATAGATTATTCCGACTAATTTGTTGAGCCGGCAAGACCGGCAAGATATGTTTTAACGCGCTTTCTGGCCTGGCCATTTTTATGGGTTGCAAAAAACCCGTGTTATTTTGCTGCCCCCTCGGGAATTGTAGCTTTGCCGCCAATCGTTCAATTTGAATAAGGAAAAAAAATTGAACTCGCGCCACTCGTAAACAGCGGAAATACAGGTCGATTTTAACTCCTCGATTTTTTCCATTACTTCAAGAGGCTGAAATTCAATAAAGCAAGAGCAGAAATATATTATATTTCGTAACGTAAAACCTTAAAAATTATTATAACTTTGTGAAAAATTATGTCAAACCCAAATTACGCGGTTTTTGACACGTCGTTTAGTTGAAACCGGATTAATCGAGCGATTGATTCTGCGAAAGAGAATTGGTCCAGCACCCAGTTTAATATTGATGGTCAACTTGAGGAAGATACCCCCAAGAAACATTTT
>CAZENJ010000091.1:2442-5716 GCA_964513485.1 uncultured Thermotogae bacterium | reverse complement strand
TGACTGTAAAATGATTAGATTTTCGAGGTATATATTAATCTGGGTGCTGGGTTTACCCTCGGCAGAGTAACTTAAATTTCGTGGGTTGGTTTTAACCCAGTTGGTGAAGAGTTATCATTTATCAAAGGATAATAGTTTGTACTGCTCTTAATTAGAACCTGGTCGGGTAAGAGAAAAGCGCGGGCTTTAGGTCAAACTAAGTTTCAATTGGTGGCAGGATACGTGGCAAAATTTGTTGAAGTCAATTACCCCGCCCTTCCGGGCGGGGTAATTGACGGTAGCTGGCTTGCAATAGAACCACCGCAGGTGTCACAATCACTCCGAAAGAGAAAGTACTGGAACCGGCACTTAGGTTTTCGGAGCAAATCTTTCAAATAACCACGGAATGGGGTGTGTTCGCAGATGAATTTTAGAGGAACTAAAAGAGATTTGAATTATTTTAGAGTTTTCCAGCTGGGATTACTGTTATTTTCTCTATTTGTCTTTGTTTTTTCCACCTCTGTTCGGGCAACGGCAAAAATTGAGTGGGGTCCTTATCTTACCGTGGGCGAGGGCCCGACTGTAGTAGTTAACTGGAAGACTGACAGGGCGACGCGGGGAAAAGTCTCTTACGCAACTGACGATTACCACATGAAAAACGACGACTTCTCGGACTCGATTTCGGAGGAAGAAGCAAAAAAGTTCCATCACGTCCGGTTAAGTGGCCTGACTCCCGGGACCGAACATGTTTATCGAGTTGAATCAGGCTCGGATTCGAGCGGTGTAAACTATTTCGGGAGTCCGGCAGAGGCAGCGGAGAACTTTTCCTTCTTCGTCTATGGCGATAACAGGACGTGCGGCAAGCGCCACAGGATAGTAACTTCCCGGATGGCGCTCGATCCGTTTGATCCCGCATTTATCTTCCATACGGGGGATCTAGTAGAGCGCCCGGTGGCTCACAGGTGGGATGATTTCTTCTCTGCAATCGAACCATTCAGCAAATCCACTCCGCTTGTTCCCGTTCTGGGCAACCACGAGAGGAACGACGAAAGTTACTACCGGGCTTTCGCCTTGCCGACAGGAGGCGGGACCTATAAAGAAGGCTGGTACTCCTTCGAGTACGGTCCGGTAAACTTCGTCCTGCTGGACTCGAACGTAAATCAGCTTGGCCTGGGGAAGTTTTCTGAGGAACAGGAATGGCTGGAGAGAGAGCTGGAAAACCAGACCAGACCGTTCACGGTTGCCTTCTTCCACCATCCGATTTATTCCTCGATTTACTCCACGGGAAAGAATTCCGGTCTGGCCGATAGCTGGGGAGTCTTGTTCGAAAAATACGGCGTGGATCTGGTTTTCACCGGCCACGTTCACGCTTACGAAAGGCTGGTTAAGAACGGAGTTACTTACGTAGTAACCGGTGGCGGAGGGGCACCGACCGATAATATAAGTTCGCGATTCGACTTTTCCCGGAAAGCGAGGGGTGACTCGTTGCATTACGTTAGGGTTTCCGTAACAGGGTCGGGGCTCCAGCTCCAGACTATCGAGGTGGCTCGGGTCGTTCGCGATGGGCGTTCCGGCAGGCTGGGTTGTGACTCCGAACTCACTGTAAAGCGGTCAGTGGTGGACGAGGCCCTCATAAATAATGATTGACCGTTATTGTCCGGCCCCAAACTCTATCTCTCCTTCCTCGATCATCTCGACGAGTATGTCGACCACTTCCGGATCGTACTTCACTCCTTTTCCGGTCTTGATCTCTTTTAAAGTTTCTTCCTTTGTTCGAGGTGATCTGTACGGCCGCATTGTACTCATTGCCTCTACCACGTCCACTGCACCGAGTATCCTGACTTCGGTGGTTAGTTCGTCTCCCTCCAGACCGTCAGGGTAACCCGAACCGTCAAGTCTTTCGTGGTGATGGAGGGTCATTTCCGCTACCGGCCAGGGAAAATCGGTATCTTTTAGAATCTGGTGGTAACCTACTTCCGGGTGAGATTTGATCATCTGCCACTCAATCTTTTTCAACTTTCCGGGTTTTGTCAGAATGGTCTCCGGGATAATTATCTTGCCGATATCGTGAAGCAGACCTCCAAGATATAATCCAAGCAATCTATCCTTGCTCAATCCCATCTTTTCCCCCACTTCCTTTGCCAGCTCCCCCACCCGTTGTTCGTGTTCCCGGGTGTAAGGATCGCGAACGCCCAGGACTCGTGAGGTGGTTTCGGCCAGCTGGACGAAAGAGTTGCGCAGCTCGTTTTGATCTTTTTGTATCTGCTTTACGGCTCGACGCCAGTAAAACAGGTGGCCCAGCAGGTCGCCCAACACGGCGAGCAGATAGATATCTTCCTCCCAGGTACGTTTCTGCTTAACTGTGTCAAAGCCGACGAAACCTAGAAGTTTTCTCCCGTGTGAAATTGGCGTGACTGCAACGGACTGGATATCCTGCGCTTCCAGGATCTCCCGTTCCGCCGACCAGCTTTCCGGAAGATCAGAAACTGACTCAATGCTTATTTTCTCGAAATTCTGGAGCTTTTCCATCCAGGCGGGAAAACTCGTTACGGGCAGCTTCTGCAGGTTATCTTTCTGTGATTTTATCCCATCGGCACACCACTCGTTGGTGTTGCTTAAAGTATTTTGCTGGCTGTCAAAGATAAATACGTAGCTGCGATCTACCTCGAGGAAGTTACCCACTTTTGCCAGAGCTTCATTAATTACCCGGTCCCTTCTTTTTATTCCAAGCTCGAGAAAGCTGGTGGATAACTGTCGGAGTAATTTCTCGAACCTGGCGCGATGCTGCAATTTTTCTTCCGCCCGTTTGCGGGCGGTAATATCTCGTGCCACTATACTTATATACTTGACTTCTCCGTCTCTACAGACCGGCGAGGTATTCAGTTCGAAAGGTATGTTTCTTCCGTCTTTTGCAATTAGTTCTATTTCGTATGGCGGCATTGGCTCCACCCCTGCCCCCATTTCTTTTGTTATTGTCTTTGATTTCTTTAAAGACTCCTCGGTCAGTAATTCTTCCATATTTTTTTCCACGATTTCTTCTCGTTTATAACCGGTTTTATCTTCTATGCTCTTGCTCATGTAGAGAAAGTTCCCTTCCAGATCTATTTCAAGCAAAAGGTCCCTTGCACTTTCGGCAAGATCTCGATACTTTTTCTCGCTTTCTTTCAGTTTCCTCTCTATCTCACATCTCTCGATGGCGTAGTGTATGTATCGAGCCAGCAAAACTTCGTTGACCTGTCCCTTTACCAGGTAGTCCTGAGCCCCCTGCCTGATGGCCTGGACCCCGATTGCTTCG
>CAZENJ010000091.1:0-2432 GCA_964513485.1 uncultured Thermotogae bacterium | reverse complement strand
GACTACTATGGGAATAGTGTCTACGACTGACTGGGCTTTTTCCAGTGTGGTAAGTCCCTGACTGTCGGGTAACCCGAGATCCAGTAAAATTATGTTTATTTCCCTCTCCTGGAGTATTTTCAAGCCAGACTGTAACTGTTTTGCGACGGTTAGGTCGATTCTATGATCATTTTCGGAGGGCAGCATCTCACGGATTAGCCGGACGTCTCCGGGATTGTCCTCGATCAGCAATACCTTGAGTGTCTTTGTCTTCATGCCTGATCCTCGGGCGGTAGCTTCACTATGGTCAACCAGAAGTCCTCGATCGATTTCACTACCTTGAGAAATTCGTCCAGCTCGAGCGGTTTCGTTATGTAACAGTTTACGTGTTTATCGTAACTTTCCAGGATATCTTGCTCGTCTTCGGATATGGTAAGAATTACAACGGGGATCCGTTTCAGCTGAGGGTCGGACTTTATCTCTTCGAGGACCTCCCGGCCGTCTTTTTTCGGAAGGTTCAAATCGAGCAGAATTACGTCCGGTCTGGGTTTTTCAGAGTATTCCCCCTTCCGGTAGAGGTAATCCATCGCCCTGACTCCGTTCTCAACACGGTTGAGGTTGTTCCTGACTTTGGCCTCCTTTAAGGCTTCTAATGCCAGTCGGGCGTCTCCCGGGTTGTCCTCTACCAGGAGAATCTCGATCGGTCGTCCAACTTGTTCGGTGTTCATCTTTGCTGACCTCCTCGTCTGGGAATAGTGAAATAGAAGGTTGAGCCTTCACCGGGCCTGGATCCCACCCAGATCCTGCCTCCGTGTCGGTTGACAATCCTCCGACAGAGGGCCAGTCCGATTCCCGTTCCTCCATGTTTCTCCCTGCCCTGCAGTCTCTCGAAAATTCCAAAGATCCTCTCCCGGTACTGCGGCTCTATCCCCAATCCGTTGTCCCTAACCGAAAACCGCCAGTCGTCTTCTATTTCCTCTGCGGAAACGTGTACTCTGGGTTCCGCCTCCCCCCTGAACTTGAGAGCATTCTGAATCAGATTTTGAAATAGGGATACCAGCTGGGACTCGTCCGCATATACTTTCGGAAGATCGTCGCTGGTGACAGTTCCACCGTTTTCTTCGATGGCGACCGCGAGATTTGTCCGGACCCGACCGAGAGCAAGGTCGGCACTGATCGGCTTCAACTCTTCTCCTCGGGTGGTTATCCTCGAGTACTGCAGCAGATCGCTTACCAGCTTTTGCATACGGGTGGCTCCGTCCACGGCGAAATCGATGAACTCTCTGGCATCGTCGTCCAGCCGGTCACCGTAGCGCTTTTCCAGTAGCCGGGTAAAACTTGAGATCATCCGCAATGGTTCCTGCAGGTCGTGGGAAGCAACATAGGCAAACTGTTCCAGCTCCCGATTGGACCGTTTTAGTTCGGAGAGCGTTTCTTCAAGCTCTTTTTGAGTCTCCACCCGTTTCGTGATATCCCGGGAGTAGAACATCAAGGCAACCGGCTTTTCTTCTTCGTCTCTGATTACGTTCGCCGTCACTTCGACGTTGAATACCGAACCGTCCTCTCGGCAAGCCAGAAGCTCGCCGGACCAGCTCTCGTCTTTTTCTACTATCTCCATTACTTCCTCGGACTTCCGTGAGTCCGCCCAGAACTCCAGAGTGTGTTTCCCCAGGACCTCTTCTTCCTCTCGATATCCCCACAATGAAAGGAAAGCCGGGTTCACGTACGTTAAGTAACCTTCCATGTCCGCAAAAGATATCGCTGTGGGGGTCGATCGGATCGCAAACTTCTGAAGACGAGCGTCCTTCTCAGGCCACTTTTGCTTTGTTCTAAGTTCTTCCAGTTGCGCTACCCGGTTCCGGAGCCTCGAAACTTCTTCAGAGAGTTCCTCTTTGGTTCCAGGGATCTTTTGTTCTTTGTTTTTCATATTTCTCAACCACACTTTGTTTCCCATGACATAGGAACGGACAATATTTTACCCGGCGAAGCTCCACCGGTAAGACTATTATTTTTTGCGAGTATTGAGGAAGAGGCTGTAAAATTCGAGGGAGCTGGAATGGACCTAAGTATTAAAGCGAAATCAGAGGTCGAGTCAAACGGCAGGAGAAAGACCTGCCGTATGCAATGGGAATGATTGTATCGATCAAGTTTATAACCATTTACAGATCCCGTCCTTTACCAGCAATTATCGTAGGTATAAGATACTACTGTTCACAGGTGAATGCAACTTGGCTGTTGCTGATTCGAAAGGACAAAACGGGACTAAGAGAGGGAAAAAATGACTGCAACTTTTGACTGTCTTCCCCCTGCGACGGGGGAAGATGGCAGATGGGGGTGAAGGCTAAAAAGCAAACCAGTGAGTAGATTCAATCGGTAGGGAGGGTCACCTGCCCGACCGGGGGGTGAAGGACAACAAAAACACTTTCGGACCATCATTGCTCCGGCGTAGCGAA
>CAZENJ010000090.1:0-8420 GCA_964513485.1 uncultured Thermotogae bacterium | reverse complement strand
TTGAATATAATACTTTTTTTACAAGCGAGAGTTGGTCCAGCACCCAGTTTAATATTGACGGTAACTTGAGAGAGCTACCTTCAAGAAACATTTTGGTCGTAAAATGATTAGGACTTCGAAGTATATATTAAACTGGGTGCTGGAGGGTGCTGGTTGAAAGTTATGGGAGAGTAACTTGATTCAAACATTTTAGCTATCACCAGTGGGTAAAGGTAAATAAGTGTCTCAAACAATAGTAAAATTTCCTTGTAAACCTAGTTAGGAGTTGAGTCTTAAAGGAGAGAAGCGCACGATTTAGGACATACTTTTTTTGGAGGTGGTAGTATGTTTCTTAGCGCGGAGGACGTCAAAGAAAGAGTAGACGGGATTATCCACGAGGATACTCAGTTCGCGGATAAAGGCATCGACTTAACTGTGAACAAAATCTCCCGGGTTTCGACCCCCGCAGAGCTTGATTTCGGCGGTAGCGAGGAAAAACTCGGCGAAGTCGAGGAAATCGCAGCGGAAAAGAGGTCAGCCGAAGACGATTACGGCTGGTGGAAGCTGGAGCGGGGCGTTTATATAATTGAGTTTAACGAAGAGGTTTCCGTGGAGGACGAAATTGGGTTAATCGTGCCGCTGGATCGGCTGACTGCCGGTGGTTGCTTTCACAGTCCTCTTGTAATTCATGGTGGTCTAAGTGGTCAACCGGTATTGTTCGTTAGTTCGCCCGGCCTGAACTTGAAGGAAAACGCACGGGTAAGCAGGCTGCTCGTCTGGAGGTAAAGTGGGAAATTTTCACTATTTTTTGATCGCTTTCAGTGTCTTTCTTCTCGACCGGGGAAGTAAATTACTTGTTCGCCTCGGTTTTCGTCAGGGCCACCCCGTTTTCTTTCGAAGAGGTTTCTTTTCGATCCACTACGTCAGGAACTCCGGCGGCGCCTTCGGGCTTTTCCCGAAAAAGGGGTTCCTGTTTTTGCTTATTACCGTTATTGCAGTTGGGTTAGTGGTATACCTTTTGTTTTTCTCCGGTTTCCGCCGGACGACGACGAACGTCGGACTCGCTCTGTTGCTTGGCGGCTCGCTCGGCAACCTTCTGGACAGGGCCATGACGGGTGCCGTGGTTGATTTCCTCCAGGTGGGCAATACTCCGATCTTTAACGTAGCAGACGTGGCCATTGTCAGTGGCTCCGGCTTAATAATCTTCGTTCTCCTAGGGGGAGTGAAGTTTCTTGGGCAATGATTTCCCCGGCTTATTTATAGTGCTTGAAGGTCTGGATGGCTCGGGAACCACGACTCAGGCGGAATTTTTGACCCGCCACTTTCAACAGGAGGGATATTCCGTGCTGGAAGTCGAGGAGCCGGGGGGTACCGCCCTGGGACGTCAGGTCAGGGATATCCTGCTCCAGGACAGAGGGATCGATATGGAGCCGCTCAGCGAATTGTTGCTCTTCGAAGTATCCCGGGCCCAGTTGGTTCGGGAGAAGATAATTCCGGGTTTAGACGATGGCAAAATAATTATTTCGGACCGTTTCGCCATCTCATCCGTGGCTTATCAGGGGTACGGCCGGGGAATTCCGGTTGAGCAGGTCAAACAATTGAACCGGATCGCGGTCGGTGGAGTAAGGCCGGATTTGACTTTTTTTCTCGACATCGGGCTCGCGGAGTGGAAGAAAAGGTACGCGGGGAAAAAACCGGATCGTATAGAAAAAGAGAGGGAGGATTTCTTCCGGCGGGTTCGGGAAGGCTACCGGGAAGAAATAAAACTGGCGCCGGATACAGTCAAGGTGGATGGCGCCAGGGAGAAGGGAGAGATTTCCCGGGAACTGATAGACAGAATCGAGGTGGAACTGGAGTCGATTGACCGACCCTGAGCGGAGGCCTTCTCTTTTCGGTCAATTTACCATGATAGATGCTGCTGAAATTGGTACTATTTGGCCATGAACTGAAGAAAAATGCGTGAATAAAACTAGGAGGTAAAATAGTGTCAGACGAGGAATTTGACGTGGGAACGGATAGCCCGGCGGAAGTCGACTTTAAGTGTGATACCCAGGACCTGGTCTACGGGATGGATATTGTGAAAAGGAGTATCGGTACGGGAAGAGATATGCCGATACTTTCCGGAGTAAAGCTCGAGATTCGGGAAGATAGGCTCAGGCTCACTTCGACGGATCTGGAAATGACTACCAGGTGTACGGTTCCGATCTCGAATTTAAAGGGCGAGTCCACCGTGGTCTTGAAAGGAGACGTTCTGGCCAAGATCATGCAGCGGATTCCGGAAGGGGGCGAGGTTAGATTAAAATCAGATCCGGAGGAGAATCAGAAGGTGGAGCTTTCCTCCGGCCCGATTAATTTCGACCTCTTTCAGCTGTCGACCGAGGATTACCCGAGTGTAGACGAACTCCCGGAAGAAGCGATTGCTGAAATCAACGTGGGGGAATTCAAGAACGCGATAAAGCAGACGACATTTGCTGCCTTGAAAGCCAAGGAGACGACCCGACTATCGTTGACCGGAGTGAACTCGATTTTTGCCGAAGATCAGCTTAAAATGGTAGCTACCAACGGGTACCGAATGTCCGTCAAGACGATTCCTCTCGCGGAAGTGGACGAACAGACCACGCTCCTGATCGAGTCCAGTGCACTGGGCGAGCTCGACAGGATTCTCTCCAGCACTGATTCCGAAGTGGTGGAGGTCTATGCCTCCAAGTCGGAGGTCTTTTTCGTGGCGGATGACGTGATTTTCTCGGACAAGCTGATAATGGAACAGTTTCCCGAGTACGAGGCGGTAATTCCGGAAGACAACGAATTGCCTCTAAAGCTGGATCGGGATCAGACCCTGGAAACGCTCAACCGGGCAGAAATTACCGCTTCCGAGGAGTCGGGCGCCGTAAGACTCCAGGCCGAAGAGGGTTCGGACGGTTTGACAATCTATTCTTCGTCGCCGGAAAAGGGAGAGCTCGAGGAAATAGTCGAGCTGCTGGAGCCGAGCAAAGGGACGGTCGAGATATCATTTAAGGCCGAATTCCTGATCGATGCTCTGCGCCGGATGAGTGCTGAGGAAGTCGTGCTCTGGTTGCTGGATTCGGATACCGCCGGATTACTGGAACCCGCCAAAGGCGAGGCGGACTTCCTTTACGTCTGTATGCCGATTTCTTCCGAACAGTAGTTCGGAATTAAGCGGATTTGCGGATTTTTCTCCGAAAACGGAAGTCGGATTTTTGCAGGTCTTTACCGCGTTAGGCGTTGCCCTCAGGGCCTACCCGGTGCCTGATGCGGCGTGCTAACTTTAAACATGGGATGAATACCGGCCCCAGTCTAAAGCCTGAGGGCAACTGTTAGATAGGCTACTTGTTTTAGCGGGGTTTGATTTTTCCCGGGAGCTGATTTCTCACCTGTTTTAGCTCAGTGCGTTCCTGGCGATATTCGCTCCCGAGCTCAGTGCCTCATCCAGTTTGTCCTTATTTGGTCCCCCGCCCTGGGCGAAGGCAGGTGAGCCGCCACCTCCGCCACCGAGTATCGCGGAGGCCTCTCTGACTATTTCTCCTGCATTCAGTAATTCCGTGTAGCCTTCCGACACTTTGCAGACGACGGAAGCGCTATCCGACTCAGTCGTACCGAGAATAACTACCCCTTCGATCTCGGCCTCAACGTGGTCCGCCAGACGTTTCAGGTCGGAGGCATCGACGTTCGGGCGCGCGGCTACGAGCTTTACTCCCGCCTCGGTTTCCGCTTTCTCCAGCACCCTTTCTTTTAGCGTGGCGAGGAGCCTCTCGGTCTTCCTTTCGAGTTCTTCTCTCAGCTTTTCCTCTTCTGTCAGGATCGATTCGAACCTCTCGACCAGATCAGTCCTGCCGGACCCGGCTAAATCGGCCAACCGGCCGAGTAAATAGCGCTGACTTCTATAATCAGAGAGGAAGTTCCTTCCGGTTACGGCTCTAATTCTTCTGATGCCGGAGGCTATCGTTTCTATCGACTGGATTGCAAAGCCGCCGATCTGACCCGTCCTGCTTACATGGGTTCCGCCACAGAGTTCTTTGCTGAAGTCCTCCACCGTGATCGTTCGCAGCTTTTCTTTGCCCCGGTATTCTTCCTCGAAGTGCGCTGAGGCCCCCAGCTCTTTCGCCTCTTCGACGCTTTCCACCCAGTCTACAGTTACTTTTTTGTCGGATAGGATTGCCTCGTTCACCAGGTCTTCCACTTCTTCCTTCTCTTCCTCGGCCGGAATCTCGAAATGGTTGAAATCGAATCTCAACTCCCCGGGGGCCACTTTGGACCCGGACTGGACTACGTGCGGTCCGAGGACCTGCTGAAGTGCCTGGTGGAGCAGGTGTGTTCCGGTGTGGTTCCTTTCCGTGCTTCGCCTCTTTTGCGTGTTGATGGCTGCTTTTACCCTATCCCCTTCCGCAATCGCCCCGGAAATGACCTTCGTGGCGTGGTAGTATACGCCGTTTCTTTCCTGGACTTCCCGGACCTCGGCCCGAGCTTCTTCCTTTTCAAGCCCGCCGACGTCGCTTACCTGCCCGCCCGCTTCCGCGTAGAACGGGGTCCGGTCGAGAACCAGAGTGCCTTCTTCGTCTTCGCGCAGCTCTTTCGCCTCTTCACCCTTTCTTATCAGGGCAATCACGCGAGCCTCCAGAACGTCCCTTTCGTAGCCGAGGAATTCGGTCTCCGGCACGTCGGCAACTTCGTGCAATTCGTCGGTTTCCTCCTGTTTGCTCCTGGACCGCTGGCGTTGCTTCTTCATCTCTCGCCTGAAGCCTTCCATGTCCACGTCAAGATCTTCTTCTTCCGCCAGTTCTTCCAGAAAGGTCAGGGGCAGCCCGTGAGTATCGTAGAGGCGAAATGCGTCTTCCCCGGGTACCATGGAGCGATCGTTTTCCTTCAGGTCGGACGCCAGGCGATAGAAAAGCTGCTCCCCTTCGTTGAGGGTATTTCTGTAATTTCCCTCCTCGTGGTCTATAACGTTCTCGATCAGGTCCCTTCGCTCTACCAGTTCCGGGTACGTCTCGCCCATAGTGTCCAGGATAGGAGGCAAAGCCGAAACCAGAAAAGTTTCCTTCATTCCCAATCTATCGCCGGCCTGAACAGCTCGGCGGAGAATTCGTCTCAGAACGTAGCCTCTGCCTTCGTTTGCCGGTATGACGCCCTCGGATATGAGAAACGCGGCCCCCCGGAGGTGGTCCCCGATCCTGTGAACGTAGCTGGTCTGTTCCGGAGTGTAAGAATTGAGACCAATTATTTCCTTGATTTCCGTGATAAGGGGGCGAAAAATGTCGATTTCGAAATCGGAATCGACGCCCTGAAGCACGGCGGCCACTCTTTCCAGCCCCATTCCGGTATCGATATTCTGCCGTTCGAGTTCCCGGACTTCACCGTCTCTATCCATCTGGTAACCTGTAAAAACTAGGTTCCAGAGTTCGTTGAACCTGTTGCAATCACACGCAACTCCCTCGCAATCAGGACCACAGCGGTACTCCTCTCCGGCGTCGTAGAATATTTCCGAATCCGGACCGCAGGGGCCGGAGTCACCAACGGGGCCCCACCAGTTCTCGTCCTTGCCCAGTCTGGTAATTTTGGCTTCCGGAACACCGATGACATCCCGCCATATTTGATAGGCCTCCGAATCCGTTTCGTAGACTGAAACCCAGAGGTTTTCCTCGTCAAAATGCAGCACGTCGGTGACGAATTCCCAGGCGAGCTCTATTGCTCCTTGTTTGAAATAAGCACCGAAGGAAAAGTTGCCGAGCATTTCGAAGAACGTGTGGTGATACCAGGTTTCCCCCACCCGCTCTATATCGTTGGCCCGGAAGCACTTCTGGCAGGTAGTTACCCGATCGACTTCCGGTTCGCGGTGCCCCCAGAACACGTCCTTGAACTGAACCATTCCGGCGGACGTGAAGAGCATGGAGGGGTCGTCGGGGATCAACCCGGACCCCTCCATCCTTAAATGGTCTTTTTCCTCAAAATATTTCAGGTATTCTTCTCGTAATTTATCAGCAGTCCACTCCATAGCCTAACCTTTGTCGATCTTTAATTTGTGCAGAATCGGACCCGTCAGCAACTTCGGATAGAAGTCCGTGGACTTCTGTGGCATCTTTTCTCCCCTGTCGGCTATTTCCTTTACCTGGTCTATCCGAGTCGGATTCATGATGAAGGCTCCCTGATAACCGCCTTCCTTCAGCATATCAAGGGCTTTCTCTCGGCCCCTGATGTAATCCAGGTTCCTCTTTTCCTCCAGAGCTTCTTCGTCGATCCCCAGGTATTTTTCCAGAACTAGCTTGTGAAGAATGGCGACGTCCAGTTTTCGCCAGGCGGATGACTTGTCCGGAAGGAGATCGTCCATTACCGATTCGTCCTGCAGGGTCAGGGACCAGTATGCCTTGTCGTCCTTGGCCCTGTAACCGAACGTGTGCTTTTCCCCACGGTCCTCGTCCAGTTTCTCCAGCAGGTCTTCCCTGTCTTCGTACCGGGAGATCGAAAAGTGTTCCCTGGCCTGGTCCAGAACTCCGTGAGGTTTGAAGTTTTTGACGTCATGGAGCAACCTGTGGGTCGCCAGTATGCTCAGACCGGGGTCATCGACGTTGACGAAGGTCATCATTCTATTGTCAAAACCTCCGGTATCCGGAGACTCCCAGCCCTTTTCCCGGCACTCGTTCCGGTAATTCAGGGCGGTTTCGTACCTGTGGTGTCCGTCCGCTATGTAAAGGCTCTTATCGGCCATCGCGGACTTTATTCGGGAAATAACATCGTCGTCGGTAAGCTTCCACACTTTATGTGTATTGCGATATTTGTCCTTGACCTCGACGACCGGATCCTCTTCGCGCGCCTCGTCCATGACTCCCGTGACCTCGTTTTCCGGGTCGGAATAAAGCATGAAAATCTGGCCAAAGTTGGCTTCGGTCGCCCTGAGCAACCGGAGTCTGTCCGCTTTTGGCCCGGACATGGTTTCTTCGTGAGCTTTTACGCCTTCGCCCTCTTCTATCTTGCCAAGACCGATGAATCCCTTGCGAACTTTCTTTTCCCCTTCGGCTTCGTACTCCTGGTAATAGGCGTAAAATCCTGGCTCTTCGTCCTGCTCCAGGACGCCTTCATCCATCCAATCCTGCAGGTTCCTGGCCGCCGTTTCGTATTTGTCCTCTCCTTCGTCCCTTGCCTTGCTCAGGATTATCCTGACGATATTGTAAATGCTGTTATTGGCCAGGTCCTCTCTTTCTTCCTCGTCTATTTTATCGTAGGGTGGACTGACAACTCGATTGAGATCGCCAACTTTTTCCGGATTGTACCTGTAGCCCTGAAACGGGTAGACCTCAGCCATCTTTATTCCTCCTCACCAAAAAAATCCATCAATTCGTCTGCTGTTTGAGTTCCGACTCTTCTCTGTGCTTCAACCGTGGAAGCACCGAGGTGTGGCGTCAGCGAAAGGTTGTCGAATTTAAGCAGTTCTTCGTTCTTCGGCGGTTCTTCGGTAAAGACGTCTAAGGCTGCTGCCCGGATCCAGCCGTTTTCCAGTGCTTTGGCCAGAGCGTCTTCATCCACTACCCCGCCCCGGGCGCAATTAACGATGCAGGCCGTATCCTTCATCCGCTTCAGTTCCTCTTCGGCAATAGTCGCACCCTCCGACGCGACAAACGGGATGTGCAGCGTGAGGTAATCGGCCCTTTCCAGCAGTTCGTCCATTTCGACCATGTCGATTTCTTCGACAGGAGCTTCTTCGACGTACTTATCGTATCCCAGAGCCTCCATGCCTAGGGCGGTAGCTTTCTCCGCTACCAGACTTCCGATTCTGCCGGTGCCAATTATCCCCAGCGTTTTTCCGGCTAACTCCGTTCCCTTGAGGTCGCTTTTTATCCACTTTTGTTCCTTCAGGGAAGCGGTGCCTCTGGGAATATCCCTGGCGAGAGAAAACATGTGCCCCAGGGCCAGTTCGGCGACCGAGTTTGAGCTCGCTTCCGGAGTATTTCGGACTTCGATTCCTAACTCGTCGGCGTGATCGAGGTCGATATTGTCGAGCCCGACTCCGGCTCGGACGACGATTTTCAGGTTGTCGGCGGCGTCCAGGATGGGCGCCCTGAGTTTCGTGGCCGAGCGAACTACTATTCCCTCGTATTGACCGATTTCTTCTTTCAGTTCCTCGGCGGAAAGGTCGTACTTATGATCGAGTTCAAATCCTGCATCTTCTAGCTTTGCTATCCCTTCCTCGGCGATCGGATCGGAAATCAGAATTTTAGCCATGTTTCCTCCTTTTTTTGTTTTTTATAAATCGAGAATTTCGTTGATCGTTGCCAGCAGGCCGCGGATATCGGGTTCGCTCAAATCGGCCATGTTCGAGATCCTGAAGGTCTCTTCGGACATGTCTCCGTATCCGTTAGCAATTCTCATGTTATGCTTTTCGATCAGTTCCTGGTTTAGATCCGCGACGGAAATTCCCCTCGTATTTTCGA
>CAZENJ010000089.1:0-8430 GCA_964513485.1 uncultured Thermotogae bacterium | reverse complement strand
TCGTTAAAGAAAAAGGTTTTTGACCTTACGGTGTTGTTGTTACAAGCCCCGTACCTTGTGCGGGGTAATTGACTTCACTCAGAAGCGATCTTAACTAGACCCCTCACCGCAAAAATGCGGAATCATTCATTACGTTTTACAGTGGTATTGAGCCCTTTTGCTATCGAACAGACGGCAAACCTCATCTCATGAACAGCTGTCGGGGGACAATAATCTTTGAAAAAGAGATAATTCCGAACTGCCCCCCGGGACTCTAGTAAGCATTATATCAAGGTCAAAAAAATACCAATAATCCGTCGGACAGATACCCACAAACTCAGTCCTGTTATTTCACACCAGAGGTGGGCTGTAACCTCCTTGCGAAAAGTTGATAGGATCTTGACAAGTGCTTTGTATAATGCCTTCGAACGACGGATAAGGATCCGTCAAACCAAAATAGAGGTGACCTGTCATGAAGTTAACTGGAAAAATAGGGCTGGCTGTCGTAGTTTCACTAATAATTACCCTGGTTGGACTAACGGCCGTAGTGTACGGAAATGAAGGGGGTAAAAAACAAATGGCGCCCCCTGAAGCGCCAGACAAACTCCTCCGGAGAACGGCAGAAATACTCTCGGTAAGCGAGGAAAAATTATTGGGGGCCTTAAATCAGGCTTACGTCGAACTTGCGACTGAGAGGCTAGAAAAACTGGTCGAGGAGGAGTGGCTGGGCGAGAAGCGGGCGGAAATAATGAAGGAAAGGATTGAAGGACTATCCACGCTTGAGAAGGCAAGGACGCTAAAGTTCTTTATCTGCAGAATGGGGCCTACCCGCGGAAGTGGCGGGATGAGACACCATCCGGGCACTTTCCCCAGAAGGCCACGAAGATGAGAAAGCTCTCACTCTCAGCCGAGTAGTCGACCTTCGCGGGCAAGCGAGTAATCTTTGCCCGCGAACATTTTGCTTTCCCCTATTTGAGCAAACAGTACTTCTGTATTACCGATATCTTCGGATTTATCCTGCAATTTACTTCTTCTTCATAAAATCTTGATAACTTTTCTGTATAGTGCTATTGTAGTTCAGACGTGAATAGAAGCTGTAAGGAGTTCAACCTGGAACCTGGATAGGAAAAAGCGGGAGGCTATTCTTTATTTTCAGTTAAGGAGAACCGGATGAAGCGAAAGATCCTGATAGTCGATGATGACGAAAATTTGCTGGAAATCTTAAAAATATACCTGGAAAAGGACGGCTATAGTGTTATGCAGGCGGCCGACGGGATAGAGGCTCTACGCCAGTTCAGGCAGGGGAGGCCGGATCTAATCGTACTCGATCTAATGTTACCAGGATTATCAGGGGAGAAGGTCTGTTCCAGGATCCGGTTGGAGTCGGACTTACCCATTATCATGCTAACGGCCAAAACCACGGAAGAGGACAAAATAACGGGCCTGGATACCGGGGCGGACGATTACGTTACCAAGCCGTTCGGGAAAGGCGAGCTTCTGGCAAGGATCAGGGCAAATCTGAGGCGAAAGGAAGAATCGGAAGAGCCCGAGGTTTTATCTTTTGGCGATCTATTGCTCAATATCAAAGCCCGTGAAGTCACGGTCCGAGGGAAACAGGTTGACCTTACGGGTACCGAGTTTGACCTACTCAAAACTCTGATGCGGGATCCGGGGACAGTTTTACCCCGGATTCAGTTAATCCACGGCGTTTTCGGCTACGGTTACGACGGACTGGAGCGAACGATCGATACGCACATAAATAACTTGAGAAAGAAAATTGAGAGGGAACCAAGAGAACCGAGATTCATAAAAACAGTATTTGGCGTAGGGTATAAGTTCGACCCGAAAAGCGCCGGAATTTAGTCCGGAAAATATGAGAAACGTTTTTGGCAGTCTACAGTTGAAGTTGATCGCCGGTTTCGTAATCGTAGTCTTACTCGCAGTTACCACTGTTACCGTTCTCACTACCCGTGCTACAAAGGAACAATTCGGCGATTTTACCGGTCGCTGGGAGGACGAGCGTCAGAAAAGACTGGGGCGGCTTTTAGCCACTTATCATATAAGGACAGGTGGGTGGTCGGGGATTAGGGAAGTAATTGGTAAAGTGACCGGGCCCGGGGGAGAGAGGCTGGTGGTGGTAGATCGATCCGGAACAGTTGTTGCCGATAGCGAGGATTACCTCGTCGGTAGCCGGATTGAAGATTTGAGCTGGTCCGGAGATGTCTTTACTCTACCCGGCAGGAGGGCTTCTATAGGGAAATTATTGGTTAAGCCCGGTAAAAGCCCATTAGAGATAAGGTTTCTCTCATCGATCAACCGTTCGGCCCTGATTAGTGGTCTTGTTGCCGGGTTATTTGCGATAACCCTGGCGGTAGTCTATTCCCAGAGAATTACCAGCCCGGTAAGGTCATTGACCGGTGCCGTTAAACGAATGGAAGAAGGAGATCTGGGCTCTCAGGTTGATGAAGGGCCGGGCGGAGAAATTGGTCGACTTGCTTCTGCCTTTAACTCAATGTCGACAAAGTTAGAAAAGCAGGAAAGACTCAGAAAGAACATGGTAAGCGATATAGCCCACGAGTTGAGAACCCCTCTTGCGACGATCAGGGGTTATCTTCAGATTGCCGGAGACGGTTTGGTAGAGCCGGACGATGGGGTCTTAGATTCAATCCATCGAGAAGCTGAATTCTTGACCAGACTTGTCGATGACCTTCAGGATTTGAGCCTTGCGGATGCAGGAAAACTTACCGTAGATAAGAAGGTTATTGCGCTCCAGGACGTAGTTAACCAGGTAGTCGAGCGGTTTGCCCGCGCCAGGGCGGACGAGAAAAGTATAAAGCTGGAAACTGATTTTCAGGAAACACGACTCGTCGAGGCAGATCCGGTAAGAATCGATCAGGTAATCCGGAATTTGCTGGAAAATGCCTTTGAATATACCCCGGAAGGCGGGTGGGTGAAGGTTTCTCTGCAGGAGAGGGAAGGCATGGTCAAAGTCACGGTCGAAGACAGCGGACCGGGTGTTCCTTCGGCTGAGAGAGGCCGGATCTTTGACAGGTTTTACAGGGTAGATAAATCAAGGTCGAGAGAGACCGGCGGCTCCGGTCTGGGACTGACGATAGCAAGCCGTATTATCAGGTCTCACGGGGGTAAGATAGGTCTCGAGTCGGAGGTGGGTCGGGGAAGTAAGTTCTGGTTTACTCTACCCGTATCCACTGAGGATAATTGATTGCCGGATTTATTATGACCCTTTCAGCTTTCCTCCGCGAAACCAGGTTATTAAAAGGATCAAATGCATACTGGTCAGAAAAGTCCAAAATTTGACGATCGGATGCGATTTACGATATCCTAAAGTGGTTGACACCGAAATTTTGTCCTCACCCCCTGGATCATTTCTTTAGCTAAAGGAGGCGGTATTTATGTAGAAGTGACCCAGGGGGTTTTTTATCTTTTCTATCGTTTTCTCATTTCCTGATCTGTTTAGGAACTTAATTGACTTTTCCCTTTGTCCGGAGTAACGTAGTATTGTTCTTAGCGAGGCATGAATTAGTGGAGGAAAGAAGCTTTTTGAATTTCAACTGGTTAAGGGAGAAATCAAACATTAATTAGAATTCGCCGAGGCACCTCAGGGCACAACCGGGGGAATCGGCTGGTTAACTAACTTAAAAAAAACACCCGGCAGTCAATTCGCCCTGCCCAATAGAACTCGGTACGGTTACAATAACAGTCCCGAATTAACTGCCGGGTGCCGGATCTTCTGTCGGTAAAAAACGTTCCTAATCTTGCGGAGTTGCGGTTACAGGTCCCGCATCTTGGTGCGGGTTAATTGACTCTCATTTGAGGAGTTGTGAAAAAATGAAGTCTACGGAACACTTACCGCGTTTCTACGATACCGATCTCCCGATTAGTGCCTTTATCACGAAAAAGCTAATCGGAATAGAGAAGGACGCTTCCGCTCAGCAGGCGGCAAAAAAAATGAGCGAATTCAACATTAGCTCACTCGTTATCGTGGACGGTGGGGAGATCGTCGGTTTCCTTACCGAAGGCGACATTCGCACAAAAGTAGTGGCTCGGGGTTTAAAACCGGATTTGCCGGTTGAAGACATCATGAGCGATAACTTGATCACCGTAGATGTCGGTACGTCCGTGGAAAAAGCGGCGCTGACAATGGCGGACCAGGGGATAAAACACCTTCTGGTGGAAGAAGAGGGGGAGGTTTGCGGTATTTTGTCCTTCCGCGACTTGATCGACATAGAGCGGCAAAACATTGAGACACATATCTCGAGAGAATAGAGATGAGAATTCTCCACGTCTCCGATAGCCACGTTTCGCACTCAGAAAGTTTTAACCGGGAAGCCCTGCTGTCTGCACTGGGTGAATTGGATTCGGGTGATTTCGACCTCTTCACCCACTCCGGTGACGTGACGAACAGGGCCAAGCGGGAACAGTTCGAGGAGGCGGCCGACCTTCTCTCCGCCGTAGACGTTCCGGCGGTCATAATTCCGGGAAACCATGACAAAAGAAGTGGCGGGTTGCCGTTATTTAAACAGTCTTTTGGTCCTCCAAAAGGTGTAAGAGAGCTGAATGATACCTTAGTAGTTTTCCTGGACAGCGGGGTGAACGATCAGGACGACGGCCGCGTCGGCCAGGTACAGTTTGAAATGCTGAAAGAAAACTTGAGTCGTCACGAGGATATATCCACGAAAATAGTCGTACTTCATCACCATACCGTTCCAATACCGTGGACGGGGAAGGAGAGAAACGTTTTATCCAACGCCGGGGATCTGCTCGAACTCTTCTTAAGATCGGACGTGGACCTGGTGCTTTCCGGTCATAAGCATTTTCCAAATTCTTACAAGATCGAGGGCACGGTTTTCGTCAATGCGGGGACGGTATCGGATAAAAAAACCCGGTACGGCGATACCAATTCTTATAACGTTATTGAAATTGATAAGAATAGAAGCAGAATAAAGATAAAAAGAGAAAACGGACGAGTTAAGGAGGAATCCTATAAACGATCGGAAAAGAGAGTTTTTACTGATTTTGGGGAAAAAATAGCCCGATTGGCCCAGATTTCCAATACTTTTATATCCGATACTTACAGGTTTCGGGACGAAACGTATAAAGATGGAGTAAAACATCTAAACGAACTTGAGCCGGATCTGGTAACACATACGGGTGGAATAGTCGAGGAAGCCATACCCAAAAATTACAGGATGGCGCGGGAAGCTCTGAAGAGGATAAAGCCGCCGATCGTTTATACTCCGGCTGGCAGAGACATCAACTACCTTGGCTACCAGTTGTTTTCTGAAAACTTTGGAGAGATGGATCAGGAGTACGAGCTGGAGGATATCTACCTGAGAGGAGTTTCTTCGGCCCAGTACGATTCTAACGAGGGTGTAATAGGGGAAACGGAACGCTCTCGCCTCTTTCAGGAAATGAATAAGGCCGGCGCGGATTACAAGGTACTTTTTCTGCATCACAACGTCCTTCCCATTCCGCACTCCCGGGAGAAGGGGTTGCTCGAAGACAGTGGGGATTTGCTCCGGGGTAGCGTCGAGAGTAAAATAGACCTGGTTCTTACCGGTACCTCTTCCCATCCTTTTGCGACAAAGGTCAACGATACCGTCATAGCAAATGCGAACTCTTTCAGCAGTGTATACCAACGAAGTCTTTACGGAAATTCTTTCAACTTGATTGATATCTACGATAAGGCTGTAGTGGTTTTTGAAGTTAACTGTCTGTGGGGAACGCAGAAAATTCTCGGAATCTGGAACAGATAAAATGAATCTACACGATACCCGGTGGGATTTCCCTGTATGAGAGGGGGGAGGCCGCCCCTGGCAGGAGAGGCGACCTCCATACGGGGATCGGGAGGATCGATCGGGTCCTGGCTCGGATTATTTTTTTGCAGAATAACCTTTATAAGAATTTCCTAAGGTTATATATTATGATCTTATTTTATATAACCTTGATTCCTATTATATATATTTTCTCATCTATTGCAAGGGTTTTCAGGTCACTCCGAACAATCCGTAGTATTCCATGAGATATCGGGAAATACTGTCGGTTGGGTACACGTACCGGGCTCCTGCCAGAAAGCTAATAGTGGAATGAGAGATTGACATGTAGTTGATTTCAGGGATAACATATTTACAATGGTGACGCAACGGAGGCGGAAGTTAACCTGATAAATTTGTGGATTCGAACTGCCGGGTGAAAGTTGAGGAGTTGATAAATATGAGAGAGGCAATGTTTTACGAGCAACTCGCAGGGGACATGGTTCACTGTCACTTATGCCCCTTTAACTGTAAGATATCGGAGGGTAAGGCGGGAAAGTGCAGAGTAAGAAAAAACAAAGAAGGAAAGCTATATTCTCTTGTCTACGATAAAATTAGCGCGGCCAATCCGGATCCGATAGAGAAAAAACCGGCCCATCAATTTGCTCCGGGCACCAGAACGTTTTCGGTGGCCACGCCCGGCTGCAACTGGGAGTGCAAATACTGCCAGAACTGGAATCTTAGCCAGGGAGATCTGGAAGGCCGAAAGATTACCCCCGAGGAAATAGTCGAGAAAGCAAAATCAAGTGGCTGTCAGGGTATTAGTTATACCTACAGCGAACCAACTATATTCTACGAACTTGCCTATGATACGGCCAGGCTGGCTCACGAAGAAGGTTTGTACAACACTTTCGTAACAAATGGCTATATAAATCCAAAACCGGTTGAAAAGCTGGCCCCTTACCTGGACCAAGCGACTGTGGATTTCAAAGGTTCGGGAGACGATGAATTCCTCCGGGAATTCTCATCCGTCCCGAGCGCGGACCCGATTTTCCGCGCCCTGAGGGAATATCATAAGAACGGCGTCTTTCTTGAGATTACCGATCTCCTGGTACCCGAGATAGGGGACTCGATGGAAAGGGTGAAAGAGCTCGTCAACTGGATTATCGAAAACCTGGGAAGAGAAATCCCCATGCACTTCCTTCGCTTTACGCCAAGATACAAAGTCAAAGATCTACCCCCCACCCCAATGGAAACACTGGAAGAAGCATACGATATTGCCAGGAAAGCCGGGCTCGATTACGTCTACCTCGGTAACGTCAGCGAAAAGAACAATACGTACTGTCCTAACTGTGGAGAACTGCTTATGAGGAAAAGGTTGATGCAAACAGTGGAGAATAACATAGTTGACGGGAAGTGCCCCAACTGTGGGGCTGAAATAAACCTGGGCGGGACAAAGTGGTTAAAAAATGAGTAACCCGACGCGGATTTTATTTCAGGGGCTATTGGAAGAATACGATTTCGGCAAAGACCATCCGTTTACTGGTGACCGCTTTATCTCTTTCCCGAAGTTACTGGATAATAAGCTCGAAGAAGGGGATTACGAAATACTGGGCGCTGAACCGGTCTCAAAAGAAGAACTATTTCGGATAGCAAGCAAAGACTATGTCGATTTTACCAGTGGCTTCTTTAATTCGAGTGAGGTCAACCGGGATTCCTCCGAATTTGGCAAATTCCACTCCGCGGACAATTTTCCCGGTAGGAGGTCGGGCAAACTGGAGACTGCCGCCAGAGCAGTCCTGGGACAGGCAAAAAAGGCTGCCGAGCTAGTTTGCGAAGGGGCGGAGAAAGCGATATCGATCGGCGGTGGTTTTCACCACGCGAAACCTAACAGCGGTGAGGGCTTTTGTCTTTACAACGATGTAGCCTATGCGTCGGAGTATTTACTGGCCGATAAGGGCGTCGATAGAGTGTTGGTCCTCGATACCGATGCTCACGCCGGAAACGGAACCTACGAATACTTTTCCGGAGACCCGCGGGTACTTCAGGTAGATATACACCAGGACCCGACAACTATCTATCCCGGAACCGGTTTTGTGGAAGAAATTGGAACGGGGGAGGGCGAGGGTTATACCGTAAACGTTCCGCTTCCGGAGGGTGCCGGCGACAAATCGTATCGTCTGCTCTTCGAAGAAATCGTAACTCCAGTCGCCACACAGTTTTCTCCCTCAGTCATTATAAGGAATGGCGGTGGCGACCCCTATTTTGGTGATCCGTTGACGAACCTGGGGTTGACGCTGAACGGATTAAAGATGCTGGGAAGCCTGGTAAATAATCTTCGAAAAGAGCTGGATTGCGGGTTAATAGATTTAATCGTATCCGGATATTCGGGAGAAGAGCTTCACCAGTGCTGGTTTGCTTTGCTGGCTGGACTGATGGGCAAGAAGGTAGAATTACCAGGCAGTGATGGGGAAGAAGTCATTCTTTCCAGCACAAAAGAATTGATTGCGGAAGTTAAGTCGGTACAGCGGGCATACTGGGACTTTTAATCTGGCACAATCGGTTAAGGGGCTTCTGGCGAATTTTTCCGACTTTTGAGAAGATTATCCAAACCACCTGTCTAGAATCAATTTAATTAGGTATAATATATAATAGAAGCAATGGGAAACAATTATAA
>CAZENJ010000088.1:0-8701 GCA_964513485.1 uncultured Thermotogae bacterium | reverse complement strand
CTGGACTTTATCCGGGGAGAGGGCAAAGCGAGACGAGGGCTCGTTAATCGTTTATCGCTTTCGGCTCCGTATCATGGATACCGATTCCGGTAAAGAAGAACTGCTATACGAACTATCCGGAGATAAACTGAAACTGGATGACCCGGGGGGGCGGACGGAAGCTTTTGCCCCGGGCGAAATTGAGATTACGATGGAAAGAGGGCTTCAGGGGACCGGAAAGGAAGTCCGTTATAACTTTGCAACAGGAGAACTATCCGGAGATAACCTGGAAGTAAAAAACGCCGGCCCGGGAGGAAAAATGACGCTTTCCGGAACGGAGTTCAGCTACAATTACGAGTCCGGAGTGTTAAATATTGAAGACGGGTTTCGGGTCCGAAGCGACGATTCCGGGGGAACTCGGTCGGTAATCACGGGCAGGTCGTTGAGCTGGCCCCGGGGGGAAGAGATAATGCTGTCCGGGGATATTTCCGCCCGCCTCGGTTCGGGCTGGATGCTAGACTCGGATAACCTGACCTGGTGGCCGGAAAAAGGCGTATTCGAGAGTAAAAAAGGCGGAAGGATCGAACGAGAGGGGACGAGGATCGAGGGCAGCAAGATAAAATACGAGGCAAGCGAGGAGAAGCTACTGGTAAGCGGGGCAAAAATGGTTATCGGAGACGACTAATGCTGACGGTATCGGGGTTGACCAAATATTACGGTTCACAAAAGGTGCTGGACGGGATTGGGCTGGAGTTAAAACGATCTCAAATAAGAACTTTCCTGGGTCCAAACGGAGCGGGGAAAACCACGACCTTTAATATCATAGCCGGAATCGAGGGAAAAGACGGCGGAGTGATCAGGTTGGGCGGACGCAATCTTGCCGGCTTACCGGTCTTCAAGCGAGCCAGGCTCGGGCTGGCGTATCTTCCCCAGGAAACTTCGCTCTTCAGAGGCCTGCTGGTGAGAGAAAACCTGGAAATATATCTCAAGCGGCAGGGCCTCGGGAGCGGGAGGTCGGAGGATAGACTCCGCCGGACGCTCGAATTACTGGATATACTCGAGCTCAAGGAAAGAAATGTCACTACCCTTTCCTCGGGGCAGAAGCGCAAAGTGGAGATAGGGCGAGCCCTGGTACTGTCGCCCGATTACTTCCTTCTGGACGAACCCTTTTCGGACCTCGACCCCCGGTCGGTCAGGGAAATGGAGGAGATCCTGACCTCCCTGAAGGAGGAAGAAAACCTGGGAATAGCGATATCGGATCATCGGGCCAGAGAGGCCCTGTCCATTGCGGACTTCAATTATTTAATCCAGGACGGGCAAATAATCGCTTCCGGTGATTCAAACGAGATAGTCGAATCGGAAAAAGCGAGGCAAACTTACTTTGTCAACTAAAGACCGACGCCGGGGGACCGGAGGAAATTCTGCAAAAGCGGGCCACCGGATATTTTGTCTTCAGGAACGGGTTGAGAACAGTTGAACCGTTACATTGTTAGACGAATAATCTGGCTGTTTCTAGCTTCCGTGATCGGGCTTGTTCTGTTCACTTCGCTGACCCTGGCAGTCCAGCTTTCCGATCTTATCCTGACGAGGAGCGAGTCGTTAATCAGCGCCTTCAAATTACTCGGACTGAAGGTACCCGACTTCCTCGGGTTTGCCCTGCCAATCGGTCTGATCGTCTCCACGTTCATAGTTCTGGCCAGGCTGATTCACGACAGAGAGATTCTCGCCTTTCAGCTCGGCGGTTACTCGCTCAAACGGATAGCTTTTCCGATAGTTCTTATCGGGCTTCTGGTATCTCTTGCTACATTCGGACTAAACAATTTCCTGGTTCCCTGGTCGAGTTTTCAATACAGAAAAAAAGTTTATCAGATCACGAAAGATAACCCGCTGCCGCGGATCCAATCGGATCTCTTTTTCAAGGATCCAAACGGTAGAACCATTTACGTCGGGCGGTATCTCGAGGAGGAAAAGCGGGTGGAAGACGTTCTGCTCTTTCATCCTGCGGGCCTGGATATTCCGGGTCTGGAAACGGGAGAAAGTTATCCGGAGCTTTTGACGAGCAAGTCCGGGTCCCTCACGAAAGACGGTTGGCTTTTGAGCGAAGGTCAGCTAATAGGGCTCGACGAAAGCGGCAAAGTCAGTTACACGATCAAGTTCGAGGGACTAAAGATAAATATCGCCGACAGCCTGGAGAATCTAGTTTTTAGCGCACGGAAACCCGCGGAGATGGGGGTCAGGAAACTATGGGAGCGTGCCCGGGCCGCGGCCAGGTCCGGCAGGGCCTCCGCCAGGTTGAGATTTGCCTTCCACACCAGGCTGGCCCAGTCACTATCAGCGCTGATATTCGTCCTGTTTAGCGTGCCGTTGAGCCTTCTGCTCCGCCACCGCAGCAGGGCCGTCGGAATATTACTCGCACTGCTCTCCGTCGCCGGTTACCAGGGAGTCCTGCTCTGGGCGAAAAGCTCCGTCACCAGGTCTTCCCTTTCACCGGTCCTGGGTGCCTGGCTGCCGGATGCACTGTTCGGCGGGCTCGGCCTGCTGCTCTTCTGCCTCCTGGATAGAAGGGGCTTCCGCGAATTAATCATTTGGAGCAAGAGAGATCGGGATACCCGGGGTTAACCATGCAAGACAACTGGAAGGTCAATTTTTTTCGGCTCGTCCTTCCGGTCCTGTTAATCTTAAGCCTGTCCCTTATCCACCGGAGTGGCCTGGGGAAAACCGTCCTCGAGGCCGAGGAACTAACCGTAACCCCGGAGAAAACCGTGGGCCGGGGCTCCGTTCTGCTTAGAGGGAGTAACTGGACTCTGGAGACTGCTTACCTGGAAATAATTCGGCAGGACCGGGGGAGAAAAATAGCTGCCCGGGGTTCCGTTACCCTGACTTCTGCTGAATTTAGCGTCAGCGCGGAAAGTCTCTCCGGCGAGCTGACCGGGAACAATCCGGCTGAACTATCAAACCTCAGGCTGGACGGAGCGAGCGGAAACTTTGAGGGCCTATCGTTCGCGGGAGAGCAGGCGGTTCTGCACCCGGAAGAAGCAATAATCGGGCGTTTGATCGTCGAAGGTAGTGCCCGGCTAGGGTTATCCGGGCGAGCAAAATTGACCGGGAACAGAATAACCCTGACTGCGGTCGAACAAGGCTGGAACGTCAAAGTAAAGGGGGATTCAAAATACACTGACAGCTCCAACAAGCTCTCGGGTGAGGAAATAAGGCTGAAGCTTGCCGGCAATTCACGAAGTGGAAGATTCGGTCCGATTTCGACAGAAGTCAAATCGTTCGAGGCCAAAGTTGGCTTAAACGAGGCCGACGGGAAAGTAGAACCGGCGACTATCCGGGGGAAGGAGGGGTGTTTCACTTTCAAACCGGCCTCCGATTCGTCCCGGGCTAATTGCAAAGAGGCCTCGTTCAGCACCTGTAGCTGCTCCGGGGCCGACGAGAACTGCGCCTACGCTATCGAAGCCGGAGAAATCGATATCAAAGAAACGATCATCGTAGCCAGATCGGCGAAACTGAAGTCCTTCGGTTTTCCGATCAGCTGGGCCCCCGTTTATTTTCTGCCGCTCGAGGAAGTCGGTCTCCCCGATAGACCTTACTTCCCCCGGATCGGCTATTCCAGCTCGAACGGCATCAGTTTGAGCGGAGCGGTGCCGATCTATTTCAATCCGGAGGGCTTTGGCAATATTGTCTTCGATTTCCTTTCTCGGGACCCAGAACTGGGGTTCGGCCTGGATTACTATTCCGGTCGGAAAGTAGTGTCGGGTGTAGCAGAGATCTACGGAACCACGGGAAACTATTTTAAGGCGGAAGTCGATTTCCTCGCCCGGCCGACCGACTGGCTCAAAGTAAATGGAAAAGCCGACTACAAACAGGGGGATTGGCTGGGAAAGACTTTTGATCGAAACGAGTGGGAATTAAAACTTTCCGGGGCAAAGTCCGACTCCATCTGGGACCTGAGTGTCAGCCGCGAGGAAAGCGCGGAGACTGACGGAGAGGGTAACGACGGGGTTACCCACGTCCTGGAAAGGCTTCCCGAACTGTCGCTCTCGGGCGGAAAACGTTTTGAAAAGCTCGACCTCCGGACCGGAATAAATTCGGAGCTGGGCTATTATCGAGAAAATAAGAGCGACTGGTCCGGTCGGCGGACGGGATTCGCGGCCGATCTGGGGGGCAGTATTATCGCTGAAAGGACGCCGGAAAAATTCTTAACTCTCTCCCTCCGCGGGCAGGGCCGGCTAAACCAGTATTACGTGCCTGAAGGAAGCGACCTTACCACAAGACTCTGGGAAGAGGTCAAACCCGGTCTCAAGCTGACCGGTCCGGCGACCTTCCGGGCAGAATTTATCCACAGGAGAAAAACCGAAACCTCTCCCTTTTTCTTCGACCGGGTAGAGGAATTGGATCGGCTCAGGTTTGATTTAAGGGCGGACCAGGCGGGCCTGGAACACAGTCTGGACTTTTACTACGATTTCACGCCGGAATCCGGGTTTTCCGACCTCACGTATAAATTAGGCTACGGGGACGAGAGGCTGGAAGGGGAACTTACTTTAAAACAGGACATCGCCGCCGGGTCGCCCGAGAAGGTTGAGGCAGACATCTCCTATCATCCGGACAATCTAGCTCTCGACCTTTCGACGGGTTACGATTTCTCCACCGGTTCCGTCTCAAAGACCAACTTCGGGGTCCGTTTCCGGGACCGGAGAGCCGACCTTCATTTTGGCCTGGAAGGCACCCCATTCCGGAACTGGCTGGAAAAATTAACACTGGAGACGAATTTTAGAGTTTTCGAGGACTGGGAGATAGAGCTCGGCGGTAGCTACGAGCTGGGCTCGGGGAGTATATCGGACCTCTCTTACTCGATCAAGAACACTCTGCAGAATTGTCTGAGAGTCGGAATTACCGGTGACCTGACGGGCATCGGCTTTGGCGTCGAACTCCCTGGTTTTTAGGGACAAAATACCGGACCGCCTTGAATCTCTTTCGGGCCGAGTTGATAATTTTTCATCATTAACCGGAGGAGGACGAAATATGAAAGAGATCATAGTTACGACAACTGGCAGTATTGACGGCAAAGAGGTAACCGAATACATCGACGTAGTGGCGGGCGAGGCAGTCATGGGTGCCAACGTAGTTAAGGATTTCTTTGCCGGTATCAGGGATATAGTCGGCGGCAGGTCTACTTCTTATGAAAAGGAAATCAAACAGGGCCGGCGAGAGGCAATAAAGGACATCAAACAGGAAGCAGCGGATAAAGGAGCAGATGCCGTAATCGGCCTTTCCATGGACTACGAAGAAATGGGAGAGGGCATGCTCTGGATGACCGCGACAGGTACGGCCGTCAGGCTAAGGGAAAAATAAAAGCGGCGTTACTCGGACTAAAATAACAGCGGCCCCGGTTTCTTCGGGGCTTTTTACAGAAAAAATCAGCTCAAGCTTCTAACAGCGAAATAATTCTTCTCCCGACATTTTCCTCTTCATCAAGGTTAAACTCGGTCAGGCCCTCGACCTTCTCCATCCAGTTCTGCTGGTATTTCGCCAGATGCCTGGTATTCTTCTTGATTTCGTCAACCGCCTCTCCGTAGTCGTATTCGCCCGCAAGATAGAGTGCCAGCTCCCTGTAACCGATGGTCTCCCAGGCTCCCCAGTCGGGGCCAAATCCTGCTTCCACCAGGCTTTCTACCTCGTCCATCAGGCCTTTTTTCAGCATTTCCTCGACCCTGCGATCGGCCCTTTCGTAAAGCCGTTCGCGGGGTCGATCGAACCCGATTTTTCGGAACTCCACCGGCAGGGGTTCGGCTTCCTCCTTCAGCTTGCTTATCGGCTCTCCCTCCAGGCGATAGACCTCCAGAGCCCTAACCAGCCGCTTCGTATCGTTCGGGTGAATCTTTTCCGCCGACCGAGGATCGACTTCTGCCAGCCTCCGGTGCAATTCCTCTCCCGGAAGCTCTCGTAGCTCTTCCCGCAGTTCTTCATCGGCGTCCGGGCCCTCGAAGATGCCCTGAGTCAGGGCGATTATATATAAACGGCTACCGCCGACTACGATAGGTAACTTACCCCGGCCCCTGATTTCCCGAAGCTTACCCTCGACGTCATCCCGGAAATCCGCGGCACTGTACCTCTCCCGGGGATGAAGAAAATTAATCAGGTGATAGGGCAGTTCGTCGCGGTATTCTTCCGGCGGGGTCGCGGTACCGATATCCATTCCCCGATAAACCGCCCGGGAATCGGCCGAGATGATTTCGCCACCGATTTCCCTGGCGACCCTGTGGATGATATCAGTTTTTCCGACGGCGGTGGGCCCGAGTACTATCGGAACAAAAGCATTATTTTCTTTAACCACGTATACTCCGGCCTAATTCAGCTCAGAACTATCGATTACCTCTCCGCCCTTCGAGCGAACTTCCGCGATTGCTTTTTCGCCGTCAGCTTCGTCCACCGGTTCCGTGCAGTCCTCCAGAAGCACGACGCCGAAGCCCTCTTCCAGGCCGGCGACCGCTGTCTCTTTTACGCAGTATTCCAGGGCAAGACCAACAAAGAAGAGGATTTCCGCCCCCTCGTTCCTCAGGACCTCCGCCATACCTTTTCCCCCGGCGTTTTCCCCGCTGAACCCGTTATAGTCCGAGCGGTCCTCCGGATCGAAACCGGCTTTGAACTGGTGATCCAGTTCCTCGACGTTCAATTCCGGGTGGAACTCGGCTCCGGGGGTGTTCTGGACGCAGTGTCTGGGCCATCTACCCCCGTTTTCCCGGAAAGAATAATGGTCCCCCGGGTGCCAGTCCCGGGTAGCGACGGCATGAGGGAACTTATCCAGCAACTCGTTAATCCTTCCGACAAGTTTATCTCCGCCGGGGACGGCCAGGGCACCGTCCGGCGGGATGAAGTCGTTCTGATAATCCACTACGATCAGCCAATCTCTTGGACCAATTCGCATTTCTCTGACCTCCAAAAGAGCGCAAATACTAAGGAGAAAATTGCAAGAAACGTCTCTTCCACTTTCAGTTAATTTTGCTCTTTTTGAAAACGGTACTCAAGCTGAAATTCTGGAGGTCTAAAGACCTCCGCTACATCTTTAACAAATCGGACCCTGCAGTGAAACCCCGGAAGGAAGATCAACTGTCCTTCCAGTTAAGGTTTCACCCGGGTAGCCATACCTCGTGGACGATTGAATTTAGTACAGGAGTTCTAAATTTCTCGGCCCGAAATAATTCGAACGGACTTTTTTCGAAATTTACAGGACTTCCGGATTAACCAGGTTCGGCGGTTCGTCCCCCGCGAGGCCCGCAAGCACGTTCTTCACACCCATCTTCGCGATTTTAAGCCTGGTTTCCCGGGAAGCGGAACCGATATGCGGCGTCAGGACGACGCTTTCCGTCATCTCCTTTAACCCGGGGTGTACCTCGGGCTCCGCTTCAAATACGTCCAGTCCGGCACCCCGGATTTCACCTGACCGGAGGGCCTCCACCAGAGCGCCCTCGTCGACCACGGGACCCCGGGCCACGTTAACCAGCACCGCGTCGTCCTTCATCCGCGAGAACTCACGGCTCGAAATCATCCCCTCCGTTTCCTCGGTCAGCGGCGTATGAAGCGACACATAGTGGCTTTTCTCCAGTAATTCGTCCAGGCCGACGAATTCCGCACCGAGTTCGGCTTCCACGTCCTCTTTCCTGGTTCTGCTGTAATAGAGAATATCCATGTCGAACCCGTCCCCGGCCCGCCGGGCCACGGCCGTACCGATCCTCCCCATACCGACTATCCCCAGGGTTTTTCCGTAGACGTCGACCCCCTGCTGGGGCTGCATCAACTCCCAGCCCTGCCAGCTTTCTTCCCGAACGTACCGATCCGCCTCGGGTATCCGCCGTGCCGCCGCAAGCAGGAGCCCGAAAGTAAGGTCCGCGGTAGTTTCCGTCAGCACCCCCGGCGTATTCGTTACCATTATCCCTCTTTCGGTCGCCGCTTCCACGTCTATGTTGTCGTAGCCCACGGCAAGGTTCGCGACAATTTTCAGCTCGGGGCTGGCGTCCAGAACCTCCGCGTCGACTTCGTCGTTCAAGAGAGGTAATAGACCGTCCTTGCCCCGGACGCCGGAAATCAGGGCCTCTTTTTTCAGGACCTCCCCGGTGTCGTTTATCTCGAAATCAATTCCGTTTTCCCGCAATTTCTCCTTTGCTTCCGAAAATATTCTTCTGCTGATAAAGACTTCTGACAAAAGCTATCACCCTCCCGGGGTCAAATTACTGAGGCGCGTACCTTCCGTCCAGCTCTGCCTGATCCAGGACCCGACCCTCCATCTCTTCTTCCAGCTCGGCTTTGGTCGGCGGAGTCGAAAAATCCAGCTTCGTATCCAGCGCGTAGAGTCTGAACTCGTACGTATGGACGCCGTCCGGCGGATTGGGGCCACCGTAGACGGTTTCGCCGTAATCCGTTTCCCCGCCTTCGGCACCTTCCTGGTCCCAGCCTTCCGGGATGACACCGATATCCGGATCGATATTCCAGACGACCCAGTGATCCCAGACCTTACCGGCCGGCTCCAGCGCGTCCGGATCGTCCATAATCAGGACCAGCGATTCCGCCTCTTCCGGCACTCCCGCAATTTTTAGCTCCGGATTGACGTTCTCCCGGGTATAGCCAAATCTTTCGGGCATCATCTCTCCGTGATCGAATTCGGGGCTTGTCAGTTTCAAATCTCCCATGCGTTACACCTCCTGAATATTTTTCATAAATAGGT
>CAZENJ010000087.1:0-8856 GCA_964513485.1 uncultured Thermotogae bacterium | reverse complement strand
ACCAGCGGCGTGCCACGGAGCTTCTCCTTGTGCTCGTGGAAGCGGACGTGGGCGTGTTGCACCTGCATGTCGCTGTACTTGTCCGCGATGGCCGTGATCTGCTCGCGGATCTCGGTGCGGGAGATCGTATCGAGGAGGTCGATGTTCGTGATCTGGACGTCCATGCGGGTCTCCTCGGTGAACGTGAGCGCCCGGAGCACGTCGGTCTTGGTGAGGACGCCGGCGACCGCCCGGTTGGTGTCGGGAGCCGTGACGACCAGGCCGCCGAAGTCGCCCTCGAGCATCCGCCGAACGGCGTCCTCGACGGACACGTCCGGGGCCACCGTCTCGACCGGGTTCGACATCATGTCGTAGACCGGCAGGTCGAGGACGCGTTCGACCTCGCCGCGGCGGTCCCCGACAGTCGCTTTGGACATGTCCCGGATGACGACGTTGACCACGTCGTGAACGGTGACCACGCCCGTGAGCGAGCCGTCCTCGACCACCGGCAGCCGCGAGATGCCGTGTTCGCGCAGGAGGTTGATCACGCGACCGAGGGAGGCGTCCTCGGAGATCGTGACGGGATCGGTCGTGTAGATGTCCCCGACGTCGAGCGCGTCGAGGTTGTCGAGGACGGCCTCCAGGATCAGGTCCTCGGTGACGATGCCCCAGAGGGCGTCGTCCTCGAAGATGGGCGCGACCTTGGTGTTGCCCTCGACGAGCATCCGGGCCGTCTCGCGGATGTCCTCGGTGCGGGAGACTTTCGGCGCGTGCTTGGCGAGGGCGTCGGCCCTGGCGTCGTCCTCGACGTGGGACTGGAGGAGCTGGCGCTCGGTGATGACCCCCCGGTACGCGCCGTCCTCGGTGACGATGACGCCTTTCGGGTGTTCGGTCTCGAAGATAGAACGGATCTTCCCGAGTCGTCGGTCGACGGGGACTTCGACGTAATCCGTCGTCGCAATGTCGGCGATGTCCATTGTGCGTTTCAAACGTTTCGACCGGGAAAGGTTTTAAGATTGGCTCCGCGGGGGTTCCGCAACCCCCTTGACCGCGGGCCACGCAGGGATTGCCATGATCGCCATCGTCGGTGGCGGGATCGCGGGGCTCGCCGCCGGGTACCGCCTCACTCAGGCCGGCCGGGAGGTCAGGATCTACGAGGCCGCCGACCGGATCGGCGGGCTGGCGGCGACCTACGAGACCGCGGGGGACCCGATCGAGCAGTACTACCACCACCTCTCGGCCTCGGAGGAGACTATCGTCTCGTTGATCGAGGACCTGGGCCTGGGCGAGGACCTCCACTGGCCCATCGGGAAAAACGCCTACTACATGGACGGGACGGTCTACCCGCTGGACACCCCCTGGGAGATCGCAGCCTACCCATATCTCAGCCTCTACGACACGTTCCGGCTGGGGCTGCTCGTGCTGGGCATCGACGGGCGCGGAGGGATCCCGAGTTTCGACGCCTACGAGGAGCTTTCGGCCTACGAGGACGTGCCCGTCGAGGGCTTCGTCCGCGACCACACCACGGACGCGGTGTACGAGAACTTCTTCGAACCGCTGCTCGACGCGAAGTTCGGTGACCGCAAGGGGGACGTGAGCGCGGCCTGGCTCCTGGGCCGGGTGCGCTTCCGCGGGGAGCGGGACCTCCTCCGGGGCGAACCGCTTGGCTACCTCCAGGGCGGGTTCGGCCGACTGATCGACGCCCTGGTCGAGGCAATCGGGGAGGCGTCGATCGTCACGGGCACGCGGGTGACTGACCTGCAATTCGGCGAGGAGAGCGTCGAAACGATCGAGGTCGAGGGAGCGGAGAGCGGGACGCGAGCGGTCGACGCGGCCGTCGTCGCCACGATGCCGAACGTGCTCGAGGACCTGTCGGGCTACCACACGGACATCGAGTTCCAGGGGACGGTCTGCTCCGTGATCTCGATGGACGAGCCGCTGACGGAGACCTACTGGCTCAACATCGGCGACGAGGCCCCCTTCGGCGCGCTGATCGAGCACACGAACTTCGTCGAGCCCGAGCGCTACGGCGGCGAACATCTGCTGTACGTGCCCAAATACGTCCAGTCCGCCGACGATCCGCTGTTCCAGGCCACCGAGGAGGAAGTGGAAGAGCAGTGGCTCGCGGGCATCGAGTCCCTGTTCCCCGACTTCGACCGCTCGGCGGTCAACTGGATCGAGACCGCCCGGAACCCCCGCACGGCCCCCATCTACGAGCGAGGCTACCTCGAGAAGGTCGTCCCCTACGACCTGGGCGAGGCCGTCGGCGAGGGGCTCTACTACGCGGGGATGGCCTCCCGGGCGCAGTACCCCGAGCGGAGCCTGGACGGGGGGATCGTCGCGGGGTTCGCGGTCGCCGACCGAATTCTCGACGCAGAGCGTCCCTAACCCGGAGGTCGGGCCCGTCTTTTAAGGTCCGCGGCGGCGTGGGTCAAGTATGCCACGCGAGATCACCCACGAGGCACAGGGTCCCCACCGCATCGACGCCGACGACGTCGACCCGGAGAAAGGGAACGTCGCGATCTGCATGTGCGGGCTCTCGGGAGACTACCCGTTCTGTGACGGCTCCCACGCCGCGACCCGCGACGAGGACCAGGACACCCGCTACAAGTACGAGAACGACGATCCGGACGGCCAGCGGCGCGCCATCGCCGAGATCGTGTACGCCGAGGAGTGAGACGGGCCAGTTCGGGCTGCTGTCGCCCGCGCAGGATATAGCAATCCCCATTAGGGGCGACAATCAATCACTCGAACATGAGTCCGAGCTATGTCATCATCGGTGACGGGATCGCAGGGAGCACGGCGGCCGAGGAACTCCGGGAGCAGGACCCCGAGGCCGAGATCACCGTGATCACCGACGAGGGGGAGCCGCTCTACAATCGCATTCTCATCAAGGAGTACGCCAAGGGGAAGATGCCGGAGGGGCCGGTGGGGATCCACGAGGAGTCCTGGTACGGGGACCGGGACATCGACCTGCAGATGAACACGCTGGTCACGAGCGTCGACGAGGACGCCCACGAGGTCCACACCCACGAGGGAGCGACCTACGAGTACGACAAGCTGCTGGTCGCGACCGGCGGCACGCCGTCCCAGCTCCCCGTCCCGGGGAGCGACGCCGAGGGGATCCACCACTTCTGGACCTTCGAGGACGCCCGGGGAATCCGCCAGGGGATGGAAGCGGCGGACAAGGCAGTCATCGTCGGCGCCGGACTCCTGGGGATCGACCTCGCGGCCATCGCGGGCGCCCACGACCTCGAGGACGCCTGGTACATCATGCGGGGCAACCGCTGGTGGCGCTACGCGCTGAGTCTGGAGGGCGCCGAGATCATGCACGACTGGGTCGGCGTCGGGATCGGCCTCAACTTCAACACGGAGTTGCTGCAGGGCACGAGCGTCGAGGTGGACGACGGGATCCGCACCGACGAGTACATGCGCACCGACGCCCCGGACGTCTACGCGGCCGGGGACATCGTCCGCTTCGACGACCCCGTCACCGGCATGGAGGCCCAGAACGGCTCCTGGGGCTCGGCCAAGGAACAGGGGAGTCTGGCGGCCCAGACCATGCTCGCAGACCAGGGCCGGGACGTCGAGGCCGAGGAGTTCCGCTGGGTCTCCTCCTACTCGATCACCCACTTCGACTTCCCCTTCCTCTCCTTTGGCTTCCCGACCGAGGGCGACGACGAGGCCGAACGCAAGTACGACGAGACGACCTGGCGGCGGCTCACCTTCAAGGACGGGCAGCTGATCGGCGGCGTGCTCATCGGCGACCTCGCGGCCCAGTCGAAGTTCAAGGACCTCATCCTGAGCGGCGCGGAGGTGGCCGACCAGAAGGACGTGCTCCTCCAGGAGAGCTTCGACACCGAGGACCTCGACGTGGACGTCGAGCTGGACTAGACGGACCGAAGCGGTTTTGCGGCGATCGTTCTCAGAGAGGGTATGGACACCGCCGCGGACGGCGAGATGACCCTCGCCTTCGACCTGTCGGCGCTCCAGGCGCTGGCCGAACCGGGGACGGCTTTCGCCGACGCCCGGCAGTTCACCCGGTACGTGGGCGTGGTGGGGACGGTCCCGACCCACGAGCTCAGAGCCTACACCCGCAAGCGACGCATCCGCGAGGACTTCTTCTCGGGGCCGGACGACCGCCAGGAGACCCTCGAGGGAGTCCGGAAGAACTTCGAGTCCGACCGCTACGTCATGATCGGGACCGACGAGGACGACCGCGGGGTCGCGTCGGCGGCCGGCTGGGAGTACCTCCCCGTCGAGGAGGCCGCCGCGGCTGCCGGGTGGACCGTCGGCGAACAGCGCAAGCCTGATGGGGAGCCGGACCGCGAGGACTGGCCATGAGCCCCCAGCCAGGCGTTCCGGACGAACCCGAGGGCGGCGCGATCGAGTTGCCCTGCGGCGAGACGATCACGGCCGATCAGCTCGATCTGGGCATGCGGGAGTTCGACTGCGATTGTGGGGCGACCCACGCGGTCGTCATGGACCCCCACCCGCCGACCCGTTTTCTCCCGGCCGAGGTGGCCGAGGACCTCGCAGCGACGGTGACTGCCGAGGGCACCGAGACCGAGGAGTTCGGGACGGTCGCGTTGATGGGGCTGGTGATGGACGCCGTCCCCGAGCAGATCGTGACCTACGACGCCGCGGAGGACGGAACGACCGGCTTCGCGGTGGCCTGGATCGCGGACGTCGACGCTCGCGGGCTCCACGAGATCGTCGTCGAGACCGTGCTCTCGATCATGGCCGAGGCCGTCTCGGAGGCCGGGGACACGGACGCCGAAGCCGCCTTCGCGGAGCACCGGGCCGAGTTCGACGTCGAGGGATTCGTCGACGAGTACCGGGACGTGCGGGACTTCGAGGACGAGTTCGACGAACCCGCGTAGCGGTGGGTTGGGCCGGTCTGCGGTAGCCCCGTCGGGGACCCAAAGGGACTTGAATCGAGCCCGACCATCCACGCGTATGACTGACGTGGCGGTATCGACGACGCGGGAAACCTTCCGGGAGCGGGCGGCTTCGGCCCCCTCGGGGGCCCGGGTGCCGCTCTGCGGGACGGTTTCGGCAGCCCCCTGGGCGGCCTACCGACGAGCTCGCGGGGACGCGCCGTCGTTTTTCTTCGAGACCTCGGGCGGCCGCGAGGGGTGGGGCTACTTCGGCGTCGAGCCTGAGACCGTCCTCCAGGTCGACGGCGCGGGCGCGCTCGACGAACTCGACCGGGCCCTCGAGGACGAGGAGCTCGTCGCGAGCGACTGCGAGGTGCCCTACCCCGGCGGGTTCTTCGGCTGGCTCTCCTACGACGTCGCCAGAGAGCTCGAGACCCTCCCCGAGCAGGCCGTCGACGACCGCGGGTTGCCACACCTCCAGTTCGGGCGCTACGGCACGATCGCGGCCTGGCGCATGCCGAGCGCGGACGAGCCCGAGCTCGTCCTGGTGGCTGCGCCGCGGGTCGAGGGCGACCCGGACGCGGCGTACGAGCGGGGCCGAGCGAACCTGCAGGAGCTGGCACGGGCGATCGAGACCGGCGACCCGGCCGTGGGTGAGCCACCGGTCGCGACCGACACCGCGGCCTTCGAGAGCCGGACCGACCGGGCGGCCTACGCGGAGCGGGTCGAGGCCGTCCAGGAGTACATCCGCGACGGCGCCACGTTCCAGGTCAACATCTCCCAGCGCCTGGAGGCTCCAGCCGCGGTCCATCCCGTCGCGGCCTACGACGCCCTGCGCGAGGTCAACCCGGCGCCGTACTCCGGGCTCGTCGAGTTTCCGGGCGTCGACCTCGTGAGCGCGAGTCCGGAGCTGCTCCTCGAGCGGGCGGGTGATCGCGTGGAGACAGAGCCCATCGCGGGCACCCGGCCCCGGGGCGACACTGCGGCCGAGGACGAATCGCTGGAGGCCGATCTGACCGGCGACGTTAAAGAGCGGGCCGAACACGCGATGCTCGTCGACCTCGAGCGCAACGATCTGGGGAAAGTCTCCGAATACGGGACCGTGACCGTCGACGAGTACCGCCGCGTGGATCGCTACTCGGAGGTGATGCACCTGGTCTCGCTGGTCTCGGGGCGGCTCCGGCCCGACGCCGGGGTCGTCGACGCCATCCGGGCGGTCTTCCCCGGCGGGACGATCACCGGCGCGCCGAAACCCCGCACCATGGAGATCATCGAGGAGCTCGAGGAGACTCGCCGGGGCCCCTACACCGGGAGCATGGCCGCCGTCGGGTTCGACGGCCGGGCCACGCTCAACATCGTGATCCGGACGCTGGTGCGGGCCGGCGAGACCTATCACCTCCGGGTCGGCGGGGGCATCGTCCACGATTCGGTCCCCGACCGGGAGTACGAGGAGACCCTCGACAAGGCCCGAGCGCTTTTGAACGCCGTCGACGCCGCCCTGGAGGGCGGGCAGCTGGAGGTGGGCGAATGACCGACCCACACGTCCTGGTCGTGGACAACTACGACTCCTTCGCGTACAACCTGGTGCAGTACGCCGGGGAGTTCGCGGGAGAGGTGACCGTGCGGCGCAACGACGCGATCACCCTCGAAGAGATCCGTGACCTCGATCCCGACGGCATCATCGTCTCCCCGGGCCCCGGGATCCCCCAGAACGCCGGCGTCTCGATGGCGATCTTCGCGGAGCTTTCCTATCCCACGCTCGGCGTCTGTCTGGGCCACCAGGCCCTCTGTGCGGTTCACGGCGCGCCCGTCGACCACGCGCCGGGGGTCGTCCACGGAAAGTCCTCCGAGGTGACCCACGACGGAAAGGGCCTGTACGCCGACCTGCCCGAGCGCTTCGAGGCGGGCCGGTATCACTCCCTGGGCGTCGAACGCGAGAACCTGCCCGCGATCCTGGAGGAGACCGCCTGGACCGACGACGAGCCGGAGCTGGTGATGGGCGTGCGCCACGAGCACAAACCCCACATTGGCGTGCAATACCATCCCGAGAGCATCCTGACAGCGAAAGGGAAAGATATCGTGGAGCGCTTCGTTCGAGAGGAATGCAGTACCACGTGAACGGCGAGCTCGTCCCCGCGGAATCGGCGACCGTGGGCGTGACCGACCGGGGCTTTCAGTACGGCGACGCGGCCTTCGAGACGCTGCGGGCCTACGGCGGCACGCTCTTCGAGTGGGCGGCCCACTACGACCGCCTCCAGAACACCATGACGAAACTCGGGATGGGCGAGGCCATCCCCGGGGACCTTCGCGACCGCGTCGAGGAAACCCTCGCGGCAAACGATCTCGAAGACGCCTACGTCCGGATGTCGATCACCCGCGGCGTGCAGCCGGGAGCGCTCACCCCGCAGCCGGAGGTCGACCCCACTGTCGTGATCATCGTGAAAGAGCTTCCGCGGGCGGGGGTCGAGGGCCGACCCCGGTGGGACGGTCCGGCGACGGTCGAGCTGGTCGACGTGCGGCGCAACGCCCCCGCCGCGATCCCCCCGGATCTCAAGACGCACAACTACCTCAACGGCATCCTGGCCCGCCTGGCGCTCCGGGACGAGGACGGCCAGGTCGAGGCCGACGACGCCATCCTCCTCGACGCCGAGGGGTACGTCGCCGAGGGGACGACGGCCAACGTCTTCTTCGTCGAGGACGGCGTGCTCCATACCCCCTCCCTCGAGGGCCCGATTCTGGCCGGGGTCACCCGCGGGAAAGTTCTCGACCTCGCCGAGGAACTGGACATCCCGGTCGAGACGGGCCGGTACACCCCAGACCGACTCGTCGCGGCCGACGAGCTCTTCCTCTCGAACACGACCGGCGAGGTCTGGCCCATCGGGCAGTTCGACGGCCACGAATTCGAGACCGGGCCGGTCACCCGGGAGCTGATGGACGCCTACGACGAGATGATCGAGGCACTCTACGCGGAGTAGTCCCACCGGCCACACCAGACTGATGGACGTACTCGACGTCGAGGACGGGTTTTCGGTCCACGAATACCGCAGCGGGCTCAAGTTGCTCGAACAGGGGCGGTCCACGATGACCTTCGAGAACCGCGAGCCCTACGCCTGCCCGGTCTGTGGCGAACCCTTCGAGCGGCTGCTCGTGGCCGAAGACGGCGAACACGCCTTCCAGTCCGGCTTTCCGGGCCCCGTGTGCCTGGTCGCCACCGAGGGGACCCTCGTCGTGGCGACGCACTGATTACGATTATCGAAATTGGCTTGCGAATATTGCATTCGTTCGGCGTCTTTATTGCGATATAGCGGCTTCGGTCGGTGATGGCAGCCGACCGCACCGTCCTCCTCGTGGGCAGCGGCCCGATACAGATCGGCCAGGCGGCCGAATTCGACTACTCCGGCGCACAGGCCTGCCGAGCCCTGCAGGAGGAGGGGGTGCGAGTCGTCCTCGTCAACTCCAACCCGGCGACGATCATGACCGATCCGGCGATGGCCGACGCCGTCTACATCGAACCAATCACGGCCGAGGCCATCGCGGCGGTCATCCGGGCGGAGGAGCCCGACGGCGTCATCGCGGGCCTCGGCGGGCAGACGGGACTGAACGTCACCGCCGAACTCGCCGAGGAAGGTGTCCTCGACGAGCACGACGTCGAGATTCTGGGGACGCCCCTGGAGACCATCTACGCGACCGAGGACCGCGAGCAGTTCCGCGAGCGCATGCGCGCCCTCGACCAGCCGGTCCCCCGCTCGGTCACCGTGGACGCGATGGAGCAGGTCGAAGACGCTCTTGAGTCGGTCGGCGGGCTCCCCGTCGTCGTCCGCACCACCTACTCCCTCGGCGGCCAGGGCTCCGGGGTGGTTCAGGACCGGGCGACCCTGCAGGAGCGGGTCGAGCGGGGGCTCACGCTCTCGCGCAACGGCGAGGTCATGATCACCGAGTCCATCGACGGCTGGGTCGAACTCGAGTACGAGGTGATGCGGGACGCCGACGACTCGAC
>CAZENJ010000086.1:0-8864 GCA_964513485.1 uncultured Thermotogae bacterium | reverse complement strand
TAATGTTTTGATTTTAATGGAGAATTTATACATGACAAAGATTAATACCGACTTCAGTTTTATTTTGTCTAGTGACACCAGGACGAACAATCCGGGGGAAACCCCTCCCCTGTAAATACTTACCCACGCGAAACTTAATTCTCAACTTTTTCTTTTGACATCCCGAAAAAAGAACTCCTTGGAGGTGTACTATGCAGACCAACCACCTGTCATGGGCCCGAAATCAGGCATTATTAACCGTTAGAGAACAACCGTGCCGGACGGAGAAAGAATTATTACAGAGCAACACCGCACACAAAGTACTTTTAAAGTTCGTAAAAAAATTGCAGAACGACCAATCAAGATTGCTTTCTATCCTGCCGGAGCAACTGTCGGAACAGACGGCAGAAACGATCACTGAAAGAATACATCCAGTGCTTATAGAATTACTGGATACTCCCCTGGAGAAGGTCGGACCGGAATCCGAGCTGGGCGAACAAATCCTCGAACACAGAGGAAAGTTCCACCAGTTCATCGAAAAACTTTACGATTTCTGGCGCGACTACACCAGATTTCTCGTCAAATGGACCGGCTACGGTTCTAGCGAGAAAGGTACCCGACCATATCTCCAGTTTAACGAAGAGCTCGACGAACTGACGGAACTGGTTCGCTCTACTTACCGGTCAATCGCAGAAAATATTACCAACTCTCACCCAATAGTATATCGCCAGGTCTCCGCGGGTTTTGAGGTGGGACTGGCCGTCGATAAGAAGGAATTTGACTATCCGGATTACCTGAAAAAGAAACTCGGCCAGATCCCGGTAATAGAGCAGGTTACCATAGAGCCGCCCTTCGTAATTGACCCTCCGATGAACAAGCGAACGGGCATGTTCCAGGAAACGGACAGGAACCCGCTCGAGTCAGCTACCATAAAGCCTCAGGACTGGCTCTGTTACCCGGCGAAAGTCGGTGATCTGCGAATCGACTTCCACTTTCACCAGGAATTCATGGACCTCGGGGCGTCGATAGCAAACCTGTTCGAACTGGTAACGGGTGACGAGCTGGAAGAAAAACCGGATGCCATATACACTTACGGGCTCGAACCGGCAGATATGGAGGACTACGGCGACCTCCCAACCATGTTCTACCGGGACAAGGAGAACGACCTGCTGTACGGCGCCCTGCCGCGTGAGCCAAGGTTCGGCTACTTTGGCTACGTAAAAAAGATGATCCTCACCCTACATAATATTATCGCAATGGAGAAGGGAAGGCTTCCGCTGCATGGGGCAATGACCCGAATCTACTTCAAGGACCAGGAACCGGTAACTCTGGCTATTCTCGGCGGATCGGGGGCAGGTAAGTCGGAGACACTGGAAGCATTCCGGGTAATTGGAGAGGAATCAATTCAGGAAATGGAGATCATCTGCGACGACATGGGTTCCCTGGGGATAGACGAAACGGGCCAGGTCCTCGGTTACGGAACGGAGACCGGTGCCTTCGTCAGGCTGGACGATTTACAGAAGGGCTACGCGTTCAGCCAGCTGGATAGATCCATCTTTATGAGCCCCCAGAAGACCAATGCTCGCGCACTCATGCCGGTTGCTCCGATAGAAAAGGTCCTGGAAGGAGTACCGATCGATTACTTCTTCTATGCAAATAACTACGAGGAGGTCGACTCGGAGCACCCCAAGATAGAAAGAATAGACTCGCCCGAACTCGCCCGATCCGTCTTCAGCGAGGGCGCCAGGATGCCCAAAGGCACTACGACGGAAAAGGGGCTCAGCCATACTTACTACGCAAATCCCTTTGGGCCGGCCCAGTTCAAGGAAATGCACGACAAACTGGCCCAGGATTTCTTCGAGCAATTCTACCGGGCGGACGTCTTTGTCGGCCAGCTCAGGACCAGGCTCGGCATATCGGGTATGGAAACTGAAGGTCCGGAATCGGCCGCCCGGGACCTGCTGGACCTGGTGAAAGAGCGGACGGAGGACTGAATTAATGAGGTAACCCCGCTCCCGAAGTAATCAAATAAAATTCCCCCGCGGAAAAAGCGGGGGAATTTCATCTCTGAACTGGTAATCTTTCCGACTTCAGACCCAGCCGCGTAGCTGCATGGCTTCCGCAACTTTTTCTATGGAAACCATGTATGCAGCAGTTCTGTTGTCCACGTCTTCCTCTTCAGCTCTCTTATGTACGTCGGCAAAGGCTTTGGTCATCTTCTTGTCCAGACGTTCGTAAACTTCCGATTTCGACCAGTAATAGCGATTTCTGTTCTGGACCCACTCGAAGTACGATACCGTCACGCCGCCGGCATTGCAGAGAAAGTCCGGAATTATATATACCCCGTTTTCGTAGAGAATTTCGTCCGCTTCCGGAGTAGTGGGGCCGTTTGCAGCTTCGGCAACCACGTCCGCGCTGACGTTGTGAGCGTTGTTTTCGGTCAGGACGTTCTCGATGGCTGCCGGTATGAGCACCTCGACGTCTAGCCCCAGAAGTTCTTCGTTCGTTATCGACTCCCCGCCCGAGTAATCCGCAACGGTCCCGTTTTTCCGTTTAAATTCCTTCGCAGCCTCGATATCCAGTCCGTCTTCGTTGTAAACTCCGCCGCCGGAGTCACTAACCGCAACTACGTTGCAGTCGAGTAGTTCCTCTACCAGAGTTGCGGAATAATAGCCCGCGTTACCGTAACCCTGTATCGCAATCCTAGCATCCGCCAGAGGAATATTTAATTTTTTCGCCGCTTCCCGGATCGTATAGATTACTCCTCTGGCCGTGGCGTCACCTCTTCCTTCGGAGCCTCCGACTTCCACGGGTTTTCCGGTTATTACTCCGGGGGAATTTGCCCCCTGTGACTTGCTATATTCGTCCATCATCCAGGCCATTACCTGAGGATTGGTGTAGACGTCGGGAGCGGGAATATCCTTGTCCGGCCCGATGTAGTTGGATATCGCCCGAATGTAACCCCGAGAAATTCTTTCCAGTTCTGCCTGGGAGAGTTCTTTCGGGTTACAGACAACTCCCCCCTTCCCCCCACCATAAGGAATATCCGCTACGGCAGTCTTCCAGGTCATCCATGCCGCCAGCGCCTTTACAGTGTCCAGAGTTTCGTCGGGGTGAAATCTTAACCCGCCCTTTGTCGGTCCGAGTGCGTCGTTGTATTGGACTCGAAACCCCTTGAAGGTCTTGGTTGATCCGTCGTCCATTTCGACTTGAAAATTGACTACAAAAGTCCGCATGGGCTCCCGCAGGGCCTGGTGGACTGAATGGTCAAGATCCAGGACCTCGGCAGCTTTATCCAGTTGCCGTTGTGCCGTTTCAAATGGATTTACTTCGTTCATTTTGTCCCCCTCTTGGAGAATGTCTTTCTGTCAATAATATTGTTACTGTATTCACCATTCAACGTAAAATAGACTCTTTTCCCGCTATATCACGGGACATTCCTCTCGCACCTCTTCTTCGATGTTCTTTTCCCCGTAGGCTTCGTCAAAATAAGCCGAAAATTCTTTTGCAAGTTTCTCCGCCCGCACCTCGAAGGACTCCCTGTCCCGCCACGTATTACGAGGATTCAACAGTTTATCCGGTACCCCGGGACAGCTAACTGGCCAGCACAGCTGAAAATGTTCGTCTTCCTCGTAATCGACTTCCTCCAGATCACCATTCAGGGCGGCATCAACCATGGCTCTCGTGTAAGAAAGGTCAATCCGCTTTCCTTCTCCGTATGGACCACCGGTCCAGCCTGTGTTAATCAAATAAACGTTAGTATCGTGTTCCTTCATCTTCTCGCCCAGCATCTCGGCATATACATCCGGATTTCTCGGCATAAACGGCTGACCAAAAAAGCGTGAAAATACGGATTCCGGTTCGCTCAGCCCGGTTTCAGTTCCGGGAATCTTGCTCGTATACCCCATCAGGAACCAGAGCATTGCCTGATTCGGACCCAGTTTTGAAACTGGCGGGATAACACCGTTGGCATCGGCGGTTAGAAACAGAATGGTCTCAGGGTGATCCGCAACCGAAGCCTTTTTTATATTTGAGAGGTAATTAAGGGGGTAAGATCCGCGCGAATTGGGTGTTAGCCTGCTATCGTGGAAGTCAAACTCCCCGTTTGGATACATCAGGGCGTTCTCCACTATTGCCCCGTGTTCCCGGTAATCCTCTTCATGCATAATCGCGTCCCAGATTTCCGGCTCTTCCTCCTTTTCCAGATCTATTAGTTTGGCGTAACAGCCGTTTTCGAAGTTCGCTATTCCTCTATCCCCCCAGCCGTGCTCGTCATCGCCCAGCAGAGCTCTGTCCGGATCAGCGGAAAGTGTCGTTTTTCCGGTCCCCGAAAGTCCTAACAATAGGGCCGAATCTCCGGCCTCGCCTTCGTTGGCAGAACAATGCAACGGCAGAACGCCTTCCTCGGGCAGCAGATAGTTCATTACAGTAAACATCAACTTCTTTACCGTACCCAGGTAGGCGGAACCTATTACCACTCCGAGTAGCCGATCGAAGTCCATCGCGACGACCATGTCGGTCGTCCGACCGTCTTCCCGCTCCCTGAGTCTTCCTTCGTATTTGTCCCTTTCCAGCTTATCATATGGAAATACGAGCAAATTAAAGTTGGAGTTGGAAAAAGTACTCCTTTCTATATCGTCAGGTACCGGTCGGAACATGTTCAAAGTGAAGAGGGAAGTAAGAGATCGGTCCGTAATCGTTTTGGTCGGCAGGGCGTACTCAGGATCCGCACCTATCACCCTATCGGTGAGAAATAATTTTCTCTTGTCCGAAATAAGTTCCAGGGCATCCTGGAAGATCAGCTGGAAGGTTTCGGGCTCCAGCGGAATGTTATTAGGGGAATCCCAATCTATCTCTTCTTCGCTCCCCTCCCTGCGGACTATTAGAGTGTCTTCGGGGCTCCTCCCGGTCGAGTCCTCCGGAGTCCACGTCGCCAGGGCCCCCTTTTTACTGACGAAAGCCTCTCCTCTCTCGACCGTTTCCTCGATTAGCGCCTTCCGGTTTGGGTTGCTGATTACATTTGGATGGCTCTTTAAGCCTCGATCGATTCTTGTTCGGAAATTCATTGCCCCCTCCTTTTTCTTCACCCTCAGAGGTCGTTCCAGACCTCGGCTATTCTCTTAATCCCGCTTTCGATTTCCGGCGGAGTAAGCGCGGGAAAAGGTAGTCTGAGAAAGTTTTCACCTCCGTTATCGGGGAAAAATCCTTCCGGTGAAGTCAAAACAAGCCCTCTCGAACCGGCTTCCTCGTAAAAACGCCGGCCGAGTTCTCTATCCGGCAACCAAACACCGACAAAAAACCCTCCTTTGGCTTCAACCCACTCAGCTTCCGGGAAGTACTTCTCCAGGTTTTCCAGAGTAGCCTCGAGCCTCGGTCGGTAGAGAGACTTTAATTTCTCTACGTTTTCCTCCAGCCAGCCGTTTACCATAAATTCATGGACTATTCCCTGCCCCAGGGCGACCGGAGAGATATAGGTATCCTCGGCGTACGCGCTCAGCTCATCTATCGTGTCGGAATCACCGACCATCCACCCGACCCTAACCCCCGGGCCCACCAGCTTGCTAAAAGAGGAGATTTGAAGTACCCGCTCCTGATTCAAACTCCTCAGTTCGGGCTCAGGTTCCCCCCGGTACCTTAATCTCCGGTAGGGTGAATCCTCAACCGCAGTTACCCCGTAGCGGTCAAGAAGCGCCGCCACCCTTTCGCGTTTTTCTCGACTGGTTGTCGTTCCTGTCGGATTTTGAAAATCGGGAATCGTGTAGAATAATTCCGGCTGAAGTTCTGAAAATACCTCTCTCAGTTTCTCAGTTTTCACGCCGTCACTCTCGAGTTCGACCCCGACGACTTTCGTACCAGCTCGCTTGAAAATAGTAATGGCTCTGTCGTAAGTCGGCTCCTCGACAGCCACCACCTTTCCTTCCCCGAGATAGAGGCTGGCAATCATGTCGAGCAATTGAAGTGAACCGTTGCCCAGCAGTACTTCGTCGCTGGAGACCCCGTCGCGGTCGGCAGCCAGAGTTTCTCTTAGCGGTAGATACCCCCTGGAATCACCGTATGCGAGCAACCCCTGACCATCCTTTTCAAGTGCGGCAGTCAACGCGTCCCCGGCACCCCTGACGGGTAAGGTTTCGGTGGCGGGAACGCCCCGATTAAACTGTAGTATCCCCTCTTCGGAGCTCATCTAACTCAAACCTCCCTCGGAAATCATATTTTTCCTTCACGGGGAAATTATATCAACTTGTGCCGACTTGTCTAATTTATCCGAGAGTTTTCGCAGGAAATCGCGGGTTATTTTATCGAAAAGAACGGAAAGAGATATAAAAAGGTAGCTCGGACCTTTCTGCCTTGAGGTCCGCGGGGCGATAGCGGGACGATCCCCCGAAGCAGAAGCTCCGGAGGATATCGCGAAACCCCGAACAGATCGCTCGACCAGGAACAAAACCCTTTTGAATCCAAGAACTACTTAGCGGGCACCTCGGCTCCGTAAAGTAGCCTATAAATATTTTTAACCAGGGAGTCGCGTGTCTCATCCCGGACAACTAGTTTTAATCCGAATTCCGTGTAGAATTTTTCCAGGAAACTATCTTCGGATATGAACTCGAGTACTTTCCGCCTGATCTCAACGGTTCTATCAACCTCAGTCACGACTATGGTAACCAGGCTCACATCCTCCGTTCTCCTATAGCCATTATTGGGGGGAGCTTCTTCGTCGGGTATAAGAGCGATACTCTTCTCGCCGTCAACGTAGAATAGATCCCCTGCCCGGTTGGCCAGCGCCGGATCCCTGTTAATTTGTTTGCTACTCCCTTCCAGCATCGTGCAATCACGCTTTACGGCTATCCCGACGGGATGGTCCGGAGCGGTTCCATTGCCGCTGACGATGGTTTCATTTCTCCTGTCCCAGGCGGACTTTATTTTAACAGGGATCTTTGACTCCTGTGCCTTTCGGACTGCCGGTGGATGCATGACCCGGGCTCCGTTCTCGGCCAGCTGCAGGAGAGCTCGCCTCGAAATAGTGGAGAAGTACCTTGGGTGCTTGACGATATCCGGTTCGGCTACCGCAACTCCCGGAACGTCGGTATATATTTCCACTATATCGGCGGAAAGCTCGCTACCGACTACGAGAGCCGTGGTGTCGCTCCCGCCCCTGCCCAGAGTGGTAAGTTCCCCGTCAACCGTCCGCCCCTGGAAACCGGCCAGAACTACCGGTCTTTCTTCCATCGTGTACTGATTAATTCTGGCAATGTCGACGTCTATCACCCGGGCGTTGCCAAAATTACCATCAGTATATATTCCGGCGGAGTAACTGGTCATCGGTACGGCGGAATAACCTTCCCGGTCGAGATAATGGGCAAACAGTGAGGCCGATATTATCTCCCCACAGGACATCATTAGATCCTGTTTTCGGGAATCGATATCCGGGGAAACGTCTTTGAGCATGTCAATCAACGTATCAGTGGCGTAAGGATCGCCTGCCGTTCCCATTGCGGAAACTACTACGGTCACCTCATTGCCCTTTTCCAGATCACGAATCACTTCACGGACAGCTAGCTTTATCTTCTCTTCATCTGCGAGCGAAGTACCGCCAAACTTCTTTACCACTCTGGCCATGTCAACCTCCTCCACGCTGTAAGGCTTATACCAGGCCTCTTTCCACCAGGGCTTCGGCTATCTGAACGGTATTCAGTGCCGCCCCTTTCCGTAAGTTGTCGGCCACCACCCAGAAGTTCAAACCGTTTTCCAGCGTCGCGTCCTGCCTGATCCGGCCGACGTAAACTTCGTCTTTACCTTCTGCCTGGAGCGGCAGGGGGTATTCGGCTTTTTCCGGCCGATCCAGGACAGTTACGCCGGGTGCTTCTTCCAGCAGGCTCCTCGCTCCCCCGGGGTCGATGGGCTCTTCTGTTTCGATATTAATTGCTTCCGCATGGGAGCGGTAAATCGGCAGCCGGACGGCCGTAGGGCTAACCGCAATCTTTTCACTTATTATCTTTTTCGTCTCGTCGACCATCTTCATTTCCTCTTTCGTGTAATCGTTCTCCTGAAAGGCGTCTATGTGGGGTAAAGCGTTAAAGGCTATCTGGTGAGGATAGACATTTACCTCCGGCTCCCTCCCCTTTACTACGCTTTCCGTCTGTTTTTTAAGCTCCTCTATCGCGGCGACGCCCGATCCGGACACGGCCTGGTAGGTAGAGACCACGACCCTTTTTACCCCGTACTTATCGTGGATTGGCTTCAGCGCCACCACCATTTGAATCGTCGAACAGTTCGGGTTCGCCACGATCCCCTCGTGCCAGTCCAGATCCTCCGGATTCACTTCGGGGACGACGAGGGGTATTTCAGGGTCCATTCTCCACTGGCTGGAATTGTCCACGATTACACAACCAGCTTTTGCGGCGAGAGGGGCAAGTTTTTTCGAAGCAGCCGAGCCGGCCGACATCGTAGCGAGATCGCACTCCGAGAGGTTTTCCTCAGTAGCTACTTCACATGGTATTTCCTCTCCGGCAAAACTCGCGGGCTCTCCTTCCAGTTCCGGCCGTTCGAACATCCTGACCCCGCCGATATCTATCGAACTATCCTCCAGGATATCTCTCATCTGCTCGCCGACGGCACCAAGTGCGCCGATGATTCCGACAGAGTAATTACTCATGTTTTCCTCCTGAAAATTTCTTTGACCTTAACCCTTTTGAAACATAAATCCCAACTGTTTTTCTAAAAATTTAGTGGTCCAAATTAATAACAAAATTATTTCTATCGCTTTTAGACTTCACCAAAACTTGCCGAGGAAGCTCCACACCTTACTGTGGGGGAATCGGCTGTTAAACTTAACTTCATACGAGGTACCCAGCAGTCAATTCGCCCTGCTTATTAAAGTTCAATGCAGGTAC
>CAZENJ010000085.1:2324-8908 GCA_964513485.1 uncultured Thermotogae bacterium | reverse complement strand
AGTCGTTCTGCCGGATGAGAAGGTCAGGGTCTGTAGTGACGTATTTGACCTTAATACTCAGGGACCGAGTGCAGCTTTTTCGGCTGATCCCACCAGTGGAAACATGCCGCTCAGCGTCAGCTTTGACGCTTCAGCCTCTACTGACAACGATGACATAGGGTCGTCACCACAGATCGTCGCGTACAGGTGGGACTTCGATAACGACGGCAGCTGGGACCTAACCACTTCCAATGCAACGGCAAGCCACGATTACGGTTCCACCGGAAGTTACTCGGTCAAACTGAAGGTAACCGACAACGACGGCGAGTCCGATACTCTGACCAAGGAAAACTTGATCACCGTCGGAGACGTTAGCGAGACCTGCTTCCCGGTAACAGAGGTCTGGAACTTAATTTCAATGCCCGTCGAACCGAGCGACAAAGATCCTAACGCCGTATTTGACGAAGTGCCGGGTACGCTCTATCTCTGGGAGTACGTCAACGGGAACGGAAACTGGCTAACCACGCATGAAGGTGGAGATCTTACTTCAGTTGACTCATTTGGTGGCTACTACCTCTGGCTGCCTGAAGGTACTTCCGTCGATCAAATTTGTACCTCCGGTGCAGCCCTAACGGGCAACCAGAGCCTCGCGCTCGATGGAGACGCCGGCTGGAAGCAGATCGGCGTACCGTATCAGGTACAGTGGGGAGATGACGGAACAATAACTTTGAGTGACGGAACCAATACCTACAACCTTGTTGACGCAGTCAACAATGGCTGGATAAACAACCAGATCTGGGAGTTCAATTCCAGCACTCAGAGCTTTGAAACCGCGACGGTTTCCGACAATAAGACGCTGGAGCCCCACAAGGGATACTGGATCTTCACGGAAGTGGGAGGATTGACGATTAACTTCTCGGAGACCGGTGGACCGGGTAAACCTCCCACACCTGCGACCGCAATTGAATTGAGTAACGTGAGCGAGGTAACCTCGACACCTCCGATACCGGGAGCGCCGTCGAAAGACTTATCCGCTGATTCACTCGAGGTATCCGCTCTCTCTCAGGCGGAAAAGGTCAGGTTCGAGGTCTCGGGAGAAGGAGCCAGGTTTGTCAGCGGCCTGAAAGTTCAGGTCTTTGACGCCGGCGGAAGACAGGTAAAGGTCCTGGAATCCAGTGGCGACTCAGTAAGCTGGAATACTAGAGGTGTAGCAAATGGAGCCTATCTCTTCGTTGCTTCAGCTAATACAGGAAACGGACTGACACAAACGAATATAGGCAAGGTACTTTTACTGAAGTAACCAGCGAGCTTTCGATAAATTTGACCTAAGAATAGAATGCGGGTCCCGGAATGTTCCGGGACCCGTTTTTATTATGTAGTTTTTAATGTAGTTTTTAGGTCATTACCTCTGTCCCAAAGACAAGTATCATTTGAGAGGCCGTAACCACCTTACTGACCACGTTTCTCATCTTGAATTTACTTGACGAAAATTACAGTTTTTAGTAAAGTCCTTTTGTGGGCTATTGTTGGTCATTAAAAGTATACAGTTAGGCAATTTGTCCGGTAAGCCAGAAATAGCGTAAATCCTTGCACTGAAAGAGTAAAACTGCAATAATTGTTAATGTTTGAAGCCTGTTACGGGGGCATATGTTTAAATCGGTGTTCTAATCTATTTTTTCTGGATCCAGCCGAAGGTCCGGGTGATGCAAAGGAAGGTAGTGACAGTTATAATCCTGTAGTGCAGCGGAGGTGGTCTTCGCTGAATGGTATTTTTGTCTGTGGACGGGGAAATAGGTATACCTTTGTGTTCAAGCGGGTTTTGTGGTCTTTTTCGTTTCTCGGAAAAGGAAGAGCGATATTCAATGTATTTCAATTAGGGGGTTAAATAAATGGAAGAAAAATCCAAGATTTTGGTTATCTCGCTAGCGCTATTCCTCGTGGCAATGCCGTTTATTACTGGTTTCGCCCAGGAAGAAGACGTGGAGAGCAATACCGCTGCAATATTTAGTTACGGAACGGACGCCAAGTCACTGGCTATGGGTGGCGCATTTGTGGCCGTGGCGGACAATTATTCCGCTACCTACTGGAACCCTGCCGGCTTGACACAGTTTTCCGGCGTCCAGCTGGGCGGAATGAATCTCAGACCTTACGGCATAGGAAACTATAGCTTTGGCGGTGGCTCGCTGACCTTCCAGAATTTTGCACTCGGCGGGAGTTACGGGAGCTACAGCTTAAAACTCTCCGATCAGCTCGGCTACGACGACACGTCGTACCAGGATACGGTTATCGGGGGAACAATAGGCTACGGTATAGACTTTGCCAATTTTGGGGCGAGCGTAAAAAGTTATCAGACTACGGTAGGTAATAATTTAGGTTTTGATCTCGGGACGTTGATGAACTTTGGTAACATAAGCCTGGGCATCGCTGCTACGGACGTGGGGAACGTTCAACTGGACGAAGGCGGTAACGGCGTAATCAAGTCAAGCTACAGGCTGGGTGTTGCTACCGAACTTCTTGGCCGTGCTACTGCATCGGCTGAAATAGATTTGCAGGGAAAAAGAAGGCTGATAAAGGCCGGGTTCGAGGTATTGCCGGTTGAGCAGTTCGCGCTTCGTGGTGGAGTCCAGGTGCCCGGTAGCGGCGATCCGTCGTTCACCGTAGGTGCTGGAATAAACCTGGCCGGCCTGACAGTTGATATTGCCTGGCTCCAGAACAATACTGCCTTTGCAGGTAGAACGGGAGCGGGCGATACGCTGGTACTCTCGGCAGGTTTTCAGTTCGGCGCGTTCGGTGAATCCGCTTAGGAAAGATACGAGGAGGTATGATTGATGAAATTGGTTAAACGTAAGTTTGGTTTAAGCCTGACAATTGTTTTGGTAACGGCGTTTTTGTTTGCTTTTGCAGTCGGCGTTACCGCGGAAGAGTACAAGTTGAGCAAAGCTCAGTTTCACGATCTAACGGGGGATTATTTAAGTAACGGTACTGTAAACGGTGAGGAAATCGAATCCGGCGATGCATTGTTGCTGGATTTCGAAAGTGTAACTCAGGAAGAGCCGTTATTGATTGACCTGGAAAAAATTTCCGTTAGGCCCAGTGACCAGTTCGATACGGTTACGATTGAGCAGGACTGGAGTCCTTCTTACACTCCTCCAATCCCTCCCGCCCCTCTTGCCAGTGCCCTTTCAGCTCAGGGGCAGAACGTACAAAATCTCTTCGATGCGGCCATAGTCATTTTCAAGAACGGGGCGCAGATACATAGTTTGAGGTTCAAGCCCAGCGACGACGCTCCGGAAAGTGCCATCGAAGTGGATTTTTACCAGACGACAAACAAGGTTCGAAGGCTGGAGTTTGTAAACCTGGAAATGCCGGTGGCCGGTTCTAACGGTAGTTTCGTGAACGGGTTTAAGTTTGACGGGGACCTCTCACAGATCGTCGAAATAGGCGAGGAAGGCACCGATTATACGGGCGAGATATACTTTAATGACGTGCGGATAGACGGAAATAACGGCGGTGGAATTTCCGGAGACGGGATCATCTTTACCGATACAGTGGGAGACGTCTCGGACGTTATCATGGACAAGCTCTACGTGGGGAATACTGAAGCGGGGCTACACTTTGCTAACTCCGGTTCAGTGAAGGATATTACCCTGCAGTACAGCGAGAGGCCGGCACCTTCAGTATCTGAACTCCCTTTTGCCCTCGAGGAGAACGATTACGGAATTAAAATTGACGGAGCCAACGTTACGGAAGTAGTGAACTTCAAGCTCAATTATGTACGGGTAGAGGACAACACCCGGACGGGATTATACATAAAAGGAAATAACCACGACGGAGAGCCGGCTGAACCCGACCCGATTTCTTCAATTGACCTGGAAATTAGCAACGCCTTGTTCGAGGGTAACGGTGATTACGGTATTTTCGTCGGCGCGGAAGAAGGAATGGCAAGCCCGGCCAAGCTCGACCGGGTAATTCTGGGAGAAAACTTGAAGGTCTTTGATAACGCAAAAGGTGGGGCTCTCTTTAGGGTAAAAACCGTCGTCGGTAACGAGTCTTCTTCGGGTTTGATAATAAAAGATAGCCAGTTCAACGAGGATACTACCGGAGATAATTACAATGACCAGGCATTTGGGTTGGAAGTTTTTGCCTATGAAGGAATTGACGGTGCCGAGGTCTGGGATTCCAGCTTCCACGACCACGACGACGGCCCCGGCCTGAGCCTTACTGCGCCGAACGATGACCCCTGGTACGATTCGGTTGAAGGGGTAACTGTGAAAGGGACGAGCGCAAACAACAATAAGACCAGCGGCCTTAATATAGCGGCTAACCTTGTGGAGAATATTACGATAAGCAACGAGGTCGGTGCAGGTGGAGAATTTATCAGGAACGTTCAGAACGGAATAACGATAAACGGGCAAGAAGGAGTTAGTTCGGTAACGATAAGGGACGACGACAACGACAATTACAGGGACCTTCAACTGAATAATAACCACCAGTCCGGTCTGGTAGTTGAAAGTGAAATCTATGTAAAAGGTCTGCACGTTCAGGGGGTCGACTTTAACGAAAACGAAACCGGCTACGGCGCGAAGATAACTACGGATGAAAATGGAGATATCGGGTCCGCTGATAGCACGCAGGAAAGCATAAGTTTTGAGGACGTGAAAGCCAACAAGAACGAATCGGGCGGAGTCTACATAGATGCGGCCGGCGACTTTGAAAACCATAAGGACAATGCCGTAGTAGAGAGTTCCGAATTCATGGAAAACCGGGGCGATGGCTTCTCCTTGAAGGCGGGTGGAGACGTGAAAAACCCCGTGGTTCGGAACAGCAACTTCATCTCGAACAAGTTGAGCTCCAATGGACTATTCATCGAAGCTAAAGAGAACATGACCGGTGCCACCGGCAAAAGCGAGATCCTCGGCAACGAGTTTGCCGGCAACGCCAAAGGCGCTTACCTTACGGCTTCCGAGCTAAAAAATATTAAGGTCGACGGCAACTCGACGGACTACGCCGAGAACAATACGGTAACACAGGGTAATTTGGAACACAGTGTATTCCTGGAATCCTCCAATGACACGAATTCAGTAACTGTAGTGAATAACGTCTTCTTTGGAGAAACCGACGTAATGCTCGAGGTCAAGGCAAATGGAACCAGCTCGGACGTAACGATTGAGAAAAATATCTTTAAAAGCGGCATGATCAGTGCCTGTGCCGGAAGCGGAACGGGCATAGTTCTCGATGCCACCGATGCGGACATTAACCACAACGAATTCGAGAACCTCTCTACTTCGATCTTGGTCCTGCAGGAAAACAGCTCAACTCCGAGTAAAATCAACCGGAACAACTTTTTGGCCTGCTGTATTACAATTGACGCCAGCCATCTGGATTCGGTCCTTGGCTCCGGGGGGACCCTTGACGCCACCAAAAACTACTGGGGCGAGCACACCAGACAATATATCGAGAGCACGATCAGGGGTCTGGAGTACGTGAACTACGATTACGAAGGGAGATTGACCAGCCCCGTGGTCGTGGTGGAGCGACTGGAGATTCAGAGCTTTACTGCCAGCCCGTCGGAACCGGACGTTGGCGATACCGTCACGCTGGAATACACTCTGAAGAACGTATTTGAGAGCGCGATCAGCGGTCAGGAAGTCTGGATAATAGTCATGGGCCCACAAAAGAAGGGGAGTATACGGCGAGACTTGAAGTCGATAAAGGGGCCTATACTGCTGAAACAACGATAGATGCTCAGGGCAAAGAACCACCTGCTCCCGAAGGGAAGGAACCGTACTGGGGGGCGGACCCCGAGGGAAGTTCGGAATCCGGAATCCTCCCGGCACCGGTAGACGGTAGTGAGACGCCCTACCTGGAACTCAAGGACGAGGAAGGTCAGGAAGTGCCGGACTCCTCCGTTGACAGCGTGACAATTAACGTTTACGACATCACCGGACAGAAGGTGGCGCCGACGCTCAACAAGCTTAATAACCTGACGGAACTAGAGGACCTGAAGAACGGCCTCTACATTTACACGGTTAACGTCGAACTAACGGACGGCGATTCATCAGAAAGTCCCGTGATGAAGTTCTACGTCGAAAAGTCAGAGTAGGCAAGCAGGATTGCTATCATGGTGATGGATTCGACGAGACAGATATCAACTCCAGGCCCGGAGGAGGGCCTGGAGTTTTCTTTTATTATTTTTGCCCGCTGATTAGTATTTGCCGGATAGAGTAATAAAATTTGGGGATACTGGATTAATTTGCATTTTTTCCTCTGGTATGAGATAAATAGTATGGATCCAGATTTGCCCAAAGGAGGTAAACCCGGGATGCATCCGCGCACTTCTGTTATTGTTGCTCTGCTTGTCGTGCTTCTTTCCTCTCTTCTCGCCGTTGGAGCACCGGAATTTAACTCCGAAAACCCTGAATCGGTCCATCTGAACCCTCAGGACGACGGTATTCTGGTTCAAGAGATATCCGTCAGTGATACTGTTTCACCCGTCAGGATAAAAGAGCTTACTGTGGCGAATTTTGGCAACGCTTCGGAGAACGAACTAAAAGAGATAGCCGTCCGTTACCGAAAGGAAGGTTACGGAGGCTGGCGTTCCGTCT
>CAZENJ010000085.1:0-2314 GCA_964513485.1 uncultured Thermotogae bacterium | reverse complement strand
GACGGGGGACTAACGCTCCGGCCGGGTGAGGAAGGGCGTTTCCAGTTTAGATTATCGATAGCAGGACCGCAGCGCGTGCCGATTAGCAAGTACGGAAGCGACGTTACTGTCGAGCTGGGGGCAAGGTTCCATTTTGTCTACCTGGACGAAGCGGGGGAGGCTCTGGACTCAGTTAGTTCAAATTTCGTAATTGATCCCGGGCGGGACGAAATAGCCCGGGCCGGTTTCGAGGAAACCAGGGCGCTTTCTCTGACGGACCAAGTCCTCCAGCCGGGGACTATGATGAGGATAGGGAAGTACGAGTTTCATGACCTGGACCCGAATCAAGACGGCGTTGAGGTCGATTATATTAACGTCTATAACGGTTCCAGCCAGGACGATCCACTTGTCTTTGGTCAGGATATTACAAAACTGAAGCTTAATTTGCGCCTGGAAGAGGGCGGAAAAGTTGTGGAAAGGACTATCTCGAAGGAAATTACTACACCTGCATCCCGAGTTACTTTTTCCACTTCTCCGGGGGGCTGGTGGGACGGTCGCTGTCTCGACGGTTGCAAACTTACCCTTGAAGTAATGGGGGAGGTTGCTCTCTCGGGTCCGACGCAGGGTATGAAACTGCGAACCGGGGTATTGCTCAACACGAAAGAGAATAATGGTATGTCCGGCTATCCCTTTAACCAGGAACTGACTGTACCGGCAGCTAGCTCACAGGAAGTTGTAGTACAGGGACTTGAAAAAATCGAGGAGACGACGGACTGGCAGTCGGGTATAGTAAATAGAGGAGAGGAGTACCGCCAGCGTCTGATTCTCTCGGATAACGATCTCGACAGTCAGGATTTCACGGTGAATTCCGTCAGGCTGAGCAACGAGGGTTCTCTTAATAATTCAAGTATAACCGGGGTATCGGTATACGAGGTTCAGCCGGAAGGGGGGTTGGTTGAGCTGGGGTCGGACCTCAGGCTATCCAGCGAATGGCAGAGGCTGGATTCCGACACGGGTGGGTTAGTCCCGGATGACGGTCGAGCGGTTTTCGAACTTCATTATCATGTAGCCCAGGATGCCGCCTCCGGTAGGACTTTGAAGCCCGTAGTCCAGTTTCGAGGCAGGGAAGGGGTGAAGGGAAACGCACGAAGCCCCATGCACGCGTCCCCGGAAGCGATAACTGTCTACCCCTGGGGAGGAGAAATCCTCGAGGCAAGCCGGGATGCCGGAATATCACCACCTGTTTCCGGGCAGGACAAGATTCTTGCCCAGAGGATCGACGTAATGGACGGGGATGAAAACAGGCTGGATCTCCTGATTAATCCTATCGTGGTGAAAAATCTTGGCACGGCGACGGGTAGTGATTTCGTCAAGCTCGAATTATACGACTCGTCCGGCGAGCTATTGGCCGAGAAAACGGACTTGCTGGGTCTGAACACGGCCGGCGTTACTCTGGGCAACCTGGATGGCAAGACCACGGTAATTGATAACCAGGCGGGCAACTGGAGAACGTTTTATATCTACCTCACCCGGAAGTCCTTCCCGGGGGAGAAGACGGTCAACCTGAAGACGACTCTCTACCAAACCGAGGGCGAAAAGGACGTAGTAAGGAAATTAACCGGTCCCGGGAAGACCCTCGGCAGGCGAAGGACCGCGATAGACTCCATTCTCGGGAGAGGTGAGGAAGCGGAAGGAATTCTCCCTGGCGGTGAACTGGCCCGGGATTTCAGTATTGGCTTGGCAGCCGGTATGAGTTACCCGAATTTGCTTTCTCCCAGCGCGAAGCTGTTTCTCGATTATAACCTGACCGGCTTAACTATTTTCGAGACTGAATCGGACCAAACCGCCGGCTTTACCCGTTTCGGTCTGGATATCGATTCCGTTTCAAATTCCGGCTACTACTACCCCAATGCAACTATAGGTTACAAATGGGCGGTAGATTCAGGCATCAACCAGTTTGGCGGACTCGGGGCCGGCGCCATATTTTCGGGTGACCCGGCACTATCGAATAATTTTGCTTTACACGGGGTTTACGGGGTCACGACCACCCAGCTCCTGGACCCCGAACTACCTCTTCTGCTACAGGCGAAGTACAAGTATCTGGCCGGATCATTTGCCGATTCGGTGCTGGAGGTAAGCTTCGGCGTTCTCTTCGGTTAGAACTTTCGTGAAGAGTTCCAGAACGTGGTTTATGGTGTTTAAACTCCTGTAATCTCCCGGGGACAGCTTCTACCCGGAAATAGAGGGTAAGTCAGCGGTTTAAATATTCACCCTCGGCTACTCCTTACCAATAAATAGCTGAGAACCCCCGGGGCACCGCCTTGGAATGAATCAT
>CAZENJ010000084.1:0-8934 GCA_964513485.1 uncultured Thermotogae bacterium | reverse complement strand
TTTCGGGGGAAACCGGGGTGTTTTCCAGCCCCGGACTCAAACCGAATCTTTCCGAAGCAGAGTGTGCTTATCTTTCACGTCGTTGATTTATTTTTCACGGGATTCTAATATTCAGTGGTGAATAAATCTAAACGAAAAGAAAGAGCAGTTGACGGGAGGTCAAATATATGGTCGAAAAAATTGAACCCGAAGAATTCAGAGATAAGATAGATGCGGACGAAGAATTCTACCTGATCGATACCAGGCCGGAAGAAAACTATTCCGAATGGCATATAAACGGGGCAGTTAATTTCCCGCACGGGGAAGGGGCTGAACTGGGGTCCGAGGGCCTGGAAAAGTTTTTAAATAAGAGCGGTGCCGACATCGATGACCCGATCATTGCCGTCTGTGCCAAAGGAATTACTTCCGTAGATTTCGCGGAAGAACTTGAGAAACAGGGTTTCAGCAACGTGAAGGCAATCCGGGGCGGCATGGAAGCCTGGAGCGGAGTTTACGATCGGGTGCCGATCGCCACCACGGAAAACGACCTCGTTATCCTCCAGCTACAGCGGAGAGCAAAAGGTTGTCTGGGTTACCTCGTCGGCTCCAGACGGGCCGGAGTAGCCGCAGCGATTGACGTCTCTCGTTATAAGGAGGAATTTCTCGACGCCGCGACGGAACGCGGCCTCAAAATCACCCACGTTTTCGATACTCACATCCACGCAGACCATATCTCCGGAGGACGAGAGCTGGCCCGGAAGCTCGGCGTGGACTACCATCTCGGTCGGGGAGCGGAAACACGCGATCCGGAATTCGACTTCGTCCCGGTCGATAACAACGAAGTCGTCCAGGTAGGCGGCATACCGATTAAAGCCCTGCACACCCCCGGACATACCACGGAGATGACCAGCTGGCTCGTCGGCGGGGAAGCCCTGATCAGCGGGGACTCGCTGTTTGCCAATTCAATAGGTAGAACTGAACTCGAATTTCAGGAAGAGGCCCGCAAAGGCGCCGACCTCCAGTATCAATCGCTCGTCGGAAAAGTGCTCTCCCTGCCCGACGATATCAAGGTACTGCCGGGACATTTCAGTATATCGAACGAGGGGGAAGCACAGGACGTCACCCCCGGCACCCCGATATTCGGCATACTCGGAAACCTGCGGAAGAACAACAGAGCGCTTCAGATGGGGGAGGACGAATTCGTGGAATACATATTCAAAAACGTGCCGGAAAAGCCCCCGAATTACGAAGAAGTAATTGCGACAAACCTAGGACGAGGGGAGAGAAGGAGTGAGCAGGAGGAAATCGAGCTGGAAATGGGTCCCAATCGCTGTGCCACGAGCGAAGAGAGCATGGTTGATTAGCCTGAGGGATTTTTTGGGTGAGCGCAAAGGTTAAGACAATTTGGGTGAACTGTCTGATCAGCAATTCTTCAGTTCTGGACTGGCTTGAAAAAGTAGAGTATTTTAGTTAACTTTTTAACAGCCGCCCCCTAAGGGGCAAGAACTGGAGGTGGACGAAATGTATGAAACACTGGATCGCCAAGAACTGGAAGAGAAGTTCGCTGCGGATGAAGACTTCGAACTCATAGAAGTCCTGGACGCCGAAGACTACGAACAAAGCCATATCAAAGGTGCGATAAATATACCTCTCTCCGAGCTGGGAAGGGAAGTCAAGGGAAGATTCGGTAAGGACCAGGATCTCGTCGTTTACTGTTCCGACATCAATTGCGGTGCAAGCCCCACTGCGGCGGAAAAACTCGATAATCTCGGCTTTGAAAACGTCTACGACTACGAAGGCGGTAAAAAGGACTGGCGCGAGGCCGGCAACCCTATGGCGGGGCAAAAACACTAAGGCGGTAAATTCAATATAAAAAACACATGAGGTGAAAGCATGAAAAAACGGAAATCAGAAGCAGTATGGCGGGGCAAGCTAAAAGACGGAGAAGGCAAGGTAAAACTCGGCAGCGGGTTGCTCGAAACGGAATATTCCTTCCGGTCCCGGTTTGAAGAAGGGGAGGGCACCAACCCGGAAGAACTTATCGGTGCCGCACACGCCGGTTGTTTCTCCATGGCACTGGCGAACATCCTGGAAGAGGAGGGCTACGATCCCCGGGAGATATTAACCGAAGCCGAAGTCAGCCTGGACGAAGTCGAGGGGGAATTTACGATAACCGGAATCGATCTGTCCACAGAAGCCAAAGTCCCGGGTATCGCGGAGGAAGATTTCGAGCAGCACGCCGCGGCGGCAAAAGAAAATTGTCCTGTATCGAAAGCGCTGGCCGGTACGGAGATTACCCTGGAGGCAACTTTATCCGGCTAAGAGGCGATTTCATACCGGGTTAGCCGAGGATTTGGACCGGACCCGGAACGTTAGATAGGTAAAACCTGGTTTTGAATTTTCCCAAGTATCTGCCAATCGCGAACACCCGGAGTTACCCCTGTATTTCCATTTGTCTTTGCGGAGCGATGACCTAAAATACTAAGGAACCAGATGAATTCAGGAGGTAAAAAATGAAACAGGTTGATAAAGAGATCGCGATTGAGAGAAAACATCCCAGCTGGATTTTCCAGGTGGTAACGGCCGACGAAGACGGCAAGCCAAACGCTATGCCGGCCAGCTGGGTTACTTTTGCTTCCGCGGAACCGGTGATGATGGCGACCAGCATCGCCTTCGATAGATACACTCACCGGGTGCTGGAAAATTCCGAGGACTTCGTCCTGGCCTTCCCCAACAAAGAGCAGAAGAAGGCAACCTTTTACTGCGGGAGGAATTCCGGGGAGAACGTGGCTAAGTTCGAGAAGACGGGCCTGGAAACGGTACCCGCAAGTCAGGTAAGGACACCCTTGATAGAGGATTCCGTGGCCTGTTACGAATGCAAAAAGAGGGGCTCGATCGACGCGGGCGATCACACCCTCTTCCTCGGTGAAGTAGTGGCGGCACATATCTCGGAAAAGTACACGGAAAAAATCTATACGACGGAGGGCTGGCACGAGAAAGGGGCGGAGGGCTTCAAAACGATCGAGGAGATAGTCCAGGACAGGAAATAATCGAACCAAAATCTCCAGAATCCGGAGCTAAGGGCCCGGTCTACGGATTATCTAATTGCCGAGCGGGGTCTTCTCGCCGGCGTGTTTGTTTATCCACTTTTTGGCTATTTCGACGTCCTTCCAGTAGTTAGGCGACTTCAGTTCTGGCTTCAGGCCGGCCTCGGGGATTTCGGGAAAGAAGTTATTTATAGTGGATAGCGCGAGATACAGGTCACCCTCCAGCTCAAAGAAACTCTGACCGTACTGCTTGCCGTAACTCCGCCGACCGGCGAGGACTCCCATATCGTGATATCTGACCGCCGCCGCAATCAGTTCGGAAGCGCTCGCAGTCCGTTCGTTTATCAGGACGACCAGCGGCAAGTTCGGCGTCGCGTTTCCTTCGGTGCTATATTTCTTAACCCGATCCTTTTTATGAAATTTCGTTATTATTCCACTGTCAACGAACTTTGACGCCACTCCAAACGCGTATTTTAAGACACCGCCCCTGTTGTTTCTCAGGTCGAGGATAAAACCCTGAAGATCTTCGTTCTCCAGTTCGTTAATTGCCGAATTTACCCGCCACTCCACGTCCTCCCTGAAGTAATTTACGTCAATCAGGCCGATCCTTCCGTCCCGCAATAGCTCGTGCTCCACCGCGGGTATCTGAACCGGTATCTTCCTGAGAGTAATCTTTTCCCTTTCTCCGTTCGGGTGTTTTACCTTCAGCGTGACCTCATCCTCTTGCTCGCCCCGCAGGAGGTCGCCGGCTTCACGATAGTTCATCTCGACGGTGGACTCTCCGTCGATCTCCAGAATTACGTCCCGGGGCTTGACCCCGTTCCGAGCCGCCGAATTGAAGGGAAAAGTCTCCAGAACACTGACGTATTTACCGCGGTCACCGAGGATCACGCCGACCCCGAAGTAATTCGACCTTACTACCTTCCGAAGGTGCTTCTTATAGCCTTCTTCAGTATAGACCTGGTCGTGCGGGTCCGGCAATTGCTCCAGCATCCCCTCTATGGCTCCTATGATCAATTGCCTTTTTTCGACGGAATCCGGGCTCACGTATCTCTCAAGTATCAAGTTGTACGCTTTCTCCACCGGTTCCAGCTTGCTCACCGGTTTTTTCTCTCCCCCCGCATTAGTCCCGAAAGCGGGCAAAACGATTATGAATGATACTAAAAATATCAGAAGCGAGGATCTTTTTGAAAACGGAAACATATTTTACCTCCTTTCTTGATCTTCCTCGAGCTCGCCGATATTAGCGCACGAACAGTAACAATGGACTCAGTTCAATAATACGTCCCCGCGGCCGAGTCGGGCTAATAGCTTTTCTACTCCGATTGCCTCCTCGTTGCCTGGTTAATTTTATTGATTGCAGGGAAATTCTCTAACGATATGACCGACTTTCCGGTGCTGAAAAACCCGAACAAATTCGGTACCCTGAATTGGCGGGAAGGAAGAAATGATAGATTATCTGTCATTTATCATCCAACTTAGTAAAACAGCTAATCGTGGTCGCTAAACTCTAATTGGATAATTCCGGTTTCGGGTAAACTCAATCAACCGAGGAGGTTTATAAATGAAAAGTCGAAGCGCTGTCGTTATATTGGTCGCGCTGTTAGTAGTTTCTACGGCTTTAGCCGGTTACGGACAGGAAGATTTTTCGGCGGATTTGCTGATAGAGGAATTGCGCCGGGCGGAAGAGCTGATAAACAAGGGCGAGATGGAAAAGGGCCTGGAATCGTTAAAGGGTGTTCGATCAATCCTGGATAGTAAAATAAGCGAGTTGAGTGGAAACGGAGAGGAGCCCGAAAAGGAGAAACTGACGGAGCTCGAGAAGAAACTGGAAACTTTCCAGGCACGTCTGTCGGAAATGGAAGGGACCGGGGCGACGGGGGCGGGTTCGGCGCTCAGGGTCGGTTACGTAAACGCCACCGAAGCATTTAACGTATTTACAAACGCGGTAAAGGAAGAACGAGAGAGCGCCCAGGCGAAGAACGAAGAGCTCATCAAGCTGCGCGAAAAAGCAATTCAGGGAAATATTTCCGAGTCGGAGTTCAAGAAACGGAGCGACATCCTCCAGGCGGAGAAGTTAAAGGCTCAGTTACAGATAGACCTTGCCATGGTGGAAGCGATGATAGTGGCCAAGGGCTTTCAATCAGTTTCTGAGCGTCTGATAAAGCTCAAAGGTCAGGTCGAACCGATCATAAATCAGCTGAATAACGTACTTAGTAATATGAAAGAGGGTTCGGCAATTCCGGAGGAGGTCTCTCAGACTCTATCACAGATAAATAGCCAGTACAAACAGCTGGACGAATTGCTCACGAAGTTAATCGAAACGAAAATATTCCAGGTGGCAAACGTTCAAGCGAGGAAAGAGGGTTACGATCTGGTGCTGCGACAGGAAAACGTCGTTTTGTACGGAAATCAAAACACGGTGAAAGATCTGACTGAAATTACCAAAGAGGCGCTGCGGGAAGAAATGAGTTCTGAATAAATCCCTCAACGGCCGGGGAGGGACGATGTCCCGATAAACCGGCTTTTCAACGTTTGAAAGTCGATTCGGCCCCCTGTAATAAGGCGGAAGGTTACAGGGGGCGAGGGAACTTTTGCCGGTGCAGTTCGTTTTCAACCTCCGAGAGATTGGTTTTTGGCTTCAGCAATATCTCTTGAGAATAGACACCTAACCAAAATTTTCGCTTTGACCCGACGTTAAACCGGGTGCTGGAGTGTACTGCCGCCGGAGTAAGTTAAATTATGTTGGCCAGGCTTAACCAAGCAGGCTAAGAAACCTCGTTGATCAAAGGATAATGAAGTTAGCTTTTATACTTAATTGGAACTTGATGGCGCGGAAGATTAGCGGGACTCTTAGAGCTAACTCGCAAACTTGACAGCGCAAAACAATCGATGTATAGTAAACTTGCGAGGAAAAATTCTATAAGGAGGTGTTCATCGTGACCATACCAGCCGCAATGATACTCGGGTTTTTCTGGTCCTTATGGGCAGCTGCTTTTATTAGCTTCTTAGGATGTGGGTGTGGACCCTGCTGCTGATCCAGCGTTCCGAGGTAATTAGATCGGGCGATTTGAAGTAGTTCTGAGTACCTTGCAATTTCGGAGGAATGCTGGTTGGCTGCCAGAGTTGGCCTGAAATGCGTGGCGTTTATTTATTTGTCCGGAGGAAGATTTACCGGGTGTTTCTTCAGCATTTAAGCTAGATTTGCTGGGGTTACAGCGCCATTGCCATTTAAGTTAGCTTTTCCCCTGAATAGCCAAGTTTTAGCTTTCGGTAGCTGTTTTCGGCGGCTCCTTTGGTATTTTCGAACCTCCTCCGAGATAATAAAGGGCAAGAGTTACTCTGGTTTCATTTTCTTCATGCCTCGTTCCCGGGAGTCCTCAGGTAGTCGATAATAGTTCTCAGGTAAATCTTTGTTGTCCGAACAAGACTTTCAATTTCTACAAATTCATCCGGGGCATGCATTCTTCCTCCGCGGGGGCCAAATACCAGAGTGGGAATTCCGGCCCGGTTTACGAATATATTTGCGTCCATAATATTGCGGATATAACCGAAGGTGGGGCCGGTTCCGACCACGTCTTCGTAACTATCACTGAATGCTCTCATTATTGGTTCCGAATCCGAAAGGGTGAATGGGTTATAAGACGGGGATTTTGAAGAAACTTGAAAGTCTGAATCGAGCGACAGCTTCTCGATAAATTCCTCCATCTCACGGACGGCGGATTTTATACTCTGCCCGGGTACTATCAGACGGTTAATGATAGCTTTACTGTTTTCGGGAACAGTCACTGAATACTTTTCGTAACCGCCTTCAATTTTTAAAGTGCAGATATTGCCCGCTCCGAATTGAGATCCCTTTCCCAGCTGTAAATCGTCCAAATTTCCCAGAACTCGCGCCATGTCCTCGATAGCATTTACCCCTCTCTCGGGCTCTGCCCCATGTGCGGATTTCCCTCTGGCAGTTACCTCGTAGAGGATCTTTCCGGTAATACCCAATGGTACGGGTTTCTCTTCAGAACCCCAGAAGGGCTCTCCGCTGATTACGGCGGCGGAGTCGGAGATCTCCGAGGAAAGCAATTTTTTTGCCCCTTTAGAATACGCCTCTTCATCAACTACGGCGGTAAAAGCGACGCCGCCGGGCAGATTAACTTCTGACCGGACGATGATTCTAAACGCTTCCAGAAGCGCAACCAGACCACCTTTCATGTCCAGTGCCCCCAGACCGTAAATCTTCCCGTCCTCCTCCACGGGTTCGAACGGATCCGTCGCCCAACCGCTTCCCGGAGGAACTGTATCGGTATGAGCGTTCAAGCTGACCAGAGGACCCGGTTCTTCAAAATAATGTAACGCGTAGACATTATTGCGCTCCCCCTCGACCCGTTGATAGTTCGGCTCAACCCCTAACTGATCGAGCTCCCGGGCAAGGAAATCGGTCAACTGCGACTCGCTGCCCGTCACCGATGGTATCGAAACCGTCTTTTTCAGATTATGAACCAGCCTTTCTTTGCTGACTCGGCCGGTTAAGTCTTTTTTCGGACTCATATTTATCCCTCTTGGGCGGTATAGGTAAATTGTCGTCCCGGACACCTTCTACATAAGTTTTTAAAATCGGGAAGGATTTAATCCGGCTTCAAATCTGATGTTAAGGCGTCGCTCTTCGATCAACTTTAATAACCCAAAAGGTTAACCCGGAAAAGCGGGATATCCAAGGAAATTTCTTGTTTTTTAGAAGAAAACCTCCGTCTTGGAAAACCAAAAGAACTGCGTGAACCCGCTTCTCCAGGAAACCGTTAATAGAAGACACCCTGCCCCGGTTACGATTATTCACCAAAACTACATAACCGCAAGTCTGGCGCTAATAATTGGTCTTCTGTTTATGTTTGTCCCCGTAGCAATGGCTGACGGTCACATGCCAAGTGGGAACGCTGCTCTGATAAGAGTAGCTCACCTGTCACCGGATGCACCGGCTGTCGACGTATGGGTAGACGGTAACGTGGTATTGAGTGACGTCCCTTTCAAAGCTGTCAGCGATTACCTTGAACTCAAACCGGGTAGTTATCGAATTCAGGTTTCGCCCGCAGGTGAAACTGAACCGATAGTTATCGATGCCATTCTGGAACTCAAATCAGAGACGGCATACACTGTTGCCGCTACGGGGCTGCTCGGCGAGGATGACCTGAAACCGATGGTCCTGATGGACAACAGATTTGACAACGTAGAAACAGCCAAAGTAAGACTCGTCCACACGGCACCGGATGCTCCGGCAGTCGACGTAGGACCTTCCGATGGTTCCGTGATTTTCGGCGACGCAGCCTTCAGAGAGGCAAGCGAGTACGCCGAATTGCCGGCGGGCTCTTACGACCTCGAAGTTAGAGTAGCGGGAACGATGGATATTGCTCTCTCGATACCCAATGTCGAGCTGGAAAAAGGGACCAACTATACTGTATTTGCAGTCGGAACGCTCGCAGATGGAACACTGAGTGCTCTTCCAGTAGTAGACGACTCCTGATAAAACAGTAACTTATCTTTATTTATCCATTAGATATCGATTAAAACCATAGGTGCGGTCCGAAAGGGCCGCACTTTTTTATTTTACCCCTTCAGCAAAATTACCGATCCATGAAACCTCTTTAGACACTCTTCCTGCCAAGTTGAAATCATAGTTCATCTGGCACAAATACCCGCATCTAATTGTGGTCAGTTGTGGAAGATGCAAATCTTGACCCTGTAATTAAAATCAAATCATAAGCCTATAAATATACCAACTTCAAAATCCCCCGATAATAGGTTCTTTGCTATCCTCTTTTTCTCCAGGAGCATACTAATGCTGCCTGGCTCGTTAAATTATCATTCTGCACTTACTTGTTGAATCCAAGATTTGAAATTATGTACAAGAATATGATATAAA
>CAZENJ010000083.1:0-9204 GCA_964513485.1 uncultured Thermotogae bacterium | reverse complement strand
GCCATGACCGCGAGCAGCCCCACCAGGGCCCCGCCGATGACGGTGACCTGGGGGATGTACCGCTCCATGACCTTCTCGATGACCCCGACGTTCTGCCGGAAGCCGGGGATCTGCATGCCGGAGTTCTGGATCTGTTTCGCCGTCGACTCCGGGCCCATGTCCGCGGTCTCCACCCAGAAGATGGCGAAGATCGCGCCCCCGACGATCATGATGAAGAGGTCGACGGAGACCCGCAACATGATCTGCCAGGGCTCCTGGGCGGCTCCGCCGAGCCACCACATCCAGTCCGAGCGCGAGTAGATCGGCGAGAGGTAGTAGAAGAGGCCGTCCACCGGGACGAGCTGGCCCTGGGTCTCCGTATAAACCCCGAGCCACGCCGGCATGCCGGCCTCACCGAGCTGGCTGCGGAGCAGCCGGCCCAGGAACTGGACGTTCGCCTGCAGTGCCCGAACGAGAATCATCGGCAGCACGCTGGCGTAGATGAGCTTGACCGGGAACCGCCCCCGGGCACCTTTCACGCGAGCGTGACTGAGCGGGATCTCGACCCGCACCGATTCCGCGTACACGACCACCGAGAAGATCACGATGGTCGTGATGATCGCGAGGATCTGGCCCTGGATGAGCAGGAACATGATCCCGTCGCCCGAGAGCAACGGGGGCATCTGGCCCGCGTTGCCCAGGGCGATGTCGATCCAGGTGGGAATGACCCCCTCGTTACCGACCTCGCCTTCCCAGAAGATCAGGCCGCCGACGAGACTCTGGGAGACCCCGGCGACGATGAACAGCCCGACGCCGGAGCCGACCCCCCACTTGGAGATGACCTCGTCCATGTAGAGGATGAGGATCCCACCGACCAACACCTGCGCGAAGATCAGCGTTCGGACCCCGAAGATCCCGATGCCGAGGTTCTGGATGAGCTGCTCACTCGGCGTGAGGAAGTTCCCCATATAGACGATGGGGATGGCGGTGAGCACGGTCATCACGATCACGAGGAGCTTCTGGAGGCCCTGATACAGCGCCTGATCGCGGGGGTCAGAGGTGTCCAATCCCAGCAGGTTCGCCCCGCCCAAAAGCTGCAGGACGATGGAGGCGGTGACGATCGGGCCGATCCCCACCTGGAGGATCGTCCCCTGGCCGCCCGCGAGCAGGCTGCGGAACTGACCGAAGAGGTCCTCCCCGCCCGCGACGCCGAAGAGATAGACGTTCGTCAGGAAGAAGTAAAGCACCAGCACGCCGGCCGTCCAGGCGAGCTTGCGCTTGAACGGCACGTGGCCCGTCGGCCGTTCGACCGAGGGCATCCGGGTCAGATAGGGTTCAGCGACCTCCTTCCATCCCATGGGTTAGTCCTCGTCGTCGGTCTCGGATTCGTCCGCGAGGACGACGACCTCGCCGCCCTCGGCCTCGATGGCCTCGCGGGCCCCGTCAGTGAAGGCGTCGGCCGTGACGGTCAGCTGGTGGTGGAGCTGGCCACCGCCCAGGACCTTGACCACGTCGGCCTCGGGATCCTCTGCGAGGTCCCGCGCGTCGACCGCGTAGCCCGATTCGGCCTCCTCGATCGCACCCGACTCGACCAGCAGGGGCAGATCCTCGTCGATCTTCTGGAGTCGGACCTCGCTCGTGGTCTCCTGTGCGCTCTCGGGTCGCTTGAAGCCGCTCTTGCCGAGCGGTTCGTAGTGGTGATACTCGTGTTTGTCGCGGCCAGCACGGCCGTGGCCCCCACGGTGGCCGGCCCCGCGCCGGTTCTTCTGGGAGCCGCCGCCGTGGGTTCGACCGCCGCGCTGGCGTCGTTTCTTGCTCGTCATGGTTATCGCATCGCCGCGAGGAGGTCGTCTATCTCCGCGGTGCTATGAGTGCCCAGCTGGCCGCCGCCGCTGCGCGGGTTCTTGATACCCTCGTGGCCGCCTCGCGGCGGGTGCAGCCGGAGCGTGGGCGAGAGGCCCTGGTCCCGCAGGGAGGTCTCCTCCGCGAGGAGCGCCCCGGCGAGTGCCGAGACGGTGTCGTAGTCGGTCTGCTCGGCGACCCACTCGTCGTCGATCGTGGCCTCGCCCTCGAGGGGCTCGGCGCGCTTCTCCAGGACGGTCGCGAGGACGTCCTCGCTGGGCTCGCCGAAGGACACGTAGTCGTTGACCTTCGTGATCATCCCCCGGTAGGTGTCGGTCTCCGGAACCAGCGTGCACTGGTTGACCGCGTGGAGGTTGAGCATCTCGAGGGTGTCCTCGACGGCCTCGGTCATGTTGACCTCGCCGCGAACCTGGACGACCGCGAGCATTACTCGATCACCTCACGCACTTCCAGCGTGCGGTCCGGAACCCGGGCCTCGGTGGTGCGCTTGAGCGCGTTGAACGTGGCCTTGCCGAAGTTGACCGTACTCCGGGTCTTCCCCGAGGAGCGGGTCCAGATGTCCTCGATCCCGGCGATCGAGAGGACCTGGCGGACGGTTTCGCCGGCCGCGAGCCCGAGGCCGCGCGGGGCGGGAATCAGTTCGACCTCGACGCTCCCGGCCTTGCCGGTCGTCCGGAGCGCGACGGTGTGGGGCAGCCCACAGCCACACTCCCAGGACCCACAGCCGCGGGAGACGTCGATGATGTTCAGTTTCGCGATGTCGATGGCTTTCTGGATCGCCCCGCCGACCTGGTCGTCGCGACCTTCGGCGTAGCCGACGTAGCCGTCGCGGTTGCCCACCACGACCGCCACGCGGAACTTCACGCGGCGGCCGGAGTCGGTCATCCGCTGGACCATGTTGATGTCCAGGACCTCGTCGTCGAGCCCCGGCAGCAGGGTGTCGACGATCTCCGGCTCCTTCAGCGGGAGACCGGAGTTGAGGGCGGCGGACATGTCTTCGACCTCGCCGTCTTTGGTGCGACGGCCCAGTCGGGTCTGGGGCTCCCAGGCGTCAGTGTTGCTCATTCGTTGTCCTCCATCAGGGCCGAACGCACCTCATCGAAGTGGTCCGGCAGTTCCGTTCCGTCGAACGAACCGCTGTACAGCGATTCGTCGAGTTGCTGTGCGTACTCGGCGATGTGCTCGCCGCGGGTGCGTTCCCACTCCGCGAAGACCGCGTCGTTGTGTGGGACCGCGAGCCCCGCGTCGATGGCGCCCTCCTGGATGGCGAAGACTTTCGCGCCAGGCGTGGCCGAGTGGAGGCCGATGTCGAGCACGGCCTCGGTGTAGCCGGCCTCGACGGCCCGGTTCCCGGCCAGCAGGCCGGTGAGATAGGCCGCCGGGAGGTTCCCCGTGGGAGCCTCCCAGCCGTACTCCTCGAGTTCGGCCGAAATCGCCTTCGCTTCGGTCTGGTCGCCGTCCGGACCGAGGGTCACCAGCTGCGCCCTGGCGTGCTGGTTGCTCACGCGAGCAACCAGTCGGGGCTTCCCGGATTTCAGCAGGCGCAACCGCTGATGGTAATCGGTCCGGACCTCGCGGCGTCGCCGCATCGGTACCTTGTAGCGTGGTCCGCTGGCCATTAGTTGTCACCTCGTAAGTCGACGTCGTAGTTGTCCTCGATGTAGGCCCGGAGCCGGCGGACGCTGTCGAACTCGCCGCCGCTCGCCATGCGATAGAGCTGGCGGTACTGCGAGCGGGAGAGCGTCTCCTCGTCCCGGAGTTCGCGGAGTTCGGTCCGCAGGGCTCTGATGCCGTCCCGATACTCGTCTGCCGGATCCGACCGGGCACCGGCTTTCCCCTTGCGGGTGCCGGGGCCGGAACGGTGGCCGGCTGCACGTTTTTCGTCTCGCTCGCGGGCCCGCCCGCGGGAGTTGCCCGAGGGTTCCTCGGCCCGGATGGCCCCCTCCTGGACTAGCTCCCGGATGTCCTCCCGCGTGATCGCTTCCGCGATGTCGCTCTGGGCGGCCGGGTCGAGCCAGACGCGGTTCTTGCCGACGTCCAGCACGTCGGCGGCGAGTCGCTTCTGGGTCGAAAGGTCACTCATCAGTGCTCACCTCCACTTCCTCGTAGGTCGGGTTGAGCACCCGGATCTCGCGGTCGGCGGCGCGCTCCTCGATGCGCTCGCGTTTGCGCGCGCCGACGGCGCTCGCGATCCGGACCGCTTCCCGGTCGGGATCGACGTCCTCGAGGTCGGCCGGTCGGTGGACCATGACCTCCTCGAAGCCGCTTGGGTGCAGGCCGCGGACGGCCGTCGGGGTCCGATAGCCGGCCTCGACGGTCGCGCCTTTGCCCTTCTGGCCGATACGCTGTTTCGAGAGGTCGCCACGGGGACGCCGCCAGGAGGACGGCACCCGTTTTTTCTTGTGGTAGTCCTGGCGGTTGAAGGCGGGCTTGCCCTCCCGCGTCCGCTGGGTCAGCAGGCGGGCCCGCTCGTCGTCGAGGTCCGGCGTCTTGTCGGCCACGCCCCGCGGGCGCAGCTCGGTCTCGACGTCCTCGGCTTCCTCGGCTTGTTCTTCTTCCTCGGGCTCCTCGACCTCGGCCTCGGTCTCCTCCTCGATCTCGAGGCCACCGACGTCGGCCTTGATGCGGGCCGCCAGCGCGTTGCCGATGCCCTCGATTTCGGCCAGCTCGGACTGGCTCGCGGCCTGGAGGTCGGTAATCGACTCGTAGCCGGTCTCGCGGAGCGTGTCGGCTTTCGACGGGCCGATCCCGCTGATGTCCTCGAGTTCGCGTTCGACTGATTCCTCGTCGCTCATCTCAGGCACCTCCACGGCCGGGCTTCTCGACGATGTACACGCCGTCCTGGAAGACACGCGTGTCCTTGTCGGGGACCCGGGTCAGCTGTTCGATCTCGCCGGCGGTCTGTCCCACGGCCTCCTTGTCGGGGCCGGTGAGGACGATCTCCTCGCCGTCGACCGTTACGTCTGTCGCCCCCCGAATCGGCGCGCGACGCGGGGCCTTCTCGCCGAGGAAGTTCTGGATCACGACCGCGTCGTCCTCGACGGAAACCTGCATCGGGAAGTGGGAGTAGTGGATCTGCATCCGGTACTCGAAGCCCTCCGTGACCCCGTGGAGCATGTTCTCCACGTGGCTCTGGAAGGTTCCCACCGTCGCCTTGGTCTGGGCGTCCTCCGACTCGGCCTCGATCAGGACGGCCCCGTCCTCGACGCTCACCGTCACGCCGGGGTACCAGAGCCGCCGCGTGACCGAGCCCTCCGGCCCCTCGACCGTGAGGTCGAAGCGGTCGGTGCTCGCGTCGGCGGATTCGGGCAGTTGGATTTCTGTTCGTAGCATCGTCAGTACACGTAGGCGATGAGCTGGCCACCGATGCCCTTCTCGCGGGCCTCGTAGTGGCTCATGATCCCGCTCGAGGTGGTCACGATGAGCGTGCCGTAATCCCGAGCCGGGAGGAATCGCTTCTCCCACTGCTCGAGTTCGTCCACGCCCGTCGAGTACCGCGGGTTCACGGGTCCACACTCGTTGATGGACCCCGTCAGTTCGACCTCGAACTGCCCGGCGCGGCCGTCGTCGACGTACTCGAAGCCGCCGATGTACCCGCGGTCGTAGAGGACCTCGAGCACCGCACCGATCTCGTTCGAGGCGGGCGTTACCGTATAGCGCAACTGGCCGACGCTCTCGGCGTTGTCGATGCCGGAGAGCGCGTTGGCCAGTGGGTCGTCTGCGGTCATTGTTAGCTGTACTTCTTGAAGCCCATGTCGGGCGCAATCTCGCGGAAACACTGGCGACACAGCCAGATGTCGTACTTCCCGACGAGGCCCTGTTCGCGGCCGCATCGTCGACAGGCGTGTGTCTGTCCGGTTTCCTGGTCGTCGTCGCTCATGCAGTCACCTCGACGTCGAATTCAGCTTCGAGGAACGCGATGGCGTCCTCGGTACTCAGCCGGTGCTTGGACGGGATCTGGCGGGTGACCTGGTCGCGCTTGGTGACCCGGTAGCCGGGCCGAACCAGGTTGACCGTCACGTCGAGGCCGAAGATCCCGGTCGTCGGGTCGTACTCCTGGCTGGGGAAGTCCGTGTGCTCCTCGATCCCGAAGCTCACGTTCCCCGTCTCGTCGAACTTGTGGCGGTCGATCGCCGCGATCTCGAGGGCCCGGTCGAGGAAGTCCTCGGCGAGCTCGCCCCGGATCGTGACCTTCGCGCCGATGGGGTCGCCCTCGCGGATGCCGAACTCGGGTTCGGTCTTGGTCGCGGTGGTCCGCACCGGCTCCTGGCCGGTGATCTCCCGGAGGATGCTCTCGGCGGTCTGCAGGTCCTCCCCGCCGTGGCCCACGCCCATGTGGACCACGACTTTCTCGATCTGCGGCTCCCGCATCTCGTGGAAGTCTGCCTCAGTACTCGCCATTATTCCTCACCCTCCTCGACGTCGCTGGCGCCGGGAAGCTCGGCGTCGTCGGCGACGAAGTTCTCGTCGATGACGACCACGTACTCCTCGACGGTCTCGAAGGCGTCCTCGCCGGTGTCGACGGTGACGGTGTTCGAGGCGCTGCCGGGGGTGACGCTGATCGATTCGATCTCGCCGATCTCGCCGGCGTGCTGGCCGGCCACGGCGGTGACCAGGGCGCCCTCCGCGTACTCGAAGTGGGCGACGATCTCCTGGGTCTCGTTGTCGATGACGACCGAATCGTTGCCGCTGTAGGTGTCCTCCTCGACGACGAGGTTGGCCCCGTCGTGGAGGTTCAGCTGCGTGCGGCCGCCGGCGACGATCGTCTTGTCGATGATCTTCCCGAGCTTGGAGTCCGCGTCGACAGCCGCGATCGGCGTGAGGCCGAGGCGACCGCCTTCGTCCGGGAAGACGCGGTAGTACTCGTCGCGTTCCGGGAACGACAGGATGTCGAACATCCCGATCGGCCGGTTGCGGTCGTCGACGCTCTGGCCGTTGACCAGCACGCCGCCGGAGTTCACCGCGTAGGTGGCCTCCGTGGCGGTGTCGACGTAGCCCAGCACGTCCCGCAGGACGACGACCAGCGGGACCCCGCTCTCGCCGTGGGGGCCGCCGGCCGCCTTCGCGGTGAACGTGGCGGTCTTGCGCTCGACCGGCCAGGATTTCGGCACCGAGAGTCGTTTCTGATGGTTACTCATTGGTCTCACCTTCCAGTCGGTCTTCGCGCACGGGGTCCTCGAGGTCCAGCTCCGTCACGCGGAGGTTCGAGGCGTCGATGGGGCGGGGCACGTCCTCGCCCTCCGACGTCTCCTGGGTGACCTCCTCGACGTGAACGACGGCCTCCTTCAGGTCGACGTTCACGACTTCGCCTTCCTCCCCGGCGAAGTCGCCGCGAAGGATCTCGACGGTGTCACCGGTGTTGACGGTCACGCTGCGCTGGTCGTACTCCTCGCGGAGGTCCTCGCTGAGCGTGGCCCGTACCTGCCGGTGTCGCTCGTGGAGCGGGGCCCGGTTGGATTCCGTGCGCTGTTTCGATGGTTGTTCGCTCATAGCTATACGATCATAGTTGCCGTCGATGCGATGCTGCCGTACCGCTCTGCGACTTCGCGGGCGATGGGGCCCTTGATCTCCGTGCCCCGGGGGTCGCCCATGTCGTCGATGATGACCGCCGCGTTGTCCTCGAACTTCACACGCGTGCCATCCGGTCGCCGGATGGGCTTGCGCTGTCGGACGACGACGGCTTCGAGCACCTGGCGGCGCATCTCCGGGGTGCCCTTGGTGACCGAGACGGTCACCGTGTCACCCAGTCCGGCCTTGGGGTGTCGATTGATCGTCCCCTGGTAGCCGGACACGCTCACGACCTTGAGTTCGCGAGCGCCGGTGTTGTCCGCACACGTGATCAGCGAGCCCTTCTCCAGGCCCGGGGTCACGTCGGCCTTGATGGCTTCCATCAGGCCTCACCTCCGTCGTCTTCGACGTCGACGACGACGTGGCTCTTCGTCTTCGAGAGCGGTCGAGTCTCTGCTATGTGGACCGTATCGCCGACCTGCAGGTCGAGACACGCCGGGGCGTGGGCCGCGACGCGCGAACGACGTTTCATGTACCGATCGTATTTCGGTACGTACACGTCGTACTCCCGCTGGACGACGACGGTCTTCTCCATGTCCGTCGAGGCAACCGTGCCCTCGATGAGCTGTCCGCGCACGGACAGTGAGCCGTGGAACGGACAGTTCTCATCGGAGCAGGTGCCTTCCGGCTCCGTTACGTTCAGTCCTATCGCCATTGTTTGTCTCCTCCTGAAACGGTTCTGCGGGCGGGTCGTGAGAGCAACTGCGCGCCATCCACCGTAACGGAGGCCGTCACCTCGCCGGTCGAGCCAGCCGAGCCGACCGGTTCGGGGACGGTCCCGGCGCCCTTCGCGGACGCCGCGGCTTCATCTGTGATCGCGAACCTGAACTCGGTTCCCGCCTTGGGAACCCGTGCTGCCCCGGAGGCCCGTTCGATCACGAGGGTCTTCGCGGTCTCGTCGACCACGGTGCCGGCGATGCCGATCCGTGACGGGTCGGTCGACCACGTCACGCGAACCGGCAGGCCGACGAGCTCGTGACCGGACAGGGTCTCGGGGGTCAGCGTCATTCGTCCGTTCGTTCCTCGTTCTGAATCGTCTTGATCCGGGCGATCGCCTTCCGCAGCTCCGGAATCCGCGCGGGGTTCTCCGGGGCTCCGCCGGCGGCCTTCACGGCCTTGGCGTTGAGGAGTTCGGTCTCGAGTTCCTCGAGCTCGGACTCCCGCTCGGCCGGGGTCATGTCCCGGATCTCGGTGGGGTGGAGAATCGTCATTCCTCCACCTCCTCGTCCATCTCGTCGAGCAGCGCCTCGGCTTCGGCCTCGGCGTCCTCGTCGACGTCCTCGATGTCGGGCTCGGCGGCCTCCTCGGCCGCATCGTCGTCGGCCTCGTCGTCGGCGTCTTCGACCGACTCCTCTTCCTCGATGAGTTCCTCCTCGATGTCGGCCGCTTCCGCGGGCTCCTCGCCGGGAGTCTCGACGTCTTCGAAGTCCTCGGCGCCGGCGTCGGCGTCCTCGGGCTCGCCTTCGAGGAGCTCCTCGACGGATTCGCCCTCCGTCTCCACGACGAGGTCCGAGACGTCGGCGTCCTCCTCGATCTCGAAGTCGTCGGGCAGCTCGGCGTTCGGCGGGATGATCTTCACGTCGACCCCAATCGTGCCGAGTTTCATGACCGCGGTGGCCTGACCCGCGTCGACGATCTCCTCGGCGGGCTCGCCGTTGTGCTTGATGTAGCCGCGGTTGAACTTCTCGACCCGGGAGCGAGCGCCGGTGACCTTGCCCGAGAGCACGATCTCAGCGCCCAGGGCGCCGGCTTCCATGATCCGGTCGATCGTCGTGTGACCGGCCTTCCGGAAGT
>CAZENJ010000082.1:5100-9213 GCA_964513485.1 uncultured Thermotogae bacterium | reverse complement strand
GGGCCTAAACCGACTGGAAGAAGCCTTAACCAACTGTAATTAAGGAGGTATATCCTACTACCATGTCCGAAGAAGAAAGAGAAGAAGTCAACCTAAACTACTTATACGAGAAGAAAGAACAGGGCGAGAAGGTCTCCTGGCTGACCGCCTACGACTACCCGACCGCCCGCTACGAAGAGCAGGCCGGCGTCGAGATGATCCTGGTCGGCGACTCCGGCGGCATGACCCTGCTGGGTTACGACTCGACCCTGCCGGTCACCATGGACGAGATGGCCGTGATGACCAAGGCGGTAACCCGGGCGACCGACAAGACCTTCGTCGTCGGCGACATGCCCTACATGAGCTACCAGGCTTCAAAGGAGGACGCGATAAAGAACGCCGGCAGGTTCATGGGCGAGTGCTCCACCGACGCCGTCAAGCTGGAGGGCGGCAAACGCATGGCCCCGACCGTCGAGGCCATGGTCGATGCCGGCATTCCGGTCATCGGCCATATCGGCATGACCCCCCAGTCCGCGGCCCAGCTGGGCGGCTACAAGAGCCAGGGCCGGGACGCCGAGTCGGCCCGCCAGCTGATCGAGGACGCACAGGCCCTGGAGGATGCCGGAGCCTTTGCCATCCTGCTGGAAGCCATCCCCGAACGGGTGGGTCAGAGGATCTACGAGGCGGCCGAGGTGCCCATCTACGGCATCGGTGCCGGAGGGGCGACCGACGGCCAGCTCCTGATAGTCCAGGACATCCTCGGCCTCTTCGAACTCTTCAAGCCGAAGTTCGTCAAACGCTACGCCGACCTGGGAGACGAGATGGTCGAGGCCTTCGAACAGTACATAGATGAGGTCAAGCGGGGAGAGTTCCCAGGCGAGGAACACTGCTACTCCATCCCGGACGAGGAGTTCGAGCGGATTTAGGATAGTTTTACAACCGACTTTGCCACTGAGCCCCGGCAGCCGCCGGGGCGTTTTATTTATAACCCGAGAGTGCTTACGAAGGTATCCAGAGAACTCAGTACGTCACGGACTGAATAGAGTTCGAAAATTATGGTTTTATCGGCGTCGTATTTTTTAAGTCTTTCCAGGATGTGTTTTAAGTCGACTGTTCCCGCTCCCAGCCTCTCGTGACTGTCGTCGGTTCCGCCGTTGTCGTGAAAATGAAAGAATCGCGGTTCCAGGTTCAGCAGATCGTCGGTTGTGCCGGAGACGTTTGCGTGACCGATATCCATGAGGAATTCCGCGTTTTCCAGAGAGGAAATTACTTTCCTTGCTTCTCCCGCTTCGTCGCACAGGCCCGCGGGCAGGTTTTCGACCAGCAGTTTCGAGTCCAGCCCGAGGGAGTAATCCGAGAGCTCCTTCAGGGACTGGAGCGAGTTGCTCAGATAACTCTGCCGGGTGTACTGCAGCGGCTCGAGCGCGGCTACGTCGGGCAGAGTGTTGCGGATAAATAAATAGCCGGGATGCAGAACTACGCCGCCGGCCCCGATACTACCCGCCAGATCGATGGCATTTTTGGCTTCTTCTATGAAAACCCGTCTGATCGGCTCGTGCGGATGGGCCAGATCGTCGTAAAGAAATGGAACGTGGACGGAATACTCCAGATCGTGCTCTTCCTTCAGCCGATTCAACTCTTTTGCTGTACTGTTTTTGTCTCCGAGCGGTTCCGCCAGAGCTATTTCCAGCCGCTTTAACCCGATACCGGAGTCCAGCAAAGCTTTCACGCCCTTTACCGGATCGTGCGGGTAGGGGAGCGTGGAAGCGCCGAGAGTCCAGGTAGAAGCAAATTTTTTCTTGATGGTCTCTTCGAGCCTGGTTATATTCACGTTTACCTCCTTGTCTTTGTGTATAAATACCAGCGAAAACACTCACCCCATAGTATAAGCAACTTTCGCGGTTCAAGGTAGGAGGGCCGAAGTAATTGGTTCGGTCGTTCCGCAACCAAAAAACTCGAGCCCCGGGAGGCCGGACCGAAAGACAACTTGCGTTTCTGTCAGTTATCAACTAGCATAACTTAGCCTCTGGAAAAACTGGTTAAAAAGGAGGATGGTGTCATTGCAAGAGACTTTGAACGGTAAAAAATTGGACCAAGTTATTTCCGGCGCGCAGGACTATCTCCTGGATATTCAGGAAGAGGGTGGTTACTGGCAGGGGGACTTTAAGAGCAATCCCACCATAGAGGCCGAGCACCTGATGCTCGCGGAATTCCTCGGAATTCAGGAAGAGGAACAGTGGAATAAGATCGTAAATTACCTGAAGAGAAAGCAGCTGGATGACGGTTCCTGGAATATTTTCCCCAGTGGAAAAGGCAATTTATCGACCACGGTTGAATGTTACTTTGCACTGAGGCTGGCTGGTGAGCCGGCGGAGGGCCCCGAACTCACCAAGGCCCGAGAATTCATAATGGACCGGGGAGGAATTCCCGAGACCCGTGTTTTTACCAAAATCTGGCTAAGCCTCTTCGGGATCTGGGACTGGGACAACGTGCCGGCGATGCCCCCGGAATTGATCTTCTTTCCGGACTGGTTTCCGATAAATATTTACGAGTTCGGATCCTGGGCAAGAGGAACGATAGTGCCTCTGCTGATCGTAATGAGCAAAAGGCCCGTGCACGATTTGCCCGAGGAAAAACAACTTTCCGAACTTTTTCCGAAAGACTGGGACGGTACGCTGGACGAGGAAGACGGAGATTACCCGCTGTTTTCCTGGGCAAAGCTGTTTCAGGTAGCCGATGACGCGCTGAAATACTACCACAGGTTGCCCTGGCAGCCGGGTCGGGAAAAAGCTATTGAAAAATGCGAGGAGTGGATACTCGAGCGACAGGAAGCGGACGGGAGCTGGGGTGGAATTCAGCCACCCTGGGTTTACTCTCTCCTTGCCCTTTATATACTCGGCTACTCCACCGACGACCCCGTGATGGAGAAGGGAATTGAAGGACTGGATTCTTTCTCGCAGGAAGGAGATGAAGAGTTAAAGCTTCAGGCCTGCGTCTCCCCCGTGTGGGATACGGCCTGGGGGATTATTTCGCTGGTGGAATCGGGCCTGGACTCAGAACACCCCGCCCTGGACCAGGCCGGGCGCTGGTTGCTCGATCAGGAGATAAGAAAGAAAGGTGACTGGGCAGTTGACGTGGAGGACGTCGAGCCGGGAGGCTGGGCGTTTGAATTTGCAAACGAGAATTATCCGGATACTGACGATACGGCGGAAGTGATTATAGCTCTGAACGAGGTGACGCTCTCCCGGAGACAGCAGGATAAAGTAGAAGCCATGGACAGGGGGTTACAGTGGTTACTGGCCATGCAGTCCTCCAACGGCGGCTGGGGTGCCTTTGACGTGGACAACGATAACGAATTCCTGTACGAGATTCCTTTCGCGGATTTCGGGGCGATTATCGACCCGCCGACGGTGGACGTCACGGCACATATCCTGGAGATGATGGGGCGGCTCGGGTTTGATCTCTCCGATAAACCGGTTGAAAGAGGCTACGAGTTCATCCGGGAAAAGCAGAACGAAGACGGTTCCTGGTTTGGCCGCTGGGGGGTAAATTATATTTACGGGACGGGATCAGTCCTGCCGGCGCTGGAGGAGATCGGGGAGGATATGTCAAAGCCGTACGTAAGGAAGGCCGTGGACTGGATCAAGGAACACCAGAACGATGACGGCGGCTGGGGAGAAACGGTTGAATCATATTCGAACCCCGAACTGGCCGGGGAGGGAGAAAGTACTCCATCTCAGACCGCCTGGTCTCTGATAAGCTTGATCGCCGCGGGCGAGGTCGAAGCCGAGTCCACCAGAAGAGGTATAGAATATCTTCTGGAGCGCCAGACGGAAGAAGGGACATGGGAGGAGAAGAATTATACTGGAACGGGATTTCCGGGAGATTTTTACATCGGTTACGTGCTTTACCGCCATTATTTCCCCCTCCTGGCTCTCGGTCGGTACCGGAGGGAAACTGAGCCGAATTAAGCTTTAGAAGTATTTACGGGTGTGATCGCAATGAGTTACGAAAGCGCCACAAAACTGGGTTTACTTGCCGATAGCCACGATAACATGGATCGCCTGCGGGATGCAGTGGATTTCTTTAACCGGGAAGGCGTGGATCTGGTCCTGCACGCTGGCGATTTTATCT
>CAZENJ010000082.1:0-5090 GCA_964513485.1 uncultured Thermotogae bacterium | reverse complement strand
CAGCCTGGGGCTGGTGGGGATGGGCGCCGGGCGGGTTCTCGCGGGCGTCTCGCCGACCGCGCTCCTCGGCGGGGCCGCTGTCGGCGCTGGAGCCGGAATTGCTCGGGGTCTTTGGCAACAACGACGGGGATAAGTTATTCCTGCGCCGGCGTTTCAGGGAAGAGGAAGTCGGAAAAATTGAACGAAGCCCATGTCAGCTCCAGATCGGCGGAAGGAGGGTAATACTGATGCACGAGCCGTTCGTCCTGGAAGCTCTCAGGAATAGCCCCGTTCCCGACCTGATTGTTTACGGCCATACGCACGAGTCGGAATTGCTGGAGGGCCCGCCTCTGGTCGTCAATCCAGGCGAGGTCGGAGGCTGGCTGACAGGTAAGTCTACTGTTGCCCTGGTCAGTCTGGAAGAAATGGAAGCGAGTATTCGACAGTTGCCGGCCAGTTGAAGGAAACCTTAAAGTGTGGTTATAATAGTATCCGGGTTTAAGAGGTGCAAGATAGGGGGGAGGAGGAAAGACTTGCCCTTTAATTTCACGACCGCGGGAAGGAAATCTCGCGAGCCGTGGCTTTGCTCTTCCTCCTTCCCTTTTGGATTATCATCCAGCTTCTCCCGGCCTTTCTTCGGAAAATTGCCCCCCTGCAGCGAAAAATTTCACCCGCTTAGAGGAAAGACCAGATCAGTACGATAGCGCCGAGGGGCAGGCAATAATAGGCAAAGCGGGTTGCGATGATCCCGGTGACGGTAGCGGTCAGAGTGCCGAGTAAATAACCCCATAATCCTATCGAAGTTCCCGGGCCCGCCATCAGCCCTTCTCCGATTTTGAGAACGTTTGCACCCAGGACCGCGGGTACCATGAGAATAAAGGAGAACTCCGCGGCAAAATCCGGATCCAGCTTTTTGAATAGCCCGGCGGAGATCGTGACTCCGCTGCGGGAAATTCCGGGGAACAGGGCCGCCACCTGAGCGATGCCGATAAAGCTCGCGTCGCGCCAGGAGAACGAGTCGAGCCCGCGATCCGATCTTCTCGCGTACTGGACGGACCATAGAACCACGCCAGTGATCAGGAGACCGATTCCGGCCGATCTAATTGAGCCAAAGGCGGCTTCGACGAAATCCCTGGCCAGGAACCCGACCACGGCTATGGGAACTGTGGCAATTACGAGCTGGAGCAGGTACTTTCTATCCTCCCGCGAGCCATTGAAGACGGACAGGATTAACTTACCGATCCTGGCTCTAAAAATGAGTAAAACGCTAACTAGAGTTCCCAGATGAAGCAGCGAGTCGAACAGGGTGTTGGAGCCCTCCAGCCCGAATAACCGCTGAAGGATGACCAGGTGGCCGGAACTGCTTATCGGTAGAAACTCGGTAAAGCCCTGGATAAAGCCGAGGACAATGTAGCGAAACACGATTGACCTAGACGTCCAGTTCCGCTACCCGGGTGAGTCTTTCGACGACCCCTTCCCTGCCGATCAGTTCCATAGTTATGAACAGACCGGGTGATACTTCACGGCCCGTCAGGCCGACCCGACAGACCTGGGCGATGTCCCCGAGGCCTTTCCCTTTTTCCTCGAGAAAATCGCGCGTCACCTCCTCCAGTTCATCGGCCCGAAAGTTTTCCTCGGGCAGGGAAGCCAGTCTTTCCCCCAGTTCGCCGACCAGCTGTCCGTTCTCTTCCGTAAGATGATCGCGGATGGGTGTCTCTTCGTAGTTTAGTTCGGAGCGAAAGATAAACCTGCTGTTTTCCGCCAGCCGGCGCAGAGTCTTGTTTCTTTCTCGCAGGTGTTTTACGGTCTTTGCCAGCCTCGAGTCGCTGAGGCGGTCGAGTTCTGTCCCGGACAGCACCTCTTCCTCTCGGAGAAAGTTCTTCAGCGCCTCCTGAAGCTCTTCCGGGTCCTTGCGTTTCATCCACTGGTGGTTTATCCAGAGCAGCTTCTCTTCGTCGAAAACGGCGGAACTTTCCCCGACGGCCTCCAGGGAAAAGTAATCCAGCAACTCTTCTCTTGAGAATATTTCCTGGTCTCCGTGGGACCAGCCCAGCCGAGCCAGAAAGTTCGTCAACGCTTCCGGAAGAATTCCCTTTTTTCTGTAGCTCAGCACGGAAGTCGCCCCGTGGCGCTTGCTCAAACGCTTGTGATCTTCCCCGAGGATCATCGGGAAATGGGCGAATTCCGGTGGCTCCAGACCGAGAGCTTCGTAGACCAGTATCTGTTTTGGCGTATTGTTCAGGTGGTCGTCTCCCCGCATTACGTGGCTGATATCCAGTTCTGCATCGTCCACGACACAGGCGAAATTATAGGTGAAGCTCCCGTCGGACCGTCGGATTACGAAATCCTTCAGGTCCTCCGTCTCGTAGTTTACCTTACCCAGAACTAGATCCTCGACGAGTACCGACTTGCCACGCGGTATCCGAAACCAGAGGGCGCCGTCCGATTCGTAAGCCCTATCCTGCTCCAGAAGCAGTTTCGCCTTTTCCTCGTAGTGGTTGGTTCTTTCCGTCTGGCGATAGTATTCGTCCCAGCACAGCTCCATCCAGGAGAGGGATTCTTCTATTACCTCTATCGATTCCTCGGTGGACCTCGATTGGTCCGTATCCTCGATCCGCAATATGAAGTCCCCGTCCCGCCCTCTGGCGAATAACCAGTTGAAAAGAGCCGTTCTGGCCCCACCCACGTGCAGGTGGCCCGTCGGCGAGGGTGCAAATCTTACTCTGACTGACATCTTCTATTTCCTCTCCCTGTTTTTGTTATTCTGCGGTCGATAAATCGTTTTTGATTCCCTCGGCGGCAATCATCCCCGTAATTGCGGAGTAAACTATCCCGCGCGAGTGGCCGGAGGCATCCCCGGCGACGTAGAAGCCGTCCATCCCCGTTTCCAGGTTTTTCGTGACGTCGTATTTTGTATCGTAGAACTTTATCTCCGGAGCGTAGAGCAGAGTGTTATCCGAGGTCACCCCTTCGATGATATTGTTCAACCTTTCCAGTCCTTCCGTTAGGTTGACAGTGACTCTGTCGGGCAGCGCCATGGAGATATCTCCGGGCGTGTACTCGGAAAGGGTTGGCTTGTAAGGGACCCGTCCGACCCGTTTTTCCGTCGACCTCCTGCCGTTTTTCAGGTCCTTGAGACGCTGCAGGATCGGTTCGCCGCCGCCCAGGGTGTTGGCGAGTTTTGCAATGGACCTGCCGTATTCCGTCGTATCTTCGATCGGATCCGTCAGGGTAATCCGGGAAAGCAGAGCGAAGTTGGTCACTTCCGATTCGTTCGAATTCTCGGCGTGTCCGTTTATCAGCGTGAAGTCCTCGTAGGGCTCTTTCACGACGAAACCCCGGGGGTTCGTGCAGAAAGTCCGCACCATATCGTCGTAAGTTTCCGTCCGCAACCTGAATTTAGCGTCGTACATCACTTCTTCGATCGGTTGATAGATTTCCGCGGGGAATTCTACCCTGACGCCGACGTCGATCGGTCCGTATTTGGTCTGAATCCCGAGCGAATGTGCCACTTCCCTGAGCCAGTAGGCTCCGGAGCGACCCGGCGCGGCGATGACGTAGGGGGCGGCGTAGTCCTCCCCATTTGTGGTCAGGATAAATTTTCCCCCGTCGTAATCTATTTCTTCGACCTTCGTTTCCAGGGCAACTTCGACCCCTTTGTCGAGTAGGTGCTGGTAAAAGTTGTCAATTACTTCGCGAATCTTTTTCGTCCCGATATGGCGCTGCTTGCCGGGGATGAATTCTATGCCGTATTTACCGGCTTCTTTCTTTAACTCCTGCAGGCCTGACTTGGACTCGCCGGAATAAGTACTGCCGCCGCCGAAATCCGCAAAGATCTGATCTATTTCGTCGATGTAGGGTTCGAGCTCGCTACCCTGTCTGTCGAAGGTAGTTGGGTCCCCTCCGATTTCCGGGGTCAGGTTCAGCTTGCCGTCGGAGAAAGCGCCAGCTCCTCCGACACCGTAAGTTATGCTTTCCCGTTCCTTTGGCGGTTTCCCCCTTTCCAAAATGGTTACGTCCAGATCTTCACCGATGAACTTGCTTCCCGCGAACATGCCAGCGGGTCCGGCGCCGACCAGTATGACGTCCCGCTCTTTCATGATTTGACGCTCCTTTTGTTAGGGTTAGAGATAATAGAAGCCAGCTCCCCGTGGAAGAGATCGCTCAGGTCCTCTATCACGAAATCGGGAGTAGCCTCTTCGACTTCGTTTTCTTCACCGTCCTCCCTCCATATTACGGGCAGTCCGGCATTATTAGCTCCAACTACGTCGTATTTCAGAGAATTTCCGACGTAGATCGTTTCCTCTCTGCCTGCTTCGAGTTTTTCCAGGGCAATTTCAAATATTTCCGGATCGGGTTTTGCCAGGCGATGTTCTCCGCTGACGGTGATCGAATCGAACCAGTCCTCTATCCCGAGCTCCTCGATTTTGCTCCGCTGAAGGCTGGACGGCCCGTTTGTCAGCAGGCCCAGCTTGTAGTCTTCCCGGATCCTGTCGAAAACCTCAGGCACCTCCGGAAAAAGAGTTAGGGAGTTTTCGCGCAGCGCCGTAAATCTTTCTCCCAGGCGGTTAACTTCCCCCTCGCCGTAAGCGCCCTCACTCCCCAGAAGCAGCCAGAATATTCGCGTCCTGAAATCAAGCTCCGGCCGATCCACCTCTCCCTCGATTGCTTTGTCGAACTCGACCCCGAATCCTTCCTGATAGCTGGACGGAGTGATTGGAAGTTCATCTTTATTATCAGCCGCAAAAGTTTTGAGCAGGGACTCTTCCAGGTCCGTACCGTATCTGCACAGAGTTCCGTCCAGGTCAAATATTAAAGTGGTTGGTGAATTGATTGCCATTTGAATGCTCCTTGCAATTGATATTGCTCGACCGGTATAAGATGGTAGGGGGGGAGGAGAGTTCGGTCAACCTCCAGATATGACCTAATTCGTGCAATTTTCACTCTTAAGACTAATCCCTAACACGGTATGCATAAAATATCCTACTATTTGAGAAACTTAGTTATCTTCACCATTGGGTGATATCTAAAGTGGTAGATCAAGTTGCTCTACCGAAACTTTCAACCAGCACCCAGTTTAATATATACTTCGAAGACCTAATCATTTTACG
>CAZENJ010000081.1:0-9689 GCA_964513485.1 uncultured Thermotogae bacterium | reverse complement strand
TTGCATCAGTTTAAGATAAATTATCCGTCGCGTAAACTCCTGGTGGCCCAATCAGCTTCATCAAGCAGGGTGGTGCCGAAGCTGCCGGCCCTTTGTGCGACATGACGCTTCGGGGGTTATGCACTTTTCCGGCGCGAAACTTTAAGTCCCGCTTACCGGCCTGTTGCCGTGGGGCCGGAAAAACTCCCGACGGCCGGGGTTTGGTGTTTTTTTTGGCGTTCTTGAGAGAATTCGAGTCTTCTTCTTCCTGCGCTGGTAGTTGTTACTCTTCAGGGCCGCGGCTAAAATTTACCGTTATGAATAATATGAGAAGTACTCGGCTCCGTCTGAGCATGCTACCGTTTATCGTGCTCTTTGCTCTGCTCAGCACGGGTCGCGCCCTCTACAACATCAATGCTACGATTAACGGGCAGGTCTACAATACGCCTGGCGGCAAAGTGGGAAAATTGACGCCGGCGGACTGGGGGTTGCCCTATCAGGATATCTCTTTTAAAACCAACGAGGATATGACCGTCAGGGGCTGGTTTGTCGACAACGAAGCGACGGATCGCGCCGTAGTCCTTGCTCCCGGGCGTGGCACGAATAGATGGGATATACTGCAGGACGCACCGGTAAGATACCTCTACGAAAAGGATTTCGACATACTTCTGTTTGATCCACGCAGCACCGGTGAAAGCGACGGCAAAAAATACGGGTTCGGCTATTTCGAAAGTCAGGATATAATCAATGCGGTCAAGTTTCTAAAGGAGGAAAAAGGTGAAGGTTCCGTCGGCATCTGGGGTGGATCGGCCGGGGCTTCGGCGGCGATAATTGCCGCACTTGATTCGTCCGACTTGATCGACGCGGTGGTTGCCGATAGTCCATATGCAAACCTTAAGATGGCGGCTTCCAGTTACGGGAAGGAGAAAAACGACAAGTTGATCCAGATCTTTTTCCCCTTCTATATGGGGGTTGCACGATTCACCCTGAATTTTGATATTTATGCGAAGACGAATTTACTTGAGCGGATAAAGGACCTTGAAATCCCTGTTTTCCTGATTCACGGTATGGAGGATAGGGCTCTTAAACCGGAAAACTCGCAGTTGTTATACGAAAACGCGGGCGGCCCCAAGCGATTATGGCTTATCGAGGGGGCCTGGCACGTCGGGGGGCACGAGATATATCCGAAGAAGTACCAGAAAAGAGTTACCTCGTTCTTTGAAAGCTACATGTCCGGCGAGGGTATCGGGGAATAGCCGTTAAATGAAATTAAAGTCGATAAAAATCAGGAACTTCAGAAACCTGAACGAGACGGAGCTCGAACCGAACGAGAGGTTGAACTTGATATTCGGTCCGAACGGTTCCGGCAAGACTAACTTTTGCGAAGCGATTCATTTTGCCTCAACCGGCGATAACTTGAAAGGGTCACGTCAGAGAGAGCTGATTAACTGGGATTCGGACCATACTCTGGTCAAACTTAAACTGGTGAACGAAGATCAACTCACTGTTTACCTAAAACAGGGTGAAGGGAAGGAGATAAGGGTAAATTCAAAGACCGCCAGACAGTCCGTCGTTAGCGAAGTTTTTCCGACTCATACCTTTGTGCCGGAGGATCTTTATATTTCCAAAGGAGCACCGAAAAAACGCCGCTCACTGCTAAACCGGCATCTCGGTCAGCTCGAGCCCGATTACGATAACCTTCTCTCGCAATACAATTCCGAGCTAAAGAAGAAAAACACTCTGCTGAAAAAAAACGAGGTAAACAGGGAATTTCTCGACGTCCTCGGGCAGAGGCTGGTCGATCTCGGGGCGAGTTTAATCCTGAAGCGGACCAATTACCTCGACCGGCTAAACGAACACTTGCCTGAAATATACGGCAAGTTCGTTCAGAACAGCGCTTCTTTGACGCTTAATTATTCCGAGGAAAGACTCATGGATAGTTCGCTGGAAGATCTAACAGAATATCTAACCGAGAAGCTTGAGAAAGAGAAGGACAGGGAGTTAGAGCAACAGACTTCCGTCGTCGGTCCTCACCGGGATAAGTTCGAATACCGCTTGAACGGAAAAGACCTGAGGAAATACGGTTCTCAGGGAGAGTTACGGACTGCCGTTATTGCGACCTATCTTGCCTATCTGGAACTGTACCAGGAGAGGTGCGAGGAGTTACCCGTCTTAATTCTTGACGACATATTGAGTGAGCTGGATCGTAGCCGGGGAGAGAGGTTTCTGAAGACGCTGCCGAGAGAACCGCAGGTATTCATGACCACCGCGACGAGAGACCCTTCCTTTAAGAAGTTGAGCGGTCAGTTCAGCGTCCTGAGAATTAACAGCGGGAGGATTGAAGCTAGATGACACTGAGCCGGAGCGCCCTGGCCCGGGTTTTTAAAAAGAACAATCTGCTGGAAGAGTTCCGCGAGCAAGAAGCAGTCTTCGCCTGGACTGAAGTGGCTGGTGAACTGGGAAAAGTAGCTCGCCCCAGGAAAGTTAGTGGGAGCAGCCTTATACTGGAGGTTCCCTCGGCAGCTGCCAAACAGGAACTCTCTTTTCTGGAAGATCAGTTTCTGGAGAAGCTGAACGAAAATCTGCGAGAGACGCGGATAGAAAAGCTTCGATTCGAACTGGGCGAGTTTCGAGACGAACCCGATAATAGAGCGATCGACCTCGATTCAGTCACGCTTACGGACGAGGAAATCGAGAAAATAGACGGTGCCGTGGATGATTCCGGCCTCGAAGGACCTGCCCGTGAAAGTCTGAGAAGGTTGCTTCTGACCCAGCAGAGGAAAAGGAAGCAAAGGCTGGAAAGCGGCTGGAACGAGTGTCCGGCCTGCGGCGGGGTGTTTCCCGATAAACGGTGCCCTTATTGTGGCTTTCCCTTCCGCGAAGTTGATACTGGCCGGGCAAATCCGTAAACTTCTACGATATGACTCATAAACTGAACAATAGTCCAGAACGGGATTCGGCTATAGAGAGTACGACCATCATTGCCATTCGTTCACCGGATGAAAGGATGTCCGTGGTGGCGTCGGATGGCCAGGCAACGATGGAAGATACGGTAATAAAGAACAATACCAACAAAGTTCGTAAACTTTACGATGGTGAGGTGCTGGCAGGTTTTGCCGGGTCTACGGCAGATGCGATGACCCTTTTTGACAAATTCGAAGGTAAACTGGAGCAGTACGCCGGTAAGCTGGAAAGAGCCGCCGTGGAACTGACCAAAGAGTGGCGTACCGATAAGATATTGCGGAAGCTGGAGGCATTGATGGTAGTGGTAAACTCGGAGTCGCTACTGCTGATTTCGGGAGCCGGTGACGTTCTCCGGCCGGACCACAACGTAATCGGTATTGGTTCTGGCGGTTCGTACGCGCTGGCAGCGGCGCGAGCGTTGTTGAAACATTCCCGGCTTGCTCCGGAGGAAGTCGCCAAGGAATCACTACTGATAACCTCATCGATAGACGTTTATACGAACGACCAGTTTTCGGTGGAATCGATCGAGTGGTAGGCGAGGGGGAAAAGATATGGCAAACTTGCCGAGGATACTGGATTCAGAAAAAGAAGAATTAACTCCGCAACAGATAGTTAACAGGCTGGACGAATACATTATCGGTCAGGACGAGGCGAAGCGCTCCGTGGCCATAGCACTGCGAAACCGGGTCCGGCGCCAGAAGGTGGAAGGGGAAATCAAGGATGAAATAAAGCCCAAAAATATTTTGATGATCGGACCCACCGGCGTCGGGAAGACCGAAATCTCGCGTCGGCTTGCTAACACCGCTCGCGCTCCTTTTCTGAAAGTGGAAGCGACGAAGTTCACGGAGGTTGGCTACATGGGGCGGGACGTGGAGTCGATGATCAGGGACCTCGTCAGCCGCGGCGTGGAGATGGTCAGGGAGAACGAGATAGAAAAGGTCCAGGAAGAAGCAGAGGAAATGGTCCAGGATAGAATACTCGACAAATTGCTCCCGGCGGAGGAAGCCAAAGAAGAAAGGGCGGATAGCCTGGAAAGAACAAGGGAAAAATTGAAAAGAAAACTTCGTCAGGGCGACCTCGATGAGCGCTACATAGAAGTTTCCGTCCAGCAGAGCAGTTCGCCGCAGGTGGAGGTATTTTCCAACCAGGGGATGGACCAGATGGGAATAGACATGGGAGATATGCTTGGAAATATCCTGCCGTCGAAGCAGGAGACTAAAAGGGTCAAGATAAAAGAGGCCAGAGATCTTCTCTTTGACGAGGAAGTGGATAAGCTGCTGAACGAGCAGGAAATAGAGCGTCGCGGCAAGCGCCTGGCGGAGGAATCCGGTATTATCTTTCTGGACGAGATAGACAAAATTGCCGGGGACGAACCGGGTGAATCCGGGGGCAGCGGGCCCGGGGTTTCTCGTCAGGGCGTCCAGCGCGATATACTTCCCCTCCTGGAAGGTTCTACCGTCAGGAGCAAAAAGGGTACGATAAACACGGAAAACATCCTCTTTATTACGGCGGGGGCGTTCAACGTCTCGAACCCGTCCGACCTGATACCGGAGCTCCAGGGCAGGTTGCCGATTCGGGTGGAGCTGGACAGCCTCGGGGTCGAGGAATTCAAGCGAATTTTAACTGAACCCAAGGATTCTCTGGTCAGACAGTACACTGCTCTGCTCGACGTCGAGGATCTGGAATTAAAATTTACTGAAGGGGCGATAGACGAAATAGCCCGGGCTTCGGCCCAGTTGAACGAGACCACCGAAAATATCGGAGCTCGAAGGCTGGAGACGGTAATGGAAAAACTAATGGAGGAACTCTCTTTTGATGCTCCTTCGCTGGAACCGGGAGTCCAGGAAATAGACAGGAGCTACGTAAAGGACAAGCTGGAAAGGATAATTGAAGACAGAGATCTCTCCCGTTATATTCTATAAATCGCTGGAATCTGACCGAAAAGGTTTACGATGACCGGGAAATTTCGCAAACCGGGAAGGTTGATCCCGTTTGAGTTTTGCTTAAGTGGTACCGAAAAGGTATTTGCTGCTTCCCTTTTGCGAATAGGAACACGCGAGATTTATTAAACCATCAATATCAGGGGTGAATCAAATGAAGTTAACTCTTCCGGACGGAGACGAGCTGGAAGTTGAAGCAGGCAAGAAGGTTATAGATATAGCTTACGATATCGGTAAGGGTCTGGGCGACGCCACGGTAGGAGCGACGCTGGACGGCGAACTGCTCGATCTGAGAGACGAAGTTAGCCAGGAAGGCGAGTTCGAGATCATTACGATTGATTCACCCCGGGCAACGGAAATCCTGCGACATACGGCGTCACACGTGCTTGCCCAGGCGGTCAAAAGGCTTTACGACGACGTGAAGCTGGCAATTGGGCCGGCGATTGACGAAGGGTTCTATTATGACTTCGAAGAGATTAAAGCGGAAATGCAGAACATCATGGACGAGGGTTACGAAATAGAGAGGTTCACTCTTAGCGCGGCCGAAGCCAGGGAATATCTTGCCGAAAATGACGAGGATTATAAGCTCGAGTTGCTCGATGAGTTTGTCTCCGAAGGGGAAAAGGAAGTTTCATTTTATCGCCAGAACGGTTTTACTGACCTTTGTGAGGGACCCCATATTCGAAGTACCGATCAGTTACAGCACTTCGAGCTAATGGACGTAGCCGGCGCTTACTGGCGCGGGGACGAGAATAACGTAATGCTTCAGCGCGTTTACGGAACGGCTTTTTCGGATGAAAAGGATCTGCAGCAATACGTGGAAAGACAGGAAGAGGCAAAGGAGCGTGACCACAGAAAACTCGGTCCGGAGCTGGATCTGTTTACTTTCCATCCCGAGGTCGGTCCCGGCCTGGTTTACTGGCACCCAAAGGGAACTGAGACCTTAAACGTGATAAAAGAGTTCTGGCGTTCCAAACACAGGGACGCGGATTACGAGTTCGTTTCGACTCCCCATATAGGCAAGAGCGACCTCTGGGAAAAGAGCGGTCACCTGGACTACTTTCGCGAGGACATGTTCCCGCCGATGAGGGAGAGCAACCAGGAGTACTTCCTGAAGCCGATGAACTGTCCCTTCCATATCCAGATATACCAGAGTCGAACGAGAAGTTATCGGGACCTACCGCTTCGCTGGGCGGAACTTGGAACGGTCTATCGCCACGAACGCTCCGGAGTACTTCACGGTTTACTTCGCGCTCGGGGATTCACTCAGGACGATGCTCATATAATTTCCACTCCCGATCAGGTCAAGGAAGAAGTTACGGGCGTTCTGGACCTGACCTTCGATATTCTATCTGCTTTCGGTTTTGACGATTACAAGGTAGCTCTGGCGACAAAGCCCGATAAGTCCGTCGGTGACGAGGAAAAATGGGATAGAGCAACGGAAGCGCTGCGGGAGTCAATTGCGGACAGGGGTCTTGATTACGAGGTCGAAGAGGGAGAGGGAGCTTTTTACGGCCCCAAAATCGACGTCCACCTGGAGGACGCCCTCGGCCGGCTCTGGCAGACAACTACCGTCCAGTTTGATTTCAATTTGCCGGAGAGGTTCGACATGACCTACATGGGGAAGGACGGTAGGGAGCACCGGCCTTACATGATTCACAGAGCGCTGCTCGGAACTCTGGAGCGGTTTTTCGGCATCCTGGTCGAACACTACAAAGGGGCTTTTCCCGTATGGTTATCGCCCGTGCAGGCCGCCGTTCTTCCCGTTACTGAGGAAAATAACGACTACGCGGAAGACGTCGCTGAAAAAATAGCGGAATCCGGAATAAGGGCGGATGCCTGGACCGAACACGACGAGAACCTTTCCCGCCAGATTCACGAAGCTCAGAAAGAGAAGATCCCCTATATGTTGATAGTCGGGGACGACGAAGAGGAGTCGGGCGAAGTTTCTCTCCGCCTGCGCAGCGAGGAGGATCTGGGGCCACGGCCACTGGAGGAATTTATCGAGTTTGCTCGAGAAAAGATCGAGAACAAGGAGTTGCTCTAACCCCTCGTTTGTTTAATAAACAGCTAGAACTTCCCGGAATTAATCGATAACCCCCAGGTATACCTGGGGGTTTTGCTATGGAGATCGCGCTGAAGGCCAAGCTAATTGACTCGACGCCGTTCCGAGTAAGTGCCGGCCATTTAGTTTAGCGCCCTCCTTAGCTTTTCTACTTTATCCGTTCTTTCCCAGGGCAGGTCCAGTTCTTCTCTTCCGAAATGGCCGTAGGCTGAAAGCGGAGTATAGATTGGTCGCCTGAGGTCGAAATGGTCTATGATGGCGGCCGGGCGCATGTCAAAGACTTCTTTGACCGCCTTTACCAGCTGGGGGTCGCTATACTCACTCGTGCCAAACGTGTCGATGGTTACCGCCAGCGGATTCGCCTTTCCTATTGTATAAGAAATTTGCACCTCGCATTCCTTGCTTATCTCGGAACTTACTACGTTCTTCGCGATATAGCGGGCCATGTATGAACCTGACCTATCTACCTTTGTCGGATCCTTGCCCGAATAGGCCCCGCCCCCGTGGCTCCCGTAGCCGCCATAGGTATCGACGATTATTTTTCTCCCGGTCATACCAGTGTCTGCCGGGGGCCCTCCTTTGACGAACTTGCCGGAGGAGTTCACATAGATCTCCGTGTCATCGTCAAGCCACTGGCCAAGGACGGGTTTTACGAGGTTCTTCAATAATTTTTTCCGCAACTCGGATTCGTCTATTTCCGGATCGTGTTGGGCGGCAAGTATTACCGTATCCGCCCGGAGCGGCTCCCCTTCTTCGTACTCGATGGTGACCTGAGATTTCCCGTCAGGCCGGAGATGAGGAATTTTTTCCTGCTTCCGAGCTTCTGTGAGCTTTCTCGTCAACCTGTGGGACAGCGTGATCGGCAGGGGCATAAGTGTTTTTGTTTCTCTGCAGGCGTAACCGTAAACGATACCCTGGTCCCCGGCACCCAGCTCGTTGTAATGGTTTTGCTCCCCCTCGGCTTCCCTAATTTCCTGGGCCCTGCTAACGCCATCGGAGATATCGGGAGATTGCTCGTCGATACTGGTCAGTATCGCGCAATCGTCTCCGTTGAACCCGTACTTGTTGTCATCGTAGCCTACGTCCAGCACGGTATTTCTGGCGACGGTTGGAATATCTACGTAGGTGTCGGTCGTTATTTCCCCTCCGACCAGGACCAGGCCAGTAGTGACAAAGGTTTCACAGGCAACCCTTCCGTCGGGATCGTCTTCAAGGACGCTATCAAGAACTGCATCCGATATTCTGTCCGCTACTTTGTCGGGATGACCTTCCGTTACTGATTCTGAGGTAAAATATTTTCCTTTCATTGTTTCACCCTTTTGCACGAAAATAGTGGCAAAGTTTAAAAAACTAGACGCTTTAAATCAACAAAATTTTATATCGTAGAAAAACAGGCAAATCCAATCCATTAGTAACGTTATGGCGGAAGAATCGCGTTCAGGCAAGCGATTGAATGAAGATATATTTCTGGTATAATGTGAATGAATTCATTATCTCCCCAAAGAGGGAGGAAACCCGGTTAACTGGCTCTGGGACTATTTTTTCGGACTCGATACGATAGACTGGATAAGTCAGAAAATTAACTGGGTATATCGATCGTATATCTTATCATAACTAAGAGAAAAAGGAGGAACTTATGATAAAGCAGAACTTTCTTACGCGGGATTTACTTTCAGAAGAAGAAATTGAGTTAATTCATGATACCTCGATGGAAATTTTCGAGGAGACGGGAGTAGAAGTTCATAACGACGAAGCAAAAGAGGTTTTTGAGGAAAACGGTGCCCGGGTGGAGGACGAGAAGGTCTATCTGACAGCTGATATAGTCGAGGAATACCTGGAAAAGGTACCTTCTTCTTTTACGCTTCACGCGAGAAACCCCGACAATAACGTGGAGATAGGTGGTGACAGTGGAGTGCTGGCTCCGGGTTACGGTGCTCCCTGGGTGACTGATATGGAGGGCAATAACCGCGATGCCACCTATGAGGATTACGAAAACTTCACAAAGCTTGCATCGGCGAGCGACAATCTTGACGTTCTGGGCGGCGTACTTGTAGAGCCCACGGACCTGGCCGACGAGGAAAGGCACGTAAGGATGATGTATGCTGGCGCCAAGTACTCCGATAAACCTCTAATGGGAAGCGCGCTCGGGAAGAAGAAAGCCAGAGAAGCAATACAGATGGCGAGCATCCTGATGGGTGAAGACGAAATTATCTGTGACCGGCCCGTGGTCATTACTCTGATTAACACCACGAGCCCTCTGGGCTACGACAACCGAATGCTCGAAGCCCTGATGGAGCACGCCAGATTCAACCAGCCCACAGTAATTGCCTCACTAATAATGGCCGGTTCGACGGGGCCGATAACGGTCGCGGGAACTATTACACTACAGAACGTAGAGGTCCTGACGGGAATTGTACTTTCCCAGATGGTAAATCCGGGAACTCCCGTAGTTTACGGTTCCGCTTCCACCATAGTGGACCTAAATACGGGGGATTTGGCTGTAGGCAGTCCGGAATACGCCAAGTTCATCGGCGCTACGGCACAGCTGGCTCGGCACTACGATATACCTTGCCGGGGTGGCGGTTCAATTACCGATTCGCTGCGTACGGACGGTCAGGCAGGTTACGAGTCAATGATGACGTTTGACGCGTCCATGAGCCACGGAATGGACTTCGTCCTTCATTCCGCCGGCGCGCTCAAGAACTACATGGCCATGTCCTACGAGAAGTTCGTCATGGACG
>CAZENJ010000080.1:0-9838 GCA_964513485.1 uncultured Thermotogae bacterium | reverse complement strand
TCTAGTAGCTTCATTATCTCCCTCCTATCGTTACGTCCTCTATCCTGATGTGGGGTGCACCGGTAGTGACCGGGAGTGGCATCTGGCCGCCCTTGCCGCAGCCGCCGGCGGAGCCGATTATATTCAGATCGTCCCCTATGCCGGATATATTTTCCAGAGACTTGAAAATGTTCCCAGTAAGGACTACGTCGCGGACGAGTGGGCCTACCTCGCCGTCCTCGATAATTCGACCGTGCCCGGCGCTAAAAGTGAATTGTTCCAGCTGAGTCTGACCGCCGTAGGCGTCTTTTGCATATATTCCCCTGTCGATAGAACTCAGCAGTTCTTCGAAGGATTGGTCACCCTCTTCGATATAAGTATTCGTCATTCTGACTATCGGTTCGTGGCGATAGGAAACCGCCCGGGCGTTGCCGGTTGGTTCCTGGCCCATCTTTTTCGCGGTTTCTCTCGAATGAAGAAAGCTATTCAATTTTCCGCCCTCGATTAGATAAGTCTTCTTCCGTCTGACTCCCTCATCGTCGAAGGGCAGGTTACCGCGGCGGCCCTCGATGAACCCTTCGTCGACTACGTTTAAATTATCGGGGCCGAACTTCCTTCCCAGAGACATGATCTCCTGAAGTCTGTCGTTCTTGTAGAAATGATCGGCTTCGCAAAGATGTCCGAAAGCTTCGTGGATAAAGACTCCCGCCAGTTTGGGGTTGAGCAGAACGGTGTATTGTCCCCCTTTAACGGGATCGGCGGACAGGAGAGATACTGCCAGCGAAGCCACGTTCTCGGCCATCTCGTCTCTGCCCCGTACTACTTCGAACCCCCCTGCTTCACCGACGCTGTCATGAGCGGTTTGAATGTTATTCTTCTCGCCGCGAGCTATTGCCGCCAGAGCCAGAGTAACGTCCGGAATCTCCTGATACAGTCTGGTACCCTCGGAGTTACCGTAAGTCAGTTCGCGAAATGAATCGCTGTAAGCCGCTCGCGTTGACTCGATTTTTTCGCTGTGTTCCAGCATTTTCCGGTTATAAATTTTTATTGTTTCCCGTTTTTCTTCCAGAGAGACGTCCCTGATGTCGTTTTTTACTTTTGACTCTATCTCCTCTTCCCTGGCCGGAACTTCAGCCAGTTCTACTCTTTCTTCCACTCTTGATGCTACGTCTTTCCCCACGCTGTAAGCTTTTTTTGCCTTTTCCGATATCTCGTCCAGCGAGTTGAACGTAGCTATTCCCCAGCCTCCCTGTACCAGAGTCCGGACTATTCCTCCTACCTCTTCCGAAGAGTCGATATTTTTTAACTCATCCCCTTCAAACCTTACTTCGTTCCGCTTTTCCCTTTCGATCCTTATCTCTGTGAATTCACCCTTACTTGCTCGCAGACCTTCGTTAATTTTTTTGAACAAATTTTCCTCCTTCTAAAGGGCTTGTTAAGCTTTGATATGATTCCAGTAACTATAATAAAAATTGATTGTTCTGGCAAATTATCGGGAGAACTACGGAAGAACCCGGTACCGAATGAATTGTGTGATTATAAGGACAGGGGGGAGGATTTATGATTGTTCAATTTTGGTTTGAGTAAGGTAAGTCCGTCTGGAGTCAAGCTTTTTGGCTTTTCCCGTTATTTCGAATTCTCCGTCCAGTCTTATATCTTCCGATGAACTACCGACCATAACCCTAAAAATACCGGGTTCAATACAAAGATCCATATCTCTCCCGTAAAAGGCCAGCAGGTCCGTGGGAAGAGCAAAACTAAGTCTCTTTTTTTCTCCCGGGTCGAGAGGTACCCTGGCAAAGCCCTTCAATTCTCTTTCCGGCCTGGTTACACTGGCGGACTCGTCTCTGGTATATAATTGGACGATCTCCTCGCCCCGCATTTCGCCGGTATTTTCGACCTTACAGGAAATCTCTACCGTCCCGTCAGGCTCGACTTCGCCCGGGTCAATTTTTAGGTCTCCGTACTTGAAATTCGTATAACTCAAACCAAAGCCGAAAGGATAAAGCGGTTCGCCGTTGCAAAATACGTAGCGCCGGCTCTTCGAAATCGGTTTTCGCCTGTAATAAACCGGGCTCTGACCGATTTTTTTCGGAATCGTTACGGGAAGCTTGCCGGAAGGGTTGTAGTCGCCGAAAAGAACGTCGGCAATAGGTCCACCCCCCGCTTCACCCGGAAGCCAGGCTTCCAGAATAGCGGAAATATTGTCTCGCATTCCGTAAACTGTCAGAGGTCTGCCGTTGATCAATACGGCTACGATGGGGGTGCCTGTTTTACTTATCTCCTCGATAAGTTCCTTCTGGACTCCGGGCAGTTGCAGGTCCGTTCGATCGTTCCCCTCACCGGTCGTCTGCCCGTAATTTTCTATCTTGCCTTCGGGTGGAAAGAGTCCAAAACCGGATTTCCCGCCGACGGCAGTTATCGCCACGTCCGCTTTCTCCACCAGCCTCACAGCTTCTCTGAAACCCTCGCGGGAACTTCCCCGAACTTTACACCCTTCCGCGAAAAAGACCTCCGTCTTCGCGGGGACCCTGTCTCGCACCGCCTCCAGCAGAGTGACGATCTCGTCCCCGGTTTGTCCGGCTTCGTAATGGCCGCCGTAGGAATAATCTCCGAGCATGTTCCGGGGATTGTCAGCGGAGGGGCCGATAATTGCTACTGATTCTGGATCACGGAGAGGCAAAGTGCTGTTATCGTTTTTCAGGAGTACGATGGACTCGCGCCCGGCACGCCTGGCCAACTGCCGTTCCTCGGGGGAATTAAAGTAGTTATTGACCTCCTCTTCCCGAACCGAACTGCCGCCGTCGAAAAGGCCTTTTCTGTACTTGGATTTCAGGTGTCGTCTCACAGCTCTATCGACCACTTCTTCGGATAGGTCACCGTTCCTTACTGCCGAAAGCAATTCCTCTCCAAAACACTCCGTTGTCGGCCCTTCTAGGTCCAGTCCAGCTTCCAGGGCCATTACTCCGGCTTCTCTCTCGTTCTCCGCGAGACGATGTTCGTCGTGAAGCATTTTTACGCTGTGGCCGTCCGAGATAACGAATCCCTCGAAGCCCCACTCTTCTCGAAGAATCCGTTTGAGCAATTTTTCCGAAGCCGTGCAGGGTATGCCGTCGATGTCGTGATAGGCGCTCATCACTGACTCGATTCCGGTTTGTTTTACCGCTACCTCGAAGGGAAAGAAGAAATTCTCTCTCAGTTCTCTCTCCGATACATTGACCGGGGAGTGATTCCGACCTCCTTCCGGGGCGCCGTGGCCGCCGAAGTGTTTTGCGGTCGCGAAAATTCCCCTGCGGGACTCGGGCCCCTGGAGACCCTGAATGTATTTTTGCCCCAGGACGGCGGACAGATACGGGTCTTCGCCGAATGTTTCCTCTACCCTGCCCCAGCGAAGGTCCCGCGCCAGGTCCAGCACCGGCGAGAGTACTTGATGGCCTCCAATGGCCCGAATCTTTTTTCTAATATTGCTGGTGATCTGCTTTAAGAGGTCCGGGTCCCAGCTGCTGGCCAGGCCAATTATCTGGGGATAAGCCGTACCACCCTTCCCCATATAACCACTTAGGCACTCTTCGTGAACCATTGCCGGTATACCCAGCCTGGTCTCCTGCCGCAGGAAATTCTGTATTTTGTTCACGAATCCGGCAGTTTCTTCTGGCGAAAAACCGCTCTCCCCGCCCGGTTTCGTCACGTGGCCGATTCCGTGTTCTAACTCCGCCTGCGCCTTTACCTCGGAAAACTCTCCCTCTTCCAGCAGCGCTCCGGGCAAAATGCATCCCAGCTGAGCCACCTTTTCCTCGAGGGTCATCTCGGCCAGGAGACTCTCCACGAAGGATTTAACCGATTTTTCTCCACCGGAAAATGTCTCGTCCATTATGCCGAATTTTATGGCTTACGCTTTCACGAGGGGTTTTGGCAAAGTAAGCTAAAGTTCTAACTCTTCCAGGCCCAGTTCCTTTAATTTAGCTTCCCTGACTCCCTCTTCCTCCAGTCCTCTCAGTTCGTAGTACTTTTGCTTCAGCTCGCTCAGATCTTCCTGCGGTAAACCCTCACCCTTACTGCCTCCGGCCGGTAAGCGGCTTTTAAGGCGGTCCGTTAAATCATCGTCTTCCCTGCTGTAACCCTCACGGTAAGATAGAAGCTTCAGCAGGAGCAGGTTGCGTTCCCCAATCGCCAGCATCTCCTCCGGACCAATATTCCTTCCGGTCACCGCATTGAGTCCCTGGCGGAGCTCGGGGTAGTTATACCGGTCGCCGGCCCGGTTGAATGTGGTGAACCGACACATGATCGCACTGTTGGTAAAGGACATCAAATCCTCGTATACCTTGGCCAGTTCCGCCTTGCCGCTAAGAGCAAGCCGGTCGTACGTTTCTCCGAAGCCGAGTTCCTCGGCAGTTGCGTTGGATTCGAAGACGGAGTCGTGCATCCCTTCCACGTGGGTACCTCCCCTGGGGCTGGTAGCGTAACTCAACCCGAAACCTTTCTTCCCCCGGGGATCGTGCATCGCAAGTTCCTGCCCCTTTATTTGTTGTGCGAAATCCGTTCCCAGTTCTTCTTCCAGGCTTTCGATACCCCGGGCGAGGTAATCTCCGAACCCTTCTCTCATTGCTATTTTGTCGATCAAACTGGTTACTGTTTTCGGGTTGCCCCAGTTCAGGTCGATATCCTCAGGGGCCTCCAGGTAGCCTTTTTCGTATGCCTCCATGGCATAGGCAATGGTCGCACCGGCGGAGATAGTATCCATGCCGTACTCGTTACATTTTTTGTTTGCCAGCGTTATCGCGGAGAGGTCGTCGTTTAGGACGAGTGAACCGAGTGCCGCTATTGTCTCGTATTCCGGCCCTGCTCCGTCCACTTCCTCACCCGCAAACTCGGCTTTGACGACCCTTTTACAGCGGACGGGGCACCCGGCGCAGGTGTCTCTTTCCGTAATGTATTCGTCGTATAGGGTTTCCCCGCTTATTTCCTTCGCCCCGTCAAATTCGCCCCGGCGGAAGTTTTCCGTGGGGAGAATGCCCGTTTCATTCAAGCCGAGAACGCCGCCGGGAGTCCCGTATTTTCCGAACTCTTGTCCTTCCTCGTCAGTAAGGCTTCTCGCGAAATCAGCCCGGATCCCGGTAAATGCTTCTTTGTCGTGATATTCCTTTTTTTCCGATCCTTTTATCGCCACAGCCTTCAGGTTTTTTGAACCCATTACGGCTCCAAAGCCCGGTCTACCGGCAGCTCTACCCATATCATTTATAATGCAGGAAAACAGGACCCCGTTTTCTCCGGCCGGCCCTATTGAGCTGACTTTGCTACCGTCGTGTCTCTCCTGCAGGAGCTTCTCCGTTTCGTAGGTGGTTTTACCCCATAGATCCCCGGCAGACCTCAGTTCCCCCTCGGAGCCAATCAGAGTTAGGTAAACTGGGTCATCCGACCGTCCTCTGATTATGATCCCGTCGTATCCGGAAAGTGCCAGTTCGTGCGCGAAAAAACCACCCGCGTAGGAGTCCGATATGCTATTTGTTTTCGGGGATTTTGCGGTAACACAGTGTCTGCCGGCGCCGCCCAGATTGGTTCCCTGTAGAGGTCCGACCGAAAAGATGATCAGATTTTCGGGCCCGAGCGGGTCCTCACCTCCTTTCAGTTCCGCGGCGGCAATTCTCGCAGCTATCCCTCTTCCGCCGAGGTGGAGCTGATACCATTTTTCCGGAATATCGTAGGTATGGATTGATCTCCGAGATAAATTCACGTCAAGATATTTGCCGTTTACGCCTTTCATATTTCACTCCTCGTTTTATCGACTGGTATAACCTTCAACCGCTCCGAACCGGGAGGGTACAGGAGCCCAGCTTCAGCACGGATATCGAACTTGCAGCCTCCGCTTTTTCCTCCAGATTCCCCGGAGACATCGGGGTAAATATCTTTTGCAGATCTTTATCCTCTTTCATTTCGGATACGAGGTATAGCTCGGCCTCTCTATTTTCCTTTGCGTAAATATAGGCCTTGTGGCCGCCGATGACAAAATTATCCTCGATTCTCTTGAAAGTGTCAGAGATATCGTCCGCTTCCCTGATCCAGCGATGAAACGTCTCGGACCCCCAGCCGTCCGGGCACCGGGCAACTAGAACCATATCTCCCCCCGGTTTTAATAGTTCGAGACCGTTTTCCACCCCTTTCTGGGCTTGATAGAGATCGATGTCCTTCGGGTGGCCGCCCGCTTCGACAATAACCAGTTCCGCCCTGTCTTGAAAGCCGACTTTATATAGTTCGTCTACTTTTGCAACTGCTTTTCGAAAACTTTTATGTACATCACCGGAGTAGCAGTAAAGTGGTTCTTTTTCAGGGTTTAACACCAGGTTCAGCGAGTAGTCAATCCCGACCAAATCGGCTGCCTTTTCCGCAGCTTTTCGCAAAGGGTTATTCAGGTTGCCCGCTCTGGCTTCCGGGAGGTCCAACAGGGAATGGTTAAATCTTACTGATTCGCCATCGGCGGTTCCGGGCAACACGGACTTAGCTCCACCTCCGTATCCAAATAACTGATGAAATTCCACGTCCCCGGTGAGAATGGAGATATCCGCCGACACTAGATGGCGGTTTACCGAGAGTTCTTTTGTGGTGCCGTCAGGATAAGTTAATTCTCCGACAGAAGTTAGCTCCGATTCGATACCAGCGTGATGGTTGACTATCCCCGGTTCCGGGCCGACTAACTCCCTTAATTCGTCCATTTCCGCTGGCTTCAAATCCCTATGTATGCCTGTGGCAATTAAGAAGGTAATCTTCTCCCGGGAAATTCCCGCGTTCGTAAGCTCTTCCATAAGGACGTCGACTAACGGTCCGGTTGGTACCGGTCGGGTATGGTCTTCCAGTGTTACCGTTACCGAGGCACCACTTCCGACATCTCCGACTAACTCGGATAGTTCTTCGGATTCCACCGGCTGCCGGAGCGAGCTTCGTAGCAAATATTCCGGTTCCAGCTCAGGTCGTTCCAATTCCGGTTCTACTACCGAGATAACCTTATCTCCCGGTAGTTCAAGCGACAGTTCGTCCTTGCCGTATCTCAGGTCTATTTTCATTGTTTATCGATTTACAGGGATCATCTGGAGTTTTGAGTATTCCGGTAGATGCCCACCGATCAGCGGTCGGGCGTAATCGTAGAAGCTTTCAGTTACGTCGTTTCCCCGATCGTTCAAAAACTCTTCTGGCATCTTTTTCTCCGCGTTAGCGACATCTTTCAGGCGGACTGGGGCTATTTCAACCCGATATTCCTCGGATTCCGGCCTTTTAAGTGCGACCATCTTGCCGGAAGCGCCGCCGATTGCCAATTTAACCGCTTCCATCCCCAGCTTTCTTGCTTCTGTTCGATCGGTCTCCGAAGCCAATTGGGATGAACAGCGGGCGGCAAGCCCCGGTTTTTCATCTCTGGCGCGAAGACCAAGCTCTTCGCTAATCAAATCCGAGAGACGGCTCCCAACTCCTCCGGCCAGGGCGTGACCGAAATCGTCCGATTTGACCTCGCCGCCCGCCATTGAAATGGGATTACCGTTCTCGTCCTTGAGGCCTTCGCTTACAGCTACCAGAGCGTAACCGTATTCGTCATAGGTGTCTTGCACGTCGGTCAGAAAATCTTCTCTGGCGAGTGGTTGTTCCGGACAGTAGATCAAATTTGGCGCCGGGTAGCCATCCCCCCTGGCCAGCGCCGTTGCCGCGGTCAACCAGCCACTGTTTCTTCCCATTGTTTCAAACACTGTTACTGGAGGGGGTAAGCTTTCGACGTCTATTCCAATCTCTCGCACCGTTATAGCGGTATATCGCGCGGCACTCCCGTAACCGGGGCAGTGATCCGTTTCCACCAGATCGTTATCCACGGTCTTTGGTATCCCCATAACGCGTAACTCTCGTCCCGATTCTCGGCTGAGCCGAGCTACCTTGTCCGCGGTATCCATGGAGTCGTTGCCGCCGATATAGAAGAAATATCGAATATCGTATTTTTCAAAGACGGTTAATATCCGCGAGTAATCTTCTTCCGTAACTTTGTACCTGATGGATCCGAGGGCGGAAGCCGGGGCTTTTTTTAACCCCTCTAAAGTATCCGGATCCTCTTTCTCCAGGTCGATGATATTTTCTTCCAGCACGCCTTCGATGCCGTGAAGGGCACCAAGTACTCCCGTTATCTCCGGATGGTTCCGGCTTTCTTTTATTACCCCGTAAAGACTGTTGTTGATTACCGCCGTCGGTCCGCCGGACTGAGCCACGAGCAGATTACCCGAAGGAGCTGTATTCACTTTATCACCCCTTGTTTGTCCGTATTCTGTCGGCCTTCTTTGATCGAAAGGAGATCGAACCCTTACGCCAGAACCCCCTGAAGATCAATAAATTCTATGTAAGTGTAGCTTTAAATTACAGTTCTCGGGCCAATCCCTCGGCGTTAAAGGCCCGGATGAAGTCTTTCGCCTTCTCAAAGGTTCCCTGGAATATTTTTTCTTTGTACTCTCGGTCGATGTTCATCAGCTTTTCTCTGTATTCCTTGTGGGCAAATTTTACCGCTTTTCCGTGTTTCTCCGACCACGCTTCCAGTTCCTCGCGCAGGGAGTCCGGCAGGTGCTCCATGATCACGTCCTGGAACTCCGTTGCTACATTTGCCTTTTTGATTTCGTGTTCCGGGAACTGGTGAAGGACCTGCTTATTGGTACCCGAGGTCCCGTGCTGAGCAATACCGACGAAGCCGTACTGTTTGATGGCTCTGGCGATATCGTATGTCCGGCGCAGGTTTATGTGTGGCCACTCCCCTTCTCCGTAGTGCCCGTGTTTTGAACCGTTATTTATTGCCAGCAACTGAGGTTGAATTCCTTCCTCCGTCAACCGTTGAGCAAAGTAGGCGGATTCGCCGACCTCCGATATACCACCTTTCTTTATTTCGCCGACCTCTACTTCCAGACCGTGTCCGGCCTCGACTATCGGTCGGGCCAGTTCCAGGGTTGCCTCCAGGTTCTGCTCCAGCGGCAGGTAAGAGGCGTCGACGCTGAACGAACTGTACCCGCTTTTCATTCCGATGTCCCGAAACTCTTCCGATTTCTTCTTTTCCTCCGGCGTGCCTCCGTTTGCTCCGAAAGTGTTATGATCCTCGTGCATGAAATAGGCCGGATCGCCCACTTTTTCCGCGTACTTATCCGCCAGCTGGCTCAGCTCGTCGGGCTCAATCCCCGTAAAACACGGGTCGAAGCATTCGTTCTTGGCCAGCTCTATCGCGACCACACTATCCAGCTCCTCTACCGCCGCCATAATCGGCTCGATCGATAGCTCGGATCTTGTATTGGCCGCTAAAATTGTCGTTTGTCTTTCACTCAACATTTTCCACACTTTCTTGCCATTTACTTTCACTTTAATTCCTCCCTTTTTTCACCGTGGTGAATAAACTTCGTTCCAGTGAAATTTTCTCGACCGGATATCAGTTAAAATCTCATCTATGCCGACGGGAAAAGTTTCGTCAGGATGAATTCCTTGTGGCGCAGGGTTTCGGCAGCGGTCCGCCGTCCATTTATAGTTCTTTTCAGGGCTTCCATAAGAGCGTCGCCGGCTTCCTCCATTTCCATCGTCTGTTTTAGCAGGCCGGAAATATCCACGTCGATATGTTCTTTCATCTCTCTCGCTGTTTTGGGGTTCGCCGTGGTCTTTATTACCGGTAACAGAGGGTGTCCGACTATGTTTCCCTGCCCGGTAGTAAATAGGTGAGCCGCCGAGCCCCCTGCGGCGCAGAGAGTGACCATTTCTGCTGCTGCGGAAGAGGATTTCATGAAGTGAAGTCCCGGTTGTTCCGGTTTCTCGGCGTAGTCGAGCACAGAGGTTATGGGGGTAGTTCCCGCCTTTTCGATATTGCCGA
>CAZENJ010000079.1:0-10427 GCA_964513485.1 uncultured Thermotogae bacterium | reverse complement strand
CTCATTCATCCAATATCTCTTTTGCCTGCTGCCCTCCTATGGAGGCGGCCGGCCCCGTCGTCTTCTTCGAGATCGGAGACTGCCAGGATGGTTTTTCGAGTTCGATCCGGTAAACTAAAGGGAATTCGAAATTCAAAGAGGGGACTGATAACGTGATTTTTCTCCGGACGATCTATAACAATCAGATTTTCTGGACAGTACTGCTGACCCTGTACGCTCTAAGCGTGACCTTATTGACTGAGTACCCTTATAAGTGGATGAGGGCCCGGGGTATAGAAAAAAACGTAGCCGTTTACTATGACAGGAAAATAGTCCACATGCTCGCGGGCGGTGTGGTCCTCTTTGTAGTTCCCTTCGTTTTCAGAGAAGGGAATTTTCCGTTTCCTTACGCCTATCCGTTGATAATTGGGCTTTTATTGACGGTTGCGACACTCATACCTCACCTTACGGGTAATTTGCTCGAGTGGGTCCAGGTGAAGAAAAACAGGAACGAAGTCCACTTCTGCTTCATGTGGGGGGTAACGGTCTTCACGCTGTGGATAGTTTTTGACAATCCCTGGATGGCAATCATTCCTCCTATCTTCATGGCCTTTGGGGACGGGATTACGGGCGTCGTTCGGAACGCGTTATTCGCAGAGCGAACGAAGAGTTTTATCGGTAACGTCTTTATGCTTGCCCTCTGTGCGCCGGCAGGGTACTTTCTTGCCCGGATGGGCGGCCTGGCTCTGTGGGGCCTGATCGCTGCGGTAGTCGCGTCTTATATCGAGCGTTACGAGTTCGGACCGATCGATGATAATATCCTGATTACGGTCAGCTCTTCCCTGGTCCTGTACCTGGGGCATCTTATCGGGCCTATTGCTTGAGCGTGTAAAAATTTTACCGCTCGATCGTCCGGCGCCGGCAGAGAGTTGAATTTATTATTTTTCCTGCCCGGTCTGGGCCGGAAAACTTTTCCCTGAGGATTCGACCAGCGGAGGAATCCCGGCAGAAGCTTTGTTGCAAAAACCCCGCGTCACGATTAACATGCCTGTTAGATAACAATGAGTGAAAAGAAATTAAAATTAATCAAAAACGTGGATACGATATTTACGGCGGATCCAGACGGGCGGGAGCTGAGCGATGCCTACGTCTTGATTGAGAACAATAGAATAAAAAGCCTCGGAAGTTCCCCCTATGGGGGCGAGGAACCGGAAGAGGTTATCGACGGATCGGGCAAGGTAATGATTCCGGGATTGATCAATACGCACCATCACATCTTCCAGACCCTGTTTCGGAATTTCAAGGAAGTCAACAGCGCTAAGCTATTTACCTGGTTGACGGAACTCTACGAGCGGTGGGCGAAGATAGATACCCGGGCAATTCGTGTCAGCACGGTGATCGGTACGGCGGAATTGCTTTTGAGCGGTGCCACGACGACCAGCGACCATCTTTACCTCTTTCCGGATGACCAGAACGATCTCTTTGATGCTGAAGTTAAGGCCGCCCGGGAAATCGGAATTAGGTTTCATCCGACAAGGGGGAGTATGTCCCTCTCAAAAGAAGACGGCGGTTTACCTCCGAAAGAAGTAGTCCAGTCCGAAGAAGAAATCCTGGACGAATACGGCCGGGTTGTCCGGGAGCATCACGAGCGGGAAGAGTTCGCCATGACCAGGGTTGCGCTGGCACCCTGTTCTCCTTTTTCCGTTACGGACGAGATAATGAGAGAGACAGCGGAACTGGCGGAAAGGGAAGACCTTATGCTCCACACCCATCTGGCGGAGACCGGGGACGAAACGGATTTTTGTCTGGAAGAGGTCGGGATGCGGCCCGTTGATTACATGGAGAGCCTCGGCTGGCTCACCGACAGGGCCTGGTTTGCTCATCTGGTTCACGTGAACGAACGGGAGATCGAAAAGCTATCGGACGCGGGAGTCGGTATGTCCCACTGTCCGTCTTCCAACATGAGGCTCGGTTCCGGAATAGCGCCGGTAGTGGCAATGAAGGATACAAATATTGATGTTAGCCTGGCGGTGGACGGTTCGGCCAGCAACGATACCTCGAATATGATCAAGGAGCTCCGGCAGGCCCTCCTGCTCCAGCGGGTAAAGTACGGCGCGGATTCGCTAACGCCGAGAGAAGTCCTCCGGTTTGCCACCATTGGCGGGGCCCGAGCCCTCGGTAGAGAAGACGAACTGGGGTCGATAGAGCCCGGCAAGGCGGCGGATCTAGTGATGGTGGATTTAAATCGACTGGAGTATGCCGGTGGGCTGTCGGATCCGGTTTCCGCCCTGTTGATGTGTGATACGAAAGGGGTAGATTTCAACATGGTAAATGGCAAAGTCCTGGTCGAGGACGGGGAACTGAAGAATCAGGATATTAAGGACTATATCGCACAGCAGAACGAAATAGCAGCGAGTTTTTACAGATAGATCATGGAGAACTACCCCGACAGGTTTGGCGGATGGATTTCTTTGAGGAGGAAGGAAAATATTGAAAGACGACAATAGAGTGACGGAAGGTCTTGAGTCCGAAAGAGAAACCTCCGGACCCGTCGGCAGGAGCGAAACCAGAGTCGACGCGGTGGACAAAGTTACGGGAAAAGCGATTTACGCCGACGACTACAGGCCCCAGGGTTCCCTTTACGCCGCCGTCGTTCGGAGCACGGTGCCGAGCGGGGAAATCGAAAAGATAGATACCGACCGAGCAAAAGAACTTGAGGGAGTAGAAACGATAGTTACTGCGGAAGACGTTCCTGGCCGGAATACCGTGCCGGTGATCGAAGAAGATCAGCCGGCCCTTGCCCGCGATAAGGTCCGCTACATCGGAGAGCCGATAGCGCTGGTTGCTGCTGAAAGTAGGAAAACCGCTGAAAGGGGAGCCGAAGCTGTAGAAGTTGAGTACCGGGAAACGGAAGCCGTCTTCGATCCGCTGGAGGCACTGGAGGGGGATAGTCCTCAGGTCGCACAGGACGAAGTCAGTGAAACGGGGAACCTCTTTGATGAAATGGTCCTTGAGAAGGGTGATATCGATAGGGCTTTCGCGGAAGCTGAGGCAGTAGTGAGTAACGAATACAGAACCGGCCACCAGGAGCACGGATACATAGAACCCCAGGGGATGACTGCCGTACCGGTGGCCCGGGGCAAGATGGAAATTCACGGTACTATGCAATGTCCCTTTTACGTGCAAAACGCCGTCTCTGCCGCCCTGGGATACCAGATAAACAAAGTCCGGGTGGTTCAGCTGGAGACCGGAGGTGCGTTCGGGGGAAAAGAAGACGTGCCCTCTCAGGTTGCCGTCCTCGCGGCACTACTGGCTCATAAAGCCGGGCAACCTGTCAAGTTAACCTACGACAGGAGGGAAGACATCCTATCCACGAGCAAACGCCACCCTTCGGTCGTTCGTTACAAAACTGCAGCGGATGAAAACGGAAACCTTCTCGGAATAAAAGCGGAAGTCTTTCTGGACTCCGGGGCGTATCAAACCCTGTCCGAAGCCGTGCTGTTTAGATCGCTCGTTCACACGCCGGGGCCGTATTCGATTCCGAACGTCCGAGTCGTAGCTAAAAGCGTCGCGACAAACAAGGTGCCCAACGGGGCTTTTCGTGGTTTCGGCAGTCCCCAGGTTATCTTTCCGCACGAGTCACAGATGGATTTGCTCGCGAAAAAGCTCGGCAAGCCCCCCGACGAACTGAGGCAGAAGAACGTATTGCGGGCGGGGGATAACACGGCCACCAGTCAGAAGCTGGAGAAAAGCGTCGGAATAAAGCGAACTCTGGAACGGGCCAGGGATCTGTCCGACTGGTCCGAGACCAGAAATGAATACGAAGTTTGGAACGAACGACACGAGAAGGTAAAGAAAGGTATAGGTATGTCCACCGTGATGTACGGCGTCGGCATGGGAGCCGGCGCTCCCTTTTTGGAAAAAGCCGGCTCTTACGTCAAGCTGGAAGTTGACGGTACCCTGACAGTGGCCGTCGGTAATACGGAGATGGGTCAGGGGGCGGAAACGGTTCTGGCCCAGATAGCGGCGGACCCCCTCGGTTTGGAAGTGGAAAAGGTGGATCTAACCGAGGTAGATACGTCCAGAGTCCCTGATAGTGGCCCAACCGTGGCCTCGAGAACTACAACCATGGCCGGTAACGCGATCATCGACGCGCTTGAAACCCTGAAGAAACGTATTGTAGCCGTGGCGGGCGATTTACTTAATTGCCAGGACGCCCTTTTCGAGGGAGGTCATCTAATAGACAAAAGCGACAGAACGAATAGGGTGGCCCTGGGAGAGGTGGCCGGAGAGATGTGGTCCCGAAACGTGGATCTCGCCGCGGAGGGCTGGGCAAGGAAGGGCATGAAGAACTGGAAACCGGAAACGGGGCAGGGCGATGCTTACTTCGTTTATTCTTATGCGACTCATATCAGCGACGTCGAGGTCAACAGTTTGACCGGGCAGGCTCAAGTTACCCGACACGTCGCAGTCCACGATTCCGGGAAAATAATCAATCCGACTACCGCCGCCGGTCAGGTAGAGGGAGGGGTGGCGCAGGGAATCGGTTACGCGCTTACAGAAGATCTCGCTGAGGCGGGAGGAGAGTTTCTCGATCCCGATTTTACGAATTACCTCATGCCTACATCCCAGGACGTTCCGGACGAGCTGATAGTAGACTTCGTCGAAGCCGACTATCCGGAAGGTCCCTACGGAGCAAAAGGGCTGGGCGAAGTGCCGCTGATGGCCGCGCATGCCGCCGTTATAAACGCGGTTAGCGATGCTATCGGAGGTAGGGTTTTTCAGTACCCGGCGACACCGGAGAGAATCCTCCGGGCCTACCAGAGCTAGCAGAATATTTGTCGGGACCAAATCCACCCGTGCCGTGATGATTTATTGATTTAACCATTCTTTTACCGTAGTATCTAATCTGTAAGACAGCTTTACATTTTTACCGACCGTTAGATTTGTCGATCGAGGCTTTGAAAAGAGTGTTGGTCCCGGGGACTTCGTGAATTCACGTAAGTTACGATAACAGCAATAGTTTCTGTCAATTTATTTTGAAATTCAATCCTTCAAGGTCGAGGTGGTGCCGATTATAGATTTATCTTTGGACGAAGATCAGATAGAAAGTACGGTTGAGCGAGCCAGGGAAAGAAATATAATAATTCCCACGCTGGAACAGCAGAAGAACCCTGAGCTGGTACCCGAAGTAATAAAGGACGAGTTAAAGGATGTTGGTCTCTGGGACATCAATTCGTATAACCTGTTCAGAATTACCTGGAAAAACGAGCCGGTAAAACAGGGCGGTCTTTACGATGGAGTCAACTACATGGAGCTGCCGTCCGAACTGACGGGCGTTGACGCAAGGATCATTGCACTGGTCGGAAAATGGTTTCCGACCGGATCTCATAAAGTTGGCGCGACCTTTGGCTGTCTCGTGCCCCGGTTGACTACCGGCCAGTTTGATCCGACTTACCAGAAAGCAGTCTGGCCTTCTACCGGTAATTACTGCCGCGGGGGTGCTTACGATGCCGACCTGCTTGCCTGTGAATCAGTCGCGATCCTGCCGGAAGAGATGAGCCAGGAGAGGTTCGACTGGCTTTCGAAGGTCGCCGGTGAGGTCATAGCGACTCCCGGGTGCGAGAGTAACGTCAAGGAAATCTTCGACAAGTGCTGGGAGCTCAAAGAAGAAAGGGACGACATAGTCATCTTCAATCAGTTTGACGAGTTCGGCAATCACCTCTGGCACTACGAGGTGACCGGTGCCGCAATGGAAGAGGTGCTGGCCCAGGAAATGACGCCGAAGTCCAATTACTCGGGAGTGGTCCTAACGTCGGGGTCTTCCGGTACAATGGGGTGTGGAGATTACCTGAAGGAGCAGTATCCGACTTCAAAAATCGCAGTCGGCGAGGCGCTCCAGTGCCCGACGCTCCTCCGGAACGGTTACGGCGGACACAGGATAGAGGGAATTGGTGACAAGCACGTTCCCTGGATTCACAACGTCAGAAATACCGACATGGTAATCGATATAGATGATTCGAACTCGATGAACCTGATCAGGCTATTTAACGAACCGGCGGGCCAGGAATACCTGGAAGACCAGAACGTACCGACCAAAACGATCGAAAAACTGCCCCTGCTGGGGATTTCCTCCGTGGCCAATTTGACTTCGGCTATTAAGTACGCCAAACACTTCGAACTTACGGAAGACGACGTCGTCATGACCGTGTTCACTGACTCCATGGAGCTCTACGAAACGCGGCTGGAAGAGATGCGGGAATCGCACGGAGATTATACCCGTGAGGACGCGATTAAGGACTATCACAGATTCATTCAGGGCGTGACCACGGACAACATGAAGGAGTTGACTTATTACGAGAAAAAGAGAATCCACAACCTGAAGTATTACACCTGGATAGAACAGCAGGGAAAGGAACTGGAAGAGTTGAATGCACAATGGTACGACTGGCCGAATTACTGGGAGGAAATCCACGACCAGGTAGGGGAAATCGATCGCAGAATAGAGGACTTTAACCGGCGTACCGGTTTGCTGGAAGACTTGAAAAAAGAGCAAGGCGATTGAAGCTTCCGCGAGAACCAGAAGTTTTGGTGACAGAATGTTCAAGAAAATTGAACCGTCGAAGAAAAAAAGCGTAAAGGTCGCTGAACAGATCATCGAAGCAATCGAGGCGGGAGAGCTACGCCCCGGGGAAAAGCTACCTTCGGAACACGAGTTGGCCGAAAAGATGAATGTCAGTCGGCCCTCGGTTAGAGAAGCACTGAGCGGACTTCAGGCACTGGATATAGTTAACACGAAGATCGGCTCCGGAACCTATCTGAGCGAGTCAATCCATGATAGCAACCTGATATCCACCGATCTTTCTTTTATCGAAAAGGAGATGAGCCATCTCCACATAATTGAGGCGAGGAAGAACCTGGAAAACGCGATGCTGGGAATCATAGTGGAGGATAGCCGGGATAAGGATTTCGCTTCGGTGAGGAGTTCCTTGAGTCAGATGAAGGGGCATTCGACGGAAAAAGAGTACCAGCAGTACATGGATGCAGACCACGATTTTCACGAGGCCCTTGTCAGCTTAACCGACAACCCGCTGGTCGTCGAAGCGGCTCAACCGCTGCTTGCTACGATTAACGGGTCCCTTTACCGGGAGTTGACCCATAAGTACTACCTCGTGGACGATTCCCGGATAAAGAGATGCTTCGATATACATAGAAAGTTATTCCAGGCGGTAAAGGAAAGGGATCTCGAGGGAGCCAGGGCCTCGATGGAAAAACACTGGGCGCTGATGGAAGATGCGCTGGAAGAATCCGATAATTAACAATTTCAACAAGGGGGAAAAGTATGGCAAGTAATGACAAGATCCTGACGGTCGTTGCGTTAGGAGGGAACGCTATTTTAAAGCCCGGGCAGGAGGGGACGGCAAGACAGCAGATCGAGAACGTAAACGAGACGATGAGACAGATAGGGAAGATGGTATTATCCGGTACTTACAAGATAGTCGTCTCGCACGGTAACGGACCACAGGTGGGGAATTTGATGCTCCAGAACGAGATAGCGAAGGAGGAGGTTCCGTCCCACCCTCTCGACGTCTGCGGTGCCGAGAGCCAGGGTTTCATCGGTTACATGTTAGCTCAGAGCCTGGATAATGTTTTTAACCAGAACGGCAGGGGCGATATTCCCGTCGCGACGGTTCTGACACAAACGTTGATCGACGAAGACGACCCCGCTTTCGAGGATCCTTCAAAGCCGGTAGGTCCGTTCTACACGAAAGAAGCCGCGGAAAGACTGAAGGACGAGAAAGACTACGACATGATTGAGGATGCAGGTAGGGGTTATCGCCGGGTGGTGCCTTCGCCAGAACCTGAGGCGATAGTCGAGAAGGAGCCGATCAGACAGCTGCTGGAAGCTCATACAGTTGTAATCGCGGCCGGCGGTGGTGGCATACCCGTGGTCCGTGAGGGAGATAAGCTGGTCGGTCGGGAAGCCGTAATCGACAAGGATCTCGCCTCCGAGCAGCTGGCCGAGGACGTGGGGGCGGAAGTCCTGCTTATTCTCACGGACGTTGAAAGCGTCTACCTTAATTACGACGAGCCCGACCAGAGAGCTCTAGCTCGAATTACCGTCGCTGAAGCGAGAGATTACCTGGAGGGAGGACATTTTGCTCGGGGCTCAATGAAACCCAAAGTAAAAGCTGGAATCAAATTCGTCGAATCGGGCGGTAATAAGGCGGTAATTACGTCTCTGGACAAGGTGTTTGAAGCCCTTGAAGGGGAGACCGGAACGACAATAACAAAATAAAGGAGGAAGTTATGTCGAACACGCAACTTAACGGAAGAGATTTTCTGACCTGGCTGGATTTTACGAGAGACGAGATCGACGCGATTCTCGAGGCGGCACATGACCTGAAGAGGAAACAGATTAGAGGGGAACTACAGACGAACGTCTTGCCGGCAAAGTCGCTGTTTATGTTGTTCTACAATACGTCCCTCAGGACGAGAAATTCCTTCGAAGCCGGAATGACCCAGCTCGGCGGACATGCCCACTTTCTCCAGCCGGGAGCCGTATATACTCCCGCACTGAAAGGAGAAGAAGAGGCTTATTCTACCGAGCGGGTTAGCGACGTTGCCCGAGTCCTGTCCGAGATGGGAGACGCCATCTCGATCAGAATTTACGGGGACAAGACGGACTGGCAGTACGGCAAGGGTTATAAGATCCTGAAGCAATTTTCTGAGTGGGGCTCCGTCCCGATTATCAATATGGAGGACGACGGATACCACCCCTGCCAGGCCCTGGCGGACGTCATGACTATGCAGGAAAAGATGGGAAAGGATCTGACCGGGAAGAAATTTACCATGAGCTGGGCTTATTCCGGTTCGGTTGAAAAGCCGCTATCCGTGCCTCAGTCGGCGGTTATTAGTGCTGCAACCATGGGCATGGACGTAACACTGGCGCATCCCGAGGGCCTAGATCTGGACCCCGAAGTGCTTGATGTGACGGAAAAACGGGCAAAAAAGCACGGGGGAGATTTCGAGATCGTCCACGACATGGAAGAAGGATTTGCCGATGCCGATGTAGTGTATCCAAAATCCTGGACGCTTCAACCGACCGACGGATCCACCGCGGATCTGGATAAAGCTAGAGAAGTCTTCGAGAACAACAGGGACTGGATTACGACGAAAGATAAGATGGAATTGACCGACGACGCCTATTACATGCACTGCCTGCCGGCGGACAGGGACATGGAAGTTACGGACGAGGTAATTGACGGTCCGAATTCGATCGTCTTCCAGGAAGCCGGAAACAGGCTGCACGCCCAGAAGGGCCTGTTGAGCTTGCTATTATCCTAGGAGGTTACCAATGAGCTGGCACGATTTATCCGGAAAGAACATGATCAGCGTCAAGGACTGGTCCAAAGAGGAACTGGACATACTGTTAAAGGTGGCCGGTGATCTGAAGAGCCGTCATTATTCCGGGGAAACGCTGAACGTACTGGAAAACAAGACCTTCATGATGCTCTTTTTCAATACATCGACGAGGACGAGGCAGTCGTTTGAAGCAGGAATGAGTCAGCTTGGCGGCCATTCCCAGTTTCTCGCACCGGAGACGATGCGGATATCCATCAACAGGGAGCCCGGCGGCGGCGAGTCGATAAAGGATACCACCAGGGTCATGGGCCGCTACTCCGAGGGTGTCGGAGTTCGAATTCTCGAGGACAAGGTCGACTATTACGGCCAGGGTACCGAAATCATGTACGAGATGGGCAAGTACTCTTCTGTTCCCATCATCAATATGGCCTCAGACGTCTACCACCCCTGTCAGTCGATGACTGATGTAATGACGATGCAGGAAAAGGTCGGGAACCTCAAAGGAAAAAAGATAGCCGTAACCTGGGCCTATTCGCCCTGGGTACGGTCATGGGGTTCGATACAATCCAATCTACTGACATCTGCGCTGTTTGGTATGGACGTAACGCTGGCCCATCCGGAAGGGTACGATTTGGATCCGGACGTTCTGGACATAACCAGTGAGAACGCGAAGAAGTCCGGCGGTTCGTTTGAAGTTACGAACAGCATGGATTCGGCGGTAGAGGATGCCGATATCGTCTACCCCAGGAACTGGATGAGTCCGGACCGCTACGAGATCGGTAAGGAGAAAGAGATAGAGATGGCCGGGGAACACAGGGACTGGAAATACACGAAAGAAAAGCAGAAAATGGCCGACCCCGGTTACCTGCTGCACTGTATGCCGGTGGATCGAGGCAACGAGGTTTCGGACGAAATAATGGACGATCCGGAACTGTCATTTGTTTACGATCAGGCCGAAAACAGGTTGCACCTCCAGAAGGGCCTTATGGCTCTTACCATGGAGGGCGAATTCTAAGCGGAGTTTCATTGAAATAGCCCGGACCCCCTGCAGCTAGCAGGGGGTTTTTTAATTGAAAGAGTAT